>NZ_JBSFYP010000001.1:0-359074 GCF_053599835.1 Micromonospora sp. NPDC005163
AGGTGCGCCGCGAGCAGGCCCGCCGCGCCGCGGCCCGTCGGGAGGCGCAGCGTCGGCTGGCAGCCCAGCGCGAGGGGGTACGCCGCGCCGCCATGGGCCTGGACCGGCCGGGCGACCTGCCAGCGGCTGTCAACGGTGCGTCGGTCTCCTACCGGCGGTCCGGTGGCCTGCGCGGACGCCCCTACGAGGCCGGCCGCGGCGCCTGAACGGCCTGAGTGCGGCGGCTTGCCTCGAGTCCGCTGCGGCGCGTGCGACGGCCGCAGTGGCGGCCCGGTAGTGGCGCGCGCCGCGGCGCTTGATCGACTCGGTTTCCTGGAAGTCGGGGTGTCGCGGCGTCCCGCATGCCCCGGTTTCCAGGACGTCGAGTGGATCTTCGGGTGGGTGCGAGCGCCGCGCCGGGGGCGGATTCGCGGTGGGGGCCGGCGACCTGTTAGCCTTGCTGCCGGCCCGCCCGGTGTAAGCCGGGTGGGACCGAAGCCGGTTCGCCGGCGGAGGGGCTGTGGCGCAGACTGGTAGCGCACCTCGTTCGCATCGAGGGGGTCAGGGGTTCAAATCCCCTCAGCTCCACCCAGTTCAAGGCCGTTTCCGCGAGTCGGAAACGGCTTTTTTCGATCTTGTACAGCAGCGAAGGGCGACGGACGAGTCGACCTGTACGCCGGATTCCGGAGCGTCGCTCCGCTTACGATACGGAGCAGCGCTCCATATAACCAGTGTTGGGATGTGCGCCATGCCACCGACTACCGAACCACCTCCGCGCGTCGGCCGGCGACCGCGTTCGGACGCTCAGCGCAACCAGCGCACGCTTCTTGAGGCCGCCAGCGTTGTCTTCGTGCGCTCCGGCGTGGACGCTCCCGTGCGCAACATCGCCGCCGAGGCGGGTGTCGGCATGGGCACCGTCTACCGGCACTTTCCGACCCGGGCGGACCTTGTGGTCGCGGTGTTTCGGCATCAACTCGACGCGCTCGCCGGCAACACGGCGGTCGCCGAACCTGGTGTGACACCGTACGATGCTCTCCGGCGCTGGGTGCTTCGCTTCGCCGATTTCCTCGTGACCAAACACGGTCTGGCTGAAGCGTTGCGCTCGGACCAGGCCGGCTTCGAAAGTCTGCACGCGGAGTTCGTCGAGCGCTTGTTGCCCGTGCTCGATCAGCTGCTCAAGGCATCAGCCGCCGCCGGCCAGACGCATTCGGACACCCGGGCGTACGACCTCATGCTCGCCATCGGCAACCTGTGTATCGGCGTCGAGACCTTCCCCGACTACCGCGCGCGGCACATGATCGATGTGCTTCTCAGCGGGCTGGCCAGGAACAACGAGGAGACTCCGGGCAGCGGCGATCAGTAGTCCCCTCCCACGGCGATCGGCGACTGGCGCGTCCCGAACAGACCCGAACGGATCAGGAGAAACGCTCGGTCGTCACCGGGATCAAGCCGTGCTGACGCAGAACGTTCGTCAGGTCGCAGAGGGTGGCCGCCACCGCCGCGGAGTCGGCATTGCCCACCAGGACGGTCACGTCCAGGCACCAGGCGAGCCCGTGCCCGACTCGACGTAGGTCCCAGGTGAACTGGTCATCGCCCTGCTCCAGGTGACCGGCGGCAACCGACCCCGGCGACCTGTCGACCGCCGAATGCCAGGCCGTGCGCAAGCTCGCCACCTGCTCCTCCCGGAGGTCCTTGGCGAAGAGGACACGGTAGAGGCGACGCTCGTGGAATCCGGCGGGTGGCTGCGCGGGGCCGAAGCGCAGCGGCGGAACGGTCGGGAACGGCTGGTGGTCGTGGAAGTACGTACGCAGCACCGCTTCGGCCGGAAGTTGACCGCCACCGAGTGTGCGACAGGCGTTCTCCGCACCGCTGCGGCAGGTGGGGAGCACCCTCGCCAGCAGCTCCGGGTCGGAGCGCATGCGGCGGCTGAACGAAGCGGAACTCCACCAGCCGGCACCCGCGGGCGTCCAGCCCGCGCTGTCCAGGCCTGCGGTCGTATGGTCGGGGTGGCGGGTGAACTCCTCGACGACGATCCCCTCGACCTCGCCGGCCGGATGACCGGCCAGGATCAGGTAGTAGTCCAGCGACGGGTTGGTGACCATCCTCCGCCTCTCTGCTGGCGCGGATCCCGGGCAACCCTAGCGAATCGGCCGACTAGCATCCGGACTCGACGTGAGGAGTCCACATGACATCGGCGGTCCAGACCAGGTTCGGCCTCGTTGGCAGTGGTTGGCGGGGCGAGTTCTTCCTCCGCCTGGCTCGACTGCTGCCGGAGCGGTTCCGCGCGGCCGGGGTGGTCACGCGTACCGAATCGCGCGGTGCCGCGGTGGCGGCCGAGTGGGGCGTGCGGACCTTCCGCACGACGGCCGAACTGCTCGCCCACGAGCGGCCGGACTTCGTCATCGTGTCGGTGCCCTGGTCGGTGACGCCCGAGGCGACCCGCGACCTGGTCGCGGCCGGGGTGCCGGTGCTCGCCGAGACGCCGCCCGCGCCCGACCTGGCGGGGCTGCGGTCCCTCTGGTCCGACGTCGGAGGCAGTGACCTGGTGCAGGTCGCCGAGCAGTACCTGCTGATGCCCGGGCACGCGGCCCGGCTGGAGGTGATCCGCGCCGAGGTGCTCGGTGAGCCGACCTCCGTCCAGGTCTCCTCCACGCACCTGTACCACGCGGTCTCGCTGATCCGTGGTCTGCTCGGCGTCGGGTACGACGTCGCCGAGGTCAACGCGCGGGCGTTCGTCGCGCCACTGGCCAACCCGTTGTCACCCGCCGGCTGGAGCGGTGACGCCACCCCGCAGCAACTCTCCACCACCCTCGCCACCATCGACTTCGGCGGGCGGATGGGGCTGTACGACTTCACCGACAACCAGTGGTGGAACCCCCTGCGTACCCGCCGGTTGGTGGTGCGGGGGTCGCTCGGCGAGCTGGTGGACGATCGGGTGGTCCGCCTGGTCGATCCGGCCACGCCGGTGGAGTCGTCCCTGGTGCGGCGGCAGACCGGCGTCGACCTGAACCTCGAAGGGCTCGACCTGAAGCACATCAGCTTCGACGGCGCCGTGGTCTACCGCAATCCGTTCGTCGGCAGTGGAATGTCCGACGACGACATCGCCGTGGCCGACATCATGGCTCGCGCCGGCGCCTGGGCACGGGAGGAAGGCCCGGCGCCGTATCCCCTGGCGGAGGCGTGCCAGGACCACCTCATCAGCCTCGCCATCGAGGAATCGGTACGCACCGACCGTCCGGTCGTCACCGCCAAGGAGGCGTGGGCACGGTAACCGCGGCCGAGATCGATCTGTGCTCCGGTCGTGTTCGGGACCTGACTCGCCGTGGCTAGCGTGCCGGGTATGACGCCACCGATGCACACGCCGCCCGGGGCCGTTGGCCAGCGAGGCTGGGGGCCGTGGGCCGTCGCCGCCGCCTGCGTGGTGGCGCTGCTGGCGGCGGCATTCCTTCCGGTGCTCGGCTTTCTGGTGTGGATGTACGGCGGCCCGGACATCGATGAGGCGCGAGCCGCAGCCGATCGGTTCGTGCAGCACCTGGAGCAGAACCAGGACGACACCGCTTACCGCTCGATGTGTTCGGAGGTGAAGGTCCGAATCAGCGTCGAAGAGTTCACCGAGGCGGTGGAGCGACTGGGCCGCCCGGTCTCCCACGATCTCGGGCGGGCCGGATTCGGCAATGAAGCCGGCAGCAGTGCGTTCGTGACCGTGCGACTGACCGGCGGTTCCGGTGCGACGACGTCGGTTAGTCTCCGGCTCGAGACCGAACCGGGCTGGCGCGTCTGCAGCGACACCTTCGGCTGACCGTCGTCCTTCGCGCGCACGACGAACCCGCCAGGGATGGGCACCGGCTGCCAGCCGTGCGGTGGCGCCCCCGGCACGCCAGACGGGGCGCCACCGCAGTGGCGCGTCAGCTGGTGAAGTCGTCCGAAACGTCCCGGGCGTCCTCCTGGACGTGCTCGCCGGGCTGGTTGCCCCGGATCTCATCGCGCTGCGCCACGTGATCCGCCTGTGACCGCTCGTTCCGGGTCATGTTGCCCACCTGCGCCTTCGCCGGACCGGCCACGCGCTCAACCTGGTCGTTCGCCCTCTCCACGCTCATGTCGCCTCCCTTTCGTCGCGGCGGGACGCCTCTCCTGACTTGCGTCCCCGCCCTCCGTCGGGGAAAACGTCAGGGCTTCCAGGAGCCGGCGGTCTCGAACTCGTGCTGGTACTCCAGCACACCCTTGGTGTCGGGCACGTCGAACACGACGCTGCCGGTGCGCTTGGTGCCGGCGGTCAGGTCGTTGCCGGCGGGCATGGGCTTGCCGCAGCCCGAGAAGGCCCCACCGATCGCGTTGGTCTCGGTGCCGTCGGCGGCGACCCATTGGAAGAAGAGCGGGTTCGTCGAACCGGTGCCCTTGGTGACTGCGACCGTCACGTCCGCGATCACGTACATGCCCTCGTCCGGCTTGAGGCCGTACGACTTGCAGGGCTTGGTGGAGGTGCTGAACTTCGTCACCGTGATCTCGACGGTGCCGTCGTCGCCGTCGATGACCAGGGTGTCCCCGGGCGACATGTTCCGGGTGTCGTCGTCCGTCGAGGGCGGGGCCGACGAGCGCGGGGCCGACGAGGGGGCGCCGATCGGCGGCTGCCCGACGCCCCGGGTCACGCCCGGGGCCGGCAGGGCTTCGGTCACGTCGTTGGCGGCCCGGTTCGCCCCGATGACCACCGCCACGATGCCGCCGGCGCAGCACAGCAGGGTGAGCACGGCCGCGGTGACCGCGATGACCACCACGGTCTTCTTGGAGTTCTTCGCGGGTACGGGCGGCGGCATGGTGAGCGGGTGGCCCGGCCCGCCGGGTGGCGGGTACGCGCCGCCGCCCGCTCCCGGGTACGCGCCGCCCGAGAACGGCGGCGGCGGCCAGGCCTGGTCCGGCGCGGTCGGGTACGGCGGGCTGGCGTACGGCGCCTGCGGCGCGTTCCCCCCTGCCGACCACGGGTTGGGCGGCACGGGCGCCTGCGGGACCGTCGGCTCGGCGGCGGACTGCTGCGGTGTCGCCGGGAACGGTTGGGTCGGCGGCTCCGGGTTCGGCTGTTGGGGGTCCTGCGGCCCGACGGGGGGCTGGGGGTGGGTCACCGTACTCCTTGACGCCTCGGTACGTGCGGTTCGCGAACCCGCCGACGCTACCGTGCGTCATTGACCGACCGGTCGCCGCGCCAGATCCCGTCCCACGCCGGACCACCACGGTGGACGGTCCGGTGCCGGACGCTGGGTGTCAGCGCAGCGGGAGAACGGCGGCGGTGCGGACCAGCCCGTCGGCGACCACGAACCGGCCGCTGACCGTGGCCGGCGGGTCGGTGACCGCCGCCGCGTCCACCCGGGCCGGTGCGATCCGGGCGGTGAACGTGCCGGCGTCCGGGTCGAGATCGAGCCGGGCGTCGTGGAAGTCCAGCCAACTCCCGACGACCGGGTACCAGACCTTGTAGACGGTCTCCTTGGCGCTGAACAGCACGACCGGCCAGGAGACGCCGCGGGGCAGCCGCGCGCAGGCCTCCTCCTCCTCGGGCAGCAGCACGAGTCGGCGTACTCCCTCATTTATCTCGCGGTGCTGCTCGGCGTCCATTCCGACGGACCGGAGGTCGGTGCTGCGCGCCGCCGCGGCGGCGCAGTAGCCGGTGGTGTGGGTGATGCTGCCGACCACCCCGGCCGGCCAGACCGGCGCGCGGTCGGCGGCGGCCGGAACGGCGGCCGGTGGCAGGCCGAGGCCGGCCATCGCCCGGCGGGCGCAGACCCGCCCGGCGGTGAAGTCCCGCCGGCGGGTCTGAACCGCCCGCTCGCCCAGGCAGGCCTGCTCCGCGGCGAGCAGTTCCCCGACCCAGTCGTCCGGGCCGGCGACGGCCACCGCCACCGTCGCGGGCAGCAGGTCACGCATTGCCGGCTACCGGTCGGTAGATAGGGACGCGCTGCGCCGACTTCGGGTCGACCGTCAACTTTCCGACTGCCACGAGGGGAGAACGTACCGGAAGGATGTAACACCGGAGGGACGCGCAGCGCTCGCACTGATGACACCGGGGGGCCACCATCAGCCGCTGACCGGGGCTCGGCAACCGCCAGTCCTGCGGACATCTGGAGAGGACGTGCGATGACCGATGGTGCGGAACGGCCGGGAGGACGGGCTGACGATCACGCCCCGACAACCCCCGGCTGGAGCTGCGGCTCCTGCGGCGAAGAGTGGCCGTGCGCGACGAAGCGCAGCCGGCTGCTGGCCGAATACGGGGGTGACCGGGCGATGCTCAGCGTCTACCTGGGCTCCTGTCTCGCCGCCGCCACGGAGGACCTGCGCGCCGCCCCGGTGATGTCCCTCCAGGATCGGTTCATCGGCTGGCTGCCGCGCGGCTCGCGACGCGCCTGAGCCCGCCGGTGGCCCCGCCGCCGGGCGGGGCCACCGGGGGTCGGGCTCGTTCAGCCGCGCCGGGGTCGCCGGGTCAGGGCGAAGCCGACGACGCCGGCTACCGCGGCCAGCACACCGCCGATGCCGGTCCAGACCCAGCGCGAGCCGAGATCCGGCAGCCAGTCCGCCAGTGAGTCACCCTCGTCGTCGGCCTCCGCGTCGGCCGCCGGTACGGCGGTGAGCACCGTGCCCGCCTTGGTGTTCGGCACCAGCGGCGCGGCCAACTCACCGTCGTCGGCCGAGGCGCCCCGGTCGGCGACGGTGCCGACCAGCAGGTCGACGTCGATCGGCGCGCCCAGGTCCGGTTCCGGCAGGTCCACCACGGAGAGCCGGATGACGTACGTGCCGGGCAGCGGATCGGCCGACCACGGCTCCGCCCAGGGCCGCACCTCGCGCAGCGTGCAGCCCAGCGCCACGCTCGACGCCCGCGCGTCCACCGTCGGGGTCTGCGCCCCGGCGGTGCACGCCTGCCGCCGGCGCAACCCGTCGAAGACGTCGACGGTCCAGGTGGAATCACCGCCGCGTGCCTTCGGCAAGGTGACGGTGGCGCTGATCTCCTGCACCTGCCCGGCCGTTGCCGGGAAGGACCAGTAGAGGTGGTCGCCGACCGAGGCGTCCACCCGCACCGGTTGCCCGGCGGTGATCGGCGTGGCGGTCAGGAACGACGTGCCGGCCCGGGTCACCGGCGTGGCGCCCGGCGAGGGGGTGGGGGCGGCGACGGCCGCCGCGGGCAGCAGCGCGGACCCGCCGGCGGCGAGGACCGCCGCCAGCGACCGGAACAGTGCGGTACGCATCAGTTCTCCCTCCAGGTGGCGACCCACCAGCGGGTGAGCAGGCCGGCGAGTAGTCCGGTGAGCAGGCCGGCCACGGTGAGCAGGGCGAGCAGCGCCCAGCCCCGGCCGAGGTCGGGCCCGTCCGGCGCGGGCGCGGCGGCGACCACGTCGACGGTCAGCTCGACCGGCATGCCGGGCGTCGCCGCGGTGCCTGGGCGCGGGGCGAAGGAGTTGCTCACCACCAGGCAGACGGTGGTGGGCTCGATGGCCGCTGCCGCGGTCTCCTCGGCCTCGACGGCGTCCTCGTCGTCGGCGCTGGCCGACCAGCGCAGCCCGGCGGAGAGCACGTCGGCGCGCCCGCTGCCGGCGTCCGCGCCACGGACCAGTTCCCGGCCGTCCGCCGCGGTGGCCCGCAGCAGCACCCCGTAGTCCCGGTTCACCGGCCGGTCCAGAGCCATGCTCACCGACGCGCGCAGCTCCTGCCCGGGGCGCACCGGCACCCGGTAGTAACGGTGCTCGGAGAACGCCTCCCGGTCGGCGTAGACGCCGGGGGCCAGCAGTGGCGCCGAGTCGCAGGCGTTCGCGCCGCCGACCACGGTCGGGGCCCGGGTGTGCGTGTCACCGGCACGCTCGACGAGTTGCTTGATCCGGTCGGTCAGCTCCTCGGCGCTCTGCGCCGCGGTGTAGGTGCCGCCGGTCGCGCCGGCGATGCAGAGCAGCTGCCGACGGACTTTCTCGTCGGGGGCCAGGCCGAGCGTGTCGACCACCAAACTGGTGCCCTGGGCGGCCAGCTCGCGGGCCACCTCGCACGGGTCCGGCGGGGCGCAGGTGTCCTCGCCGTCGGTGATCAGCACGATCCGTCGGGTGGTGGCGCCGGTGCCCAGGTCCTGCGCGGCGGAGCGCAGCGCGAGGCCGACCGGCGTGAACCCGGTCGGTCGTAGCGTCGCCACCGCCGCCTTGGCGCGCGCACGGTCCACCGGCCCGACGGGCACGATCTGCTGGGTGTCCTGGCAGCCGGCCTTCTTGTCCTTGCCCCGGTAGGTCGCGCCGAGCACCCGGATGCCGAGCTGTGTCTCGGCGGGCAGTGCGTCCACGACCTCGTTGAACGCCTGCTGGGCGACTGAGATTCGGCTATGCCCGTCGATGTCCGCGGCCCGCATCGAGCCGCTGACGTCGAGCACCAGCTCGACCCGGGGCGGCTCGGCCACCGGCTCCTCGTCGGCCGCCGCCGGGACCGGCCCGGTCAGCGCGGTGGTCGCCAGCAGTCCGAGAAGGACGGCCGCCGATCGTCTGAAGTTGATCACGGCCCGCAGTGTAGTTAGATCCACTTTGGATGATCATTTGGGTGGTGGTTGGTGACCGCCGGGCACCGGTCCGGCGGGCGCCGGACGTGGGCGCGGCGAGCGGGGTCGCGCGGCCTCGGGCCTGCTCGTTCGGGGCGCTGAGTCCACGCCGGGTCACCCTCGGTCAACGGCCGGAGGGGAGGCGTCGGCCCGGCCCGCATCCGTCGGAAATCTGACCCAAGTCGACCCGTTGTGCCGGTGGTGCGCGGTGGTTAAGCTGCTCATGCGCGCCCCAATCGCCCGCTTCCCCCGTGGCAGGCGATCGGGGCGCGCATCTGTGTAGAACGGGCCCGCACGCCGAAGCGTGCGGGCCCGTTTCCGTCGCGCTGAGCGGCGCGTCGCCTGCCGATGCTTATATCCAGCGCCCGTCCAGCCACATGCGGGACAGCCAGTCCGAGTACGGGATCAGCCGACCCACGAAGATCGGATAGAAGTACGCGAAGCAGAGCGCCACCAGCAGCACGTACGCGCCGGCCGCGATGCTGCCCACCAACCGGCGTTCATAGCCCGGGTCGCCGGGCACCAGTGGCGCCACCTCGCCGACGTCACCCCCGGCCGGGGCGATCAGCGCACCCAGCACGTAGACGACGGCCAGCACCAGGAAGGGCAGCGCGGGTGCGGCGTAGAACGAGAACATCGTCCGGCCGTCGAGGGCGAACACGAACCAGGGCAGCAGCCCGGCCGCCACGCTGAGCAGGAGCGCTCCGGCCCGCCAGTCGCGGCGAGCCACACCCAGCCAGACCAGCGCCACCAGGGCGGGCAGGAACGACCACCAGAGCAGCGGGGTGCCGAGCAGCAAGATCTCCGAGGCGCAGGACGGCGCGCCACAGGCGCCATCGCCGGACCAGTGGAACGCCACCGGACGGCCGAGCAGAAGCCACTGCCAGGGCCACGACTGGTATTTGTGCGGGGTGTCCAGCCCGGTGTGGAAGCCGAATGCCGCCCGGTGGTACTCGAAGAGGTTGATCAGCGGACCGATCACCGGGGTGTCGCTGAGCGGGGCGTTCGGATAGGACGACGCGAGCCGGTAGTAGCCGTCGTCGCTGAGCAGCCAGCCCGACCAGGTGGCCAGGTAGGTGCCCACCATCAGCACGCCGGCCAGCACCAGCCAGGGCAGCTCGTCGAGCAGGGTGTCCCGCCAGGGCCGGCGGACCCCGGCCGAGCGGCGGACGCCGACCTCCCAGAGGAGCACCAGCAGCGCGAAGGCCGGCACGAAGTAGAGCGCGCTCCACTTCACCGCGCAGGCGCAGCCGAGCAGCACCCCGGCGGCGAGCCGCCACCACGGCCAGGTGCGCCAGCCGGTCGGCGGCCGGCCGGCGCGGCCGGGCAGGGACGGGTCGAACCCGTCGTCGAGCGCCCGCGCCCAGCGCCGGCGGCGGGCGTCGCGGTCGAGCACCAGCGCGCCGAACGCGGCCAGCACGAAGAAGAGCAGGAAGATGTCGAGCAGCGCCGCGCGGGACAGCACCAGGTGGAAGCCGTCCAGAGCGAGCAGCAGGCCGGCCGCGCAGCCCAGCACCGTCGAGCGGAACATCCGCCGCCCGATGCGGACCAGCAGCAGCACCGACAGCGTGCCGACCACGGCCGCCGAGAACCGCCAGCCGAACTCCGGGGCGGTCGTCATCAGGTGCCCGGGGACGGAGACCTTCGACTCGACGTCCTGATAGCCGAAGGCCCACTCGCCGAGGCCGATCAGCCACTTGCCCAGCGGGGGGTGCACCACGTACGACGGGGCGTTGTCCTTGTAGTTCCACTCGACGCCGCGGCTGATCAGCCCGTAGGCGTCCTTGGCGTAGTACGTCTCGTCGAAGATCTTGCCCTTCGGGCTGGACAGGCCGACGAAGCGCAGGATCGCCGCGATGGCCACCACGACGGCGGTGGCCAGCCACGAGAAGCGGTCCAGCCGGGTGTCGACGGTGGTGAACCGTCGGCGGACCCCGCCGGACACCGCGCCACCGCCGGCGGGGGGCGACGCGGACTCCTGGTCGGGGCTCTGGTCGCTCGTCACGTCGACCATCTTTGCCGGGTCGGCGCTCGGGCTCTGCGCTGTCGACGCACTCGTCACCCGGCGATCGTAGGCTGCCAACGTGTCCGGTGGCGTCCGTCGTCCCTGATACCGGTATCCGCTGTCAACGAAGGAGACGATCCTGTGGGTGAAATGTCCGAAGCTGGGCGCCTGATCCTGCTCGGCGCCCCGCTCGGCAACCCCGCCGACGCCTCGGCCCGGTTCCGGGAGGTCCTGAGCAGCGCCGACGTGGTGGCCGCCGAGGACACTCGCCGGCTCACCCGGCTGGCCCGCGACCTCGACATCACCGTCGGCGGCCGGATCGTCTCCTACTTCGAGGGCAACGAGGAGCGACGTACCCCCGAGCTGGTCGAAGTCATCCTCGGCGGGTACGTGGTGGCGCTGGTGACCGACGGCGGGATGCCGAGCGTCTCCGACCCCGGCTACCGGCTGGTCCGGGCCGCACTGGACGTCGGGGCGCCGGTCAGCGTCGCGCCCGGGCCGAGTGCGGTGACCACCGCGTTGGCCGTCTCCGGGCTGCCCTGCGACCGGTTCTGCTTCGAGGGCTTCCTTCCCCGTACTCCCGGCGCCCGCCGATCCCGGCTGCGCGCCCTCGCCGCCGAGGAGCGCACCCTCGTCTTCTTCGAGGCGCCGCACCGGATCGGAGCGGCGCTCGCCGACCTGGCCGAGACGTTCGGGGCGGACCGGCCGGCGGCGCTCTGCCGGGAGCTCACCAAGACCTACGAGGAGGTCCTGCGCCGCCCGCTCGGCGAGCTGGCCCGGTGGGCCGCCGAGGGAGATCCGCGCGGGGAGATCACCCTGGTGGTGGCCGGGGCGCCGGTGACCGCCGCGGAACGCCCCGACGACGACACCCTGCGCGCGGCGGTCGCCGAGCGGGAGGCGGCCGGCCGGTCACGCCGCGACGCCATCACCGACGTCGCCACCGAGTACGCCCTGCGCCGCCGCGACGTCTACACCATCGTGCACAGCTGACCCACGTTCGCGGCGCGTCGGACCGGGTTCACCGGGTGGTCGGTCCCGCAGGCGGGAGCGCACCGGGCGGACGGGTCACCACGCGGCGGCGAGGAAACCGAGAGTGATCAGCACCGGGCCGGCGACGGCGACCGCGACCGCCCAGCGGCGGTTCCGTCGGCCCGGCAGCCGCGTCGCTCCGGTCCACCGGGCGATACCGGCGGCGCAGCCGAGCACCACCAGCAGGCCGGGCAGCCAGCGGAGGTGCCGGGCCACGCCGGTGTCGACGTACGCGGTGCCGCCGTCGGGGCCGGCCATCCGCGCCGGCAGCGCCGTCCCGGGGACGTCCCGACCGGCGGGTACGCCGCCGACCCGTACCCCGTGTGCCAGGAACCGCCCGTCGTCCGCCGTGAAGATTCCCCGGCAGCGCTGGGTGAGCCCGCCGCCGGTGCAGTCGTCGATCACCACCGTGCCGACCCGGGCATGCCCGACCGCGAGCCAGAACGGGCCGGCGCTGACCCAGGCGAAGAAGGCCGCGACCAGGCTCAGCAGCACCAGCACCGCGAGCCCGGGCAGCGGCTCGGGGGGTGGAGTGGTGCGGGTCGGTGCCCGGCGCCGGGCCGCGCCGGAGCCCCGGTCCCGCTCCGGTGCGGGATCGTCCCGGACCGGGGTGCCGTCCCAGTGCACCTGCTCGATCGGCGCCCAGTAGGTGCCGTCGTCACCATCCGGCGGCGTGTCGCCGTCGGTCCGGCGGGCGCCCCGGTGCCAGCGGCTGTGCTGCCGGACCGGCACCCGGCGCGGCACCGCGTCCACCGGCGCCCCGGTGGTCGGCTGCAGCTCGACGGCCGCCGCGGGCTCGCCGCCGGCCGGTGCCCTGCCGCCCGACCGGCCCGCCGGCGTGGGACGAGCCGAGGTGGGTGCCCGCGCGGCCGGCGTGGGACGGCCCGGAGCCGCGGCGGTCCCCGCCGTGCCGTCCGGCTTCGGCGTGGCTGTCCGCCCCGCCGGCGTGGGCCGCTGCCTGCCGGGCCGGCCGGCGGGGGCCGGTGAAGCGGTGGCGCCGGGCACCAGCCGGGGCTGGGGCGCGACCGTTCCACCACGCGCCCCGCCGGGCTCGGGGCTGGGGTCGCCGCCGACCGTCGGCCCGGTGGGACGGTCATCGTGGTCCCGGGCCGCTCGTCTGCCAGTCACGACGTTCATTGCACACCGGTGCCGGAGTCGGATCGGGCAGGCTGAGCGCGTGTCGACACAAATCGGACCAATGGGCGGGGTGCCCGGACCGGTCCGCCGACCCCGCACCCCCCATTGGTTCGCGGGCGTCCCGGAGAGGTCACTAGGCTTGCTGCTCATGAGTCACGTTCTCGCGGCAGTGGCCTGGCCGTACGCCAACGGCCCACGCCACATCGGCCACGTTTCCGGTTTCGGCGTTCCCTCCGACGTCTTCGCCCGGTACATGCGGATGGCCGGCCACGACGTGCTCATGGTCTCGGGCACCGACGAACACGGCACCCCCATCCAGGTGCAGGCCGACGCCGACGGGGTCACCCCGCGCGAGCTGGCCGACCGGTACAACAGGGTGATCGTCGAGGACCTGCACGGCCTGGGCCTCTCCTACGACCTGTTCACCCGCACCACCACCCGCAACCACTACGCGGTGGTGCAGGAGCTGTTCGAGGGGATGTACCGCAACGGCTACATCGTGCCGAAGACCACCATGGGCGCGATCTCCCCGTCCACCGGGCGCACCCTGCCCGACCGGTACATCGAGGGCACCTGCCCGATCTGCGGGTACGACAGCGCCCGCGGTGACCAGTGCGACAACTGCGGCAACCAGCTCGACCCGATCGACCTGATCGACCCGAAGTCGCGGATCAACGGGGAAACTCCGAAGTTCGTCGAGACCGAGCACTTCTTCCTGGACCTGCCCGCGCTGGCCGACGTCCTGCGGCAGTGGCTGGACACCCGGGAGGGGTGGCGGCCCAACGTGCTGCGGTTCTCCCGCAACCTGCTCGACGACCTCCAGCCGCGGGCGATCACCCGGGACCTGGAGTGGGGCGTACCGATCCCGTTGGACGGCTGGCGGGACCGGCCGGACAAGCGGATCTACGTCTGGTTCGACGCGGTGATCGGCTACCTGTCCGCCTCGATCGAGTGGGCCCGCCGCACCGGCGATCCCGAGGCGTGGCGGAAGTGGTGGTCCGCCGACGGGGAGGGCAAGGACGCCCGGTCCTACTACTTCATGGGCAAGGACAACATCGTCTTCCACTCGGTGATCTGGCCGGCGCTGCTCTCCGGATACTCCGGCGAGGGCTCCCGCGACGGTGAGCCGGGCGAGCTGGGCCAGCTCAACCTGCCCACCGAGGTGGTCTCCAGCGAGTACCTGACCATGGAGGGGCGCAAGTTCTCCTCGTCCCGCAAGGTGGTCATCTACGTCCGGGACTTCCTGGAGCGCTACGACGCCGACGCGCTGCGCTACTTCATCGCCGCCGCCGGCCCGGAGAGCAACGACACCGACTTCACCTGGGCGGAGTTCCTTCGCCGCAACAACGACGAGCTGGTCGCCGGCTGGGGAAACCTGGTCAACCGGTGCGTCTCGATGGCGGCGAAGAACTTCGGCGCCATCCCGCCGGTCGACCCGGCCGGCCTCACCGAGGCCGACGAGGCACTGCTCGCGGTGGCCCGTGCCGGCTTCACCACGGTCGGCGACCTGATCGGCCGGCACCGGCAGAAGCAGGCGATCGGTGAGGCCATGAAGGTGGTCGCCGAAGCCAACAAGTACCTGTCCGAGCAGGCGCCGTGGAAGCTCAAGGCCGAGGCGGACAAGCCCCGCATGGGCACCATCCTGCACGTCGCCCTCCAGGTGATCAGCGACGCCAACACGCTGCTCACCCCGTTCCTGCCGCACTCCGCGCAGCAGGTGCACGAGCTGCTCGGCCGCACCGGCGTGCACGCGCCGATGCCCGTCATCGAGCAGGTCGACGACCTGGACGGCGGGCCGGCGTACCCGGTGCTGACCGGGGACTACACGGTCGGCGCGCGCTGGGAGTCGGTGCCGCTGGAGGCCGGCCGTCCGCTGGCCGCGCCGAAGCCCGTGTTCCGCAAGCTCGACCCGTCGATCGTCGACGAGGAGCTGGCCCGGCTGGCCGGCTGAGCGCAGGACGTCGCCGTGCGGCGGCACGGCGCCCACCCGGGCGCCGTGCCGCCGCTGGGCTTCACAGCGCGTACCGGGTGTCCATCACCTGATCGTCGGTCACCTCGGCGACCGGCGCCCAGGTCTCGTAGACGCCACGATCGTGGCACTGCGCCCCGGTCGTGAGCACCGTGTCCGGATCCGGCTGGCGCAGCCGCAGCCGCAGCCAACCGGCCTCCTCCCGCAGCACCAGGCAGGGCACGCCCCGCCACCGGGCGAACCGGATCCGGCGGGCCACCGCGTCCACCGGGTAGCGGGCCGCCCGGGTCATCGCCAGCACCCGGAACCCGCCGGGCAGGTCCGCCACCGCCTCGTACTCGCCGTCGCCGTGCACGCCGACCAGCTGGGTGGAGCGCGGCGCGTCCCCGGTCGGCACGTACTCCTGGTCCGGGGAGAGACCCGGCACCGCGGCCAGCAGGTGCCGCCACTGCGGGCCCACCATCCGCAGCCACCCGCGCTGCTCGGCCTGATAGGTGTAGAGCACCACCTCCACCCCCTCCGCAGGGTAGGCGAGCAGGGCGGCGTTCGCGGGCATCGGCAGGTCGGCGAAGTCCCGGGTGATGAACTCCGGAATGAGCTGGGCGTTGCTCGGCACGAACCCGGTACCCAGCACCGGCGGGCCCAGCCGGTCCCGGGGCGCCAGCGCGGTCAGACCGTGGTGCGCCTCGCCGACCGGCACGTCGTAGTCACCCGGGTCGGCAGCCCGCCAGCGCAGGGCGTACGCCACATCCAGGCCGTCCCGGCCGACCTCGCCGTCGGTGCGCAGCACCGTGGTCGCCGCCGGCGTACGCAGGTGTGCCACGTCGTGCTCCCGGTAGCAGAAGCCGTGCGGCAACCACCCCCGCACGTACCCGGCGAGCTGTCGGGGGGAGAGCACCTTCACCATCCGGGTGCCCCGCCGGACCACCGCCGACGCGCGTGCCGCTGCCACCATCGGGTCACCCGCCGCGGCCGGCTGCTGGCTGAGCTGGTGCAGCTGCGCCCACCCCCGCTCCCGGTGTGCCGGCAGCATCAGCGGCGTGTCCGGCTCCTCGGCCGGCTCCACCGCCCCGTGCACCGCCGTCACCTCGGTGACGTGCACGAACCGGTGCCACGGCAGGGCGCTGCCGGGTCGGGGAGCCCACTCGAAACCGGGCACCTCGTCGGCGCTGAACAGCTCGTACGCGGCGCCGCGGGCGATCTCCTCGGCCGGGTAGACGCCGCCGCCGAACGCCACGCGCAGCCCGGTACGTTCGCTGGCGGCGTCGCTGGCCTGGGGAGTGACGCTCATGCCGTCACCTCCCTCCACTCGGTGAGATGCGGGCCGTCACGCTGTCGCGTCGGCCCGGTGACGCACTCAGTCCGCCCACGCGGCGACGGTAGAGTCGCGCGGCGTAGGCGAGGTGAACGTCGGGTGGCGGGTGGATGGACAGCCCCGGTGTGTGATGCTGTCGCTGATGAGCGAGCCTGCTGAAACCCGCCGAGAGCGTGCCGCACGGCGGGCCGGAGAGTTCCCGCCCGCCCCCGAGCCGCTGCCCCGGCCGGTGCTGGACAGCCACACCCACCTGGACATCACCGTCAGCGAGGCCGGCGTACCCGGCGGCGGGCCGGCCGACGACCCAGTCGCCGTGGCGATCTCGCTGGCCGCGAAGGTCGGCGTGGACCGGCTGGTCCAGGTGGGGGTGGACGTGGTCTCCTCCCGGTGGGGCGTGGAAATCGCCGACCGGCATCCCGCCGTGCTGGCCACGGTGGCCCTGCACCCCAACGAGGCGCCCCGGCTGGCCGACCTCGACGAGGCGCTGCGGGAGATCGATTCACTCGCCGCCCGCGACCGGGTCCGGGGCATCGGCGAGACCGGGATGGACTTCTTCCGCACCGGCGACGAGGGGCGTGCCGCGCAGGAGGAGAGCTTCCGGGCGCACATCGCGATCGCCAAGCGGTACGGCCGGGCGTTGGTGATCCACGATCGGGACGCGCACGCCGACGTGCTGCGGATCCTCGACGACGAGGGCGCTCCGGACACCGTGGTGCTGCACTGCTTCTCCGGTGACGCCGACTTCGCCCGCGAGTGCGTCCGCCGCGGGTACGTGCTCAGCTTCGCCGGCACCGTCACCTTCGGCAGCGCCGCCGCGCTCCGCGAGGCCGCCGCGCTCACCCCCGTGGACCAGATCCTGGTGGAGACCGACGCTCCCTACCTCACCCCGACGCCGTACCGCGGCCGGCCGAACGCCTCGTACCTGATCCCGCTCACCGTCCGCTCGCTCGCCGCGACCACCGGCGCCGACCTGGACGAGCTGTGCGCGGCCATCTCCGCCACCGGCGACCGCGTCTTCGGCCCGTGGTGAGCCCGGCCCCATCGCACGCCCGGACGTTAGGAAGGGCGGCACCTTGCAATCGCCTGGTGTTGTACAAGGGGCCCTTCCTAACGGCGGGGTGCGGGCGCATACGCTGCCAGCCATGACCGGACTCCTCGGCCCGGCGGAGATCCGGGAACTCGCCGCCCGGCTGGGCGTCGCGCCCACCAAGAAGCTGGGCCAGAACTTCGTGCACGACCCGAACACCGTGCGCCGGATCGTCACCGCCGCCGGCCTGACCCCCGACGACGTGGCCCTGGAGGTCGGCCCAGGGCTCGGCTCGCTCACCCTCGGGCTGCTGCCGGTCGCCGGGCACGTGCACGCCGTGGAGATCGACCCGGTGCTCGCCGGCGCGCTGCCGGAGACCGCCACCCGGCACGCCGGCGCGGACGCCGGCCGGCTCACCGTGCACCGCGCCGACGCGCTGCGCGTCGACGCCGCCGAGCTGGCCGACCCGCCGCCGACCGCGCTGGTGGCCAACCTGCCCTACAACGTGGCCGTGCCCGTGGTGCTGCACCTGCTCGCCGAGCTGCCCAGCCTGCGCAAGGGCCTGGTGATGGTGCAGAAGGAGGTCGCCGACCGGCTGGTCGCCGGCCCCGGTTCCAAGGTGTACGGCATCCCGTCGGTGAAGCTCGCCTGGTACGCCCAGGCGCGAGGCGCCGGCCGGGTGCCGCCGAACGTCTTCTGGCCGGTGCCCAACGTCGACTCCGGCCTGGTCGCCTTCACCCGCCGCGAGCCACCCCGAGCCGACGTACCCCGGGAACGGGTCTTCGCCGTTGTGGACGCCGCGTTCGCGCAGCGCCGAAAGACCCTGCGCGCCGCGTTGGCCGGCTGGGCCGGCGGCGCCGACCGGGCGGCCGCCACGCTCACGGCGGCCGGCGTCGACCCCGGCGCCCGGGGGGAGTCGCTGACCGTCGAGCAGTTCGCCGCCATCGCCGCGTCGGCTCCGGTCGGTACGCCGGCCGCGAAGTAGGCTGACGCCGTGCCCGCCGAGGAGGCGTACGGGTGAATGCCGACCACGCCGAGGAGCTGATCGTGATCAAGTCGTTCGACATCCGCCTGGCCGTTCGGGACATCGCCCCGTGACCGAGGCCTGGCGACCGGACGAGGACGACGAGCGCCGCGGAGCCATCGGACCGGTCAAGGTCCGGGTGCCGGCCAAGGTCAACCTGCACCTCGGGGTGGGCCCGCTGCGCCGCGACGGCTACCACGAGCTGAACACCGTCTACCACGCGATCTCCATCTACGACGAGCTGACCGCCCGTCGGGGCGACACGCTCGCCCTGACGATGGAGGGCGAAGGCACCGGCGAACTGGCGCTGGACGACACCAACCTGGTGATCCGCGCCGCGCACGCCCTGGCCGGGTACGCCGGGGTGCTGCCGCACGCCCGGCTGCACCTGCGCAAGCAGATCCCGCTCGCCGGCGGGCTGGCCGGCGGCAGCGCCGACGCCGCCGCCGCGCTGGTGGCCTGCGACGCGCTCTGGGGCACCGGGCTGTCCCGTGACGAGCTGGCCGGGATCGCCGCCGACCTCGGCTCCGACGTGCCGTTCCTGATCTACGGTGGCACCGCGCTGGGGACCGGCCGGGGTGAGGCGGTCAGCCCCGTGCTGGTACGCCCCACCTCCTGGCACTGGGTGGTGGCGATCGCCGACGGCGGCCTGTCCACCCCGGCCGCCTACCGCGAGTTGGACCGGCTCCGCGACGCCCGCACCGCCGGTGCCCCGCTGGGCAGCACCGACGCGCTGCTGGGCGCGCTGCGCCAGCGTGACCCCCGGGTGCTCGCCCGCACCCTCGGCAACGATCTCCAGGACGCGGCGCTGGCCATGCGCCCGGCGCTGGCCGACACCCTCAAGGCCGGCGAGGCGGCCGGTGCGCTCGCCGGCCTTGTCTCCGGCTCCGGCCCGACCTGTGTCTTCCTCGCCGCCGACGCGGCCGCCGCTGAGCGGATCGCCGCCGAGCTGACCGCCGTGGGCGTGTGCCGGGAGGCGCGGGTCGCGCACGGCCCGGTCGCCGGAGCCCGCGTCGGCTGACGTCCCGTCCCTCCCGCGCTGCGGGCGCGCGGCGCGGGAGGCTGGGGCGTCCGCGTACCCTTGTGGCAGGCGTCCAGGTGCCCGCCGGCACCGGGACGCCTTGATCATGAAGGGTGGAACGTGGCGAACATCGTCAATCTGGACCGGGTGTCCAAGGGGTACGGCGCCGCGGGGCGGCTGCTCACGGACGTCTCGCTCGGTCTGGACGACGCCGACCGGATCGGCGTGGTCGGCCTCAACGGCGCCGGCAAGTCCACCCTGCTGCGGCTGCTCACCAAGCAGGAGGATCCCGACGACGGCCGGGTCACCCACCGCCGCGACCTGCGGGTGCTCTGGCTGCCGCAGCAGCTCACCCTCGCCCCCGAGGCCACCGTCCGGGACGTCGTGCTCGGCACCGCCTGGCTCGCCGAGGGCATGGGCGCCGAGCACGAGTGGGCCGGTGACGCCGGGGTGCGCGCCATCCTCGATGGCCTCGGCATGCCGCACCTCGGCCTCGACCAGCCGGTCGGCCCGATGTCCGGCGGCGAACGGCGCCGGGTGGCGCTCGCCGCGCTGCTCGTGCGCGACTCCGACCTGCTGATCCTCGACGAGCCCACGAACCACCTCGACGTGGGCGGTGTCGACTGGCTGGCCCGGCACCTGGTCGGTCGCAAGGGTGCCCTGGTCGTGGTCACCCACGACCGGTGGTTCCTGGACGCGGTCTGCACCACCACGTGGGAGGTCGCCGACCAGACCGTCCGCGCCTACGAGGGCGGCTTCGCCGCCTGGATCCTGGCCCGCGCCGAGCGCGAGCGCGTCGCCGCCGCCACCGAGGCCCGCCGCCAGAACCTGCTTCGCAAGGAGATCGCCTGGCTGCGCCGCGGCCCGCCGGCGCGTACCTCGAAGCCCCAGTTCCGCATCGACGCCGCGAACGCCCTGATCGCCGACGTGCCGCCGGCGCGCGACACCATGTCGCTGCAGCGGATGGCCACCTCCCGGCTCGGCAAGCAGGTCTACGACCTGGAGAACGTCGAGCTGCACGCCGGCCCCAAGGAGATCCTGCGGGACGTCACCTGGCTGGTCGGGCCCGGCGACCGGATCGCGATCCTCGGCGCCAACGGCGCCGGCAAGACCACGCTGCTGCGGATGCTCGCCGGCATCACCCGCCCCGACGGTGGCCGGCTCGGCACCGGTACCACCGTGCGGCCGGCTTTTCTCTCCCAGGAGCTCGCCGAGCTGCCCGGGCACCTGCGCGTGCTCGAAGCCGTCGAGGAGGTCGCCCGCCGGGTCCAGCTCGGCGACCGGGAGGTCTCCGCCGCCCAGCTCGCCGAGGTCTTCGGCTTCGACGACCGACGGCTCTGGACCCCGGTCAGCGACCTCTCGGGCGGGGAACGCCGCCGGCTGCAGATGCTGCGGCTGCTCGCCGGGGAGCCCAACGTGCTGCTCTTCGACGAGCCCACCAACGACCTGGACACCGACACCCTCGCTGCCCTGGAGGACCTGCTCGACTCCTGGCCCGGCACGATCATCGTGGCCAGCCACGACCGCTACCTCATCGAACGGGTCACCGACACGGCGTACGGGATGTTCGGTGACGGCCGGCTGGTGCACCTGCCCGGAGGCGTCGACGAGTACCTCGCCCGGACCGCCGAGCGAGCCGGGCCCTCCCGGGCTGGCGCCACCCCGGGCGCCGGCCCGGCCGCCGTGCCGACCGGCACCGGCGCGACGGGAATGTCCGCCGCCGAGGTCCGACAGGCCCGCAAGGAGTTGACCCGGCTGGAACGCCAGCTCGGCAAGCTCGACCAGCGCGAGGCCACGCTGCTCGGCCAGCTCGCCGCCGACGCCACGGACTACGCCCGGGTCGCCGAATTGGACACCCAGCTCAAGGATCTGCGCGCCGAGCGGGAGCGGATCGAGGAGACCTGGATGACGCTCGCCGAGGACCTGCCCGAGACCTGATCCGGGCGGGGCGCGCCGCCCGGGGGCCGTGTGCGGCGTCACATCTCCGCGTGCGGGACAATCGTCCACGACACCTCACCCCACGGCGTTGGAGACTCAGATGGCCCACACCCCCGTCAACCACCCCGCGCGGCCGATCTACCGGGCGATCGGCGGGCTGACCGGTCTTTACCTGGTGGTCTTCGGTGTGCTCGGCATCATCGCGAGCGCCGGCAACGAGATTTTCGCGCAGGACGACACCAAGGTCCTCGGCCAGGGCACCAACATCGGCTTCTCGCTGCTCAGCGTGCTGCTCGGGCTCCTCGTGCTGGCTGGCACCGCACTCGGCCGCAACATCGACGTGGCGATCAACCAGTGGCTGGCGTACGCCCTGATGGTGATCAGCCTGGGCGGCCTCGCGTTCATCCGGACCGACGCCAACTTCCTCAACTTCAGCATCACCACCGTGGTCGTGGTGATGGCGGCGGCCCTGGTGCTGCTGATGGTCGGCATGTACGGCAAGGTCGGCACGGACGACGAGGCGGAGGCGTTCCAGAAGGCTCGCCTGGTGCTCTGAGTTCTTGCTGGTTGCGGTGGTGGGTTTTCGCCGGAGCCCGAGCTGCTCCGGCGGTCAGGCTTGATCCGTGCGCAGCTCGGGCTCCGGCGAAAACCTGACTCGGTCCGGCCTGCGGCGGACCTACCGCCTTTGTGGTTCTCCGGACAGCCCCCTCTGCCTCAGGTGACAATCCTCCTGAAATGGTCTTTCTCGGGTGGATGGGGATCAGGGCATGGCGCACTTTCCGGTGAACCATCCGGCACGGCCGCTCTACCGGGTCCTCGCCGGCCTGATCGGCGTCTACATCCTGGTCTTCGGCGTCTGGGGCGTCGCCCAGACGCTCGGAGATCCGCTCTTCAACCGGGGCAGCCACTGGGTGCTCGGGCTGCGCACCAACCTGGCCTTCTCGCTCGCCTCAGTGGTCTTCGGAGTCGTTCTGATCATCGGGGCGTCCCGGCGCACCAACCTCGGCCACTACATGAACCTCACGGCCGGCGTGGTGTTCCTGGTGACCAGCATCCTGATGATGTCCGTGCTGCAGACCGACGCGAACTTCCTCAACTTCTCGATGTCGACCGTGGTCGTGTCGATGCTGTTCGGCCTGATCCTTCTCGGCACCGGCCTGTACGACAAGGTCGGCCCCGAGGACCACGCCGAGGCGGAACGTCGCAACCGCAGTCACCCGGTGGCCGAGGTGCACACCCGCCGCTGACCGTGGTCAGCGTCGGCGGGCGGTGATCAGCGTCGGCTTCGCCTCCAGGTGGGACAACCCGTTCCACGCCAGGTTGACCAGGTGTGCCGCCACCGTCTCCTTGCGCGGCTTGCGCACCTCCAGCCACCAGCGGCCGGTCAGCGCCACCATGCCCACCAGCGACTGCGAGTACAGCTCCGCCAGCTTCGGGTCGTACCCGCGGCTCTTGAACTCGGCGCCCAGGATGTGCTCGACCTGGTGTGCCACGTCGTTCATCACGCTGATGAAGTTGCCCGTCGCGGACATCACCGGCGATTCGCGGACCAGCACCCGGAACCCGCTGGTCTCCTCCTCGATGTAGCCCAGCAGGGCCATCGCCGCCTGCTCGAGCAACTCCCTCGGGTGCCCGGCGGTCAAGGCCGTGGTGATCCGGTCGAGCAGTGCCCGGACCTCCCGGTCCACCACCACCGCGTAGAGCCCTTCCTTGCCGCCGAAGTGCTCGTACACCACCGGCTTGGAGACCTTGGCGCGGGCCGCCACCTCCTCGATGGAGGTGGCGTCGAAACCGCGCTCGGCGAAGAGTTGCCGGCCGGTCGCGATCAACTGCTCCCGCCGCTGGGCCGCTGACATGCGGACCCGGGAGGTGGGTTTGGCGGGTGGAGCCGGCGTCGCACGCCGGCCCCCCGCTCCGTCTTTGAGCTCAGGCATGTCGCCGCCTCGCTGGCGCTCGGTCACGCCCTGCCGTGGGATGGTGCCTCCGCTGTGCCCGTTCACGTCGTCGCCTCACTGGCGGGCGGTCCGACCGCCCAGCCGCGCCGTCCGACCGTACCCGGATCGGGCCCGGCTCCCCGGCCGCCGAGCCGTCCGGTCCCCCCGCGTCGCTCGGTCACCCGGCCATCCTGCCAGGCGGCCTCCCGGAGCACCGCCCGCTTTTAGCGGGGTGCGACCGGCTTCACCAGCTTCGCCGCGAGACGCTCCGGCTTCGGCCAGCGCACCTGCGACGCGGCGCCGACCTTCTCGAACAGCCAGATCACCCGGGCGGAGATGTCCACCTGACCACGCAGCACGCCGTGTCGGGCGCTGGTCGGGTCGGCGTGGTGCAGGTTGTGCCAGCTCTCGCCGAACGACAGGATCGCCAGCGGCCAGAAGTTCGACGCCCGGTCGCCCTGGCGCATGGCGAACGGACGCTCGCCGTAGACGTGGCAGACCGAGTTGATCGCCCAGGTGACGTGGTGCAGCAGGCCGATCCGGACCAGCCCGGCCCAGAAGAACGCGGTGAGCGCGCCCTGCCAGGACCAGGTCACCAGGCCGCCGATCAGCGCCGGGCCGAGCAGCGAGATGGCGACCAGCAGCGGGAAGAGTCGGTCCACCCGGCGGATGTCATGGTCGGCCAGCAGGTCGGGGGCGAACCGCTCACGATTGGACAGCTCGCGCCGGAACAACCAGCCGACGTGGGCGTGGAACAGGCCCCGGGTCAGTGCCCAGAGGCTGGTGCCGAAGCGCCACGGCGAGTGCGGGTCGCCCTCCAGGTCGGAGAAGGCGTGGTGCCGTCGGTGGTCGGCCACCCACTGGATGATCTCGCCCTGCACCGCCAACGAACCCGCGACCGCCAACGTCACCCGCAGCCACCGCTTGGCCTTGAACGAGCCGTGCGTGAAGTAGCGGTGGAAGCCGACCGTGATGCCGAGCCCGGAGACCACGTACCAGACCAGGCCGATGGCGATGTCGGTCCAGCCCAGCCAGCCGCCCCACGCCACCGGCACGGCGACCAGCAGGGCGACGAAGGGGATCACGACGAAGGCCCAGAGGGCGACCAGGATGCCGGGGGACTGGCTGCCGTCGGTGAGGGGTTTCGGGCCGGGCCCGGCGGTGTTGGGTTCGAGCAGAGCGGTCGACATGGGACCTCGCAGAGGGGACGGAAACGATCACGAAGCTACGCCTACGTCACCGTAACTTACGGCACCGTAGATCGCACGGGGAACTTTCCGAAGTCGTGCTGAGGGCCAGGTCAGAGCCCTGATCAGGGCTGCGGGCAGTGGTGCCGTCGGCCCCATCCCGGCAGGGCCGGGGCGGCGCTGCGGGTCGCGATGTGCGGTCGGGAGGCATCGAGGTTCGGCGTTGTCGACGACGCCCCCGAGGTGATCCCCCTTCGTCCGGATCCGCCCGTCCGGGCCGCCGCCGCCTGGGCGTGGCGGAATGAGCGATGGCGTCCGGCGGGCGGGGCGCTAAGGTGTAGCGGCGGGATCCCCATCCCCGGATGTGACGCGCTCGCGTTGCTGATCGGCCGTGGTGTAATTGGCAACACCCGGGTCTTTGGTACCCGTATTTCAGGTTCGAACCCTGGCGGCCGAGCTGCCCCCTAAGTCTGGTTTAGGTTCCAGTGGGGTAAGGCGGAGACGTTCCCGGCGGCGCGGTTAGCATGACCGCGAGAGTGTCCGCCGTCCCGACGGGAGCCACATCGTGCCCCAGCCCCACCTTCGTACCGTCGTCGTGCTCGCCGCCGGTGAGGGCAAGCGGATGAAGTCGACACTGCCCAAGGTGCTGCACCCCCTGCTCGGCCGGACCCTGCTCGGTCACGTGCTGAGCGCGGCCGCGCCGCTGGCCGCCGACCGCACCGTCGTGGTGGTGGGGCACGGCGCCGACCAGGTCCGGGGCCACCTGACCGAGGTCGCCCCGGAGGCCACGCCGGTGCTCCAGGCCGAGCAGCTCGGCACCGGGCACGCCGTCCGCATCGCGCTGGACGCCGTGCCCGAGGGCGCCGGCACGGTCGTGGTGATCAACGGGGACGTGCCGCTGTTGCGGCCGGAGACGGTGGGCGCGCTGGTGTCCGCACACGAGGAGGCCGGCGCGGCGGCCACCGTGCTGGCCGCCGAGGTGCCCGACCCGACCGGGCTCGGGCGGATCGTCCGGGACGACGACGGTCGGCTGGAGCAGATCGTCGAGGAGCGCGACGCCGACGCTGCGCAGCGCGCGATCCGGGAGATCAACGCCGGTATCTACGCGTTCGACGCGGTGCGGCTGCGCGACGCGCTGGGCAAGCTCTCCACCGACAACGATCAGGGTGAGGAGTACCTGACCGACGTCTTCGGCCTGCTCCGCTCGGCCGGCGAGCCGGTCGCGGTGCACGTGGCCGTGGACCACGTCGAGACGTTGGGCTGCAACGACCGGGTGGAGCTGGCGACGCTGCGCCGGCTGCTGCGCGACCGGGTCAACGAGGCGTGGATGCGCACCGGCGTGAGCCTGCTCGACCCGGTGACCACCTGGATCGACGTGACGGTGGCCTTGGACCGCGACGCGGTGATCGACCAGAACACCCAGCTGCGCGGCGGCACCGTGGTCGGGGCGGGCGCGCAGATCGGCCCGGACGTCACGCTGATCGACACGGTGGTCGGCGCGGGCGCGACCGTTCTGCGCAGCCACGCGGTGGGCGCCGAGATCGGGCCGGGGGCCAGCGTCGGGCCGTACGCGTACCTGCGCCCGGACGCGCGGTTGGCGGAGAAGGCCAAGGTCGGCACGTTCGTCGAGGTGAAGAACTCCGAGGTCGGCCCGGGTGCGAAGGTGCCGCACCTGTCGTACGTGGGTGACGCGACGATCGGCGCGAAGGCGAACATCGGCGCGGCGACGATCTTCGTCAACTACGATGGGGTGCACAAGAACCGGACGGTCGTGGGCGAGGGCGCGTTCGTCGGCTGCGACACGAGCCTGATCGCACCGGTCGAGGTGGGCGCCGGGGCGTACGTGGCGGCGGGTAGCGCGATCGCTCAGGATGTGCCGCCGGGCGCGCTCGGGGTGACCCGCGCGCCGCAGCGCAACATCGAGGGCTGGGTGGCGCGCAAGCGCCCCGGAACGGTCTCCGCGGCGGCGGCCGAGCGTGCGCTGCGGGCTGCTGAGGGTGCGTCGGGTGTGGCCGGTACCGCAAGCGACAGTGAGGCAATGCACGGGCAGACCGAGACGGTGGGCGGCACCTCCGGCACGGGAGATACTGCAACCGAATAGTCCCCGACCCACCACCACCGGGCCGGGTACCACCGACAAACGGGAGCAGACGGGCCCATGGGCAGCATCGTCGCCGAAAACCGCAAAAGCCTGATGCTCTTCTCCGGACGTGGTTTTCCGGAGCTGGCCAAGGAGATCGGCGAGGTGCTCGGCGTCGCGCCGACGCCGGCCGACGCGTACGAGTTCGCCAACGGCGAGATCTTCGTACGGTTCAAGGACTCGGTCCGTGGTTCGGACGCCTTCGTGGTGCAGTCCGTGACGCACGGGGTGAACACCTGGGTCATGGAGACCCTGATCATGGTGGACGCGCTGAAGCGGGGGTCGGCCAAGCGGATCACCGTGGTGCTGCCGTTCTACCCGTACGCGCGGCAGGACAAGAAGCACCGGGGTCGGGAGCCGATCTCGGCCCGGCTGGTGGCGGACCTGCTGAAGACGGCCGGCGCGAACCGGATCCTCACCGTCGACCTGCACACCGCGCAGATCCAGGGCTTCTTCGACGGCCCGGTCGACCACCTCTTCGCGATGGACATCCTGGCCGAGTACGTGGAGCGCAAGTACGCCGGCCGGCCGATGACCGTGGTGGCACCGGATTCGGGTCGGGTGCGGGTGGCCGAGCGGTGGACCGACCGGCTGGGCGGTTGCCCGCTGGCGTTCATCCACAAGACCCGCGACCCGATGAAGCCGAACCAGGTGGTGGCCAACCGGGTGGTCGGCGAGGTCGAGGGTCGGGTCTGCCTGATCGTCGACGACATGATCGACACCGGGGGCACGATCACCGGCGCGGCGGACATCCTCAAGGAGTCGGGCGCGGCGGAGATCGTCGTCGCGTCCACCCACGCGCTGCTGTCGGACCCGGCCACCGAGCGGCTGAAGAACAGCTCGATCAGCGAGGTCGTGGTGACCAACACGCTGCCGTTGCCACCGGAGAAGCAGCTGGACAAGCTGACCGTGCTGTCGATCGCGCCGCTGCTGGCGCGGGCGATCCGGGAGGTCTTCGACGACGGCTCGGTGACCACCCTCTTCGGTGGCCTGAGCTGAGCGTCGCGCTGCGGTGAGGGCCCGTTCCCGCCGGCGTCCCAGCCGGCGGGAACGGCCCTCAGCGGCGTCGGGCGCGCGTCCGGCGCCCGTTTGTGAGTGGTGACCTGGGGACTGCCGGAAACCTCGGAATCAGCTCGGGTAGACTGGTGCGGTTGCCACGGCGAGGGTGCCCGGCGGGCCGCTGAATAGCGCCGCACGGAGGCACCGTCATCGACGCGGTGCTCCGGGCAGTCGTTCATGACGCATGAGCCCCAGCGAGCCCCTCGCCCCAGCACCGCAAGACGACAAGCCGCCGCAGCGAAAGCATCAGGAGTTTCCCCGTGTCCGAGGTAAAGATCAGCGCCGAGCCCCGTACCGAGTTCGGCAAGGGTGGTGCCCGTCGTACCCGCCGGGCCGGCAAGGTGCCCGCCGTGCTGTACGGCCACGGCGAGAAGCCCAAGCACATCGCGCTGCCGTCCCGGGAGTTCGCCGCGGCGATCCGCAAGGGTGGCGCCAACCAGCTCTTCGCGATCGACATCACCGACGGCACCCAGGTGCTGGCGCTGCCGAAGGCGATCCAGCGTGACCCGATTCGCGACACCTTCGAGCACGTCGACCTCATCCTGGTCCGCCGGGGCGAGAAGGTCACCGTCGAGGTCCCGATCCAGCTGACCGGTGAGGCCGCACGGGACACCCTGATCGTGCACGACCACGACACCCTCTCGGTGACCGCCGACGCCACCAAGGTGCCGGACCACCTCGAGGCGTCGATCGAGGGCCTGGAGGCGGGCTCCCAGGTGACCGCCGCTGACGTGCAGTTGCCGGCCGGTGTCGAGCTGGCCGTCGACCCGGAGCTGACGGTCGCCGCGGTGACCGCCGCGCCGACCGCCGAGCAGCTCGAGGCGACGCTGCCGGAGGTCGAGGAGGCCACCGAGGAGGCCGAGGCCGAGGTCGGCGAGGGCACCGAGGGCTCCGAGGGCGCGGACGCCGCCCCGACCGCCGAGGGCGGGGAGAACACCGAGGCGCGCACCGAGGCCTGATCGGTTCGTACTGTGCGGCAGGCGTCCCCGAGCGTTCGGGGGCGCCTGTTGTCGTATCGGGAGTCGGTGGGACGGACATCGGGAGGGGCGGGTCGTGACGGACGAGGCGGGGCCGTGGCTGGTGGTCGGCCTGGGAAACCCGGGCCGGGAGTACGCCGGGAACCGGCACAACGTCGGGTTCATGGTGGCGGACCTGCTGGCCGGGCGGATCGGCGCGCGGTTCGGCCGGCACAAGCGGGCGGTTGCCGAGGTGGCCGAGGGGCGACTGGGTTTCGGCGGGCCGAAGCTGGTGCTGGTCAAGCCACTGACGTACATGAATCTGTCCGGCGGGCCGGTGGTGGCGCTGGCGCAGTTCTACAAGGTGCCGCCGGCGCAGGTGATCGCGACGCACGACGAGCTGGACATCGGGTACGGCCAGGTGCGGGTCAAGTGCGGTGGCGGCGAGGGTGGGCACAACGGCCTGCGCTCGATGTCGAAGTCGCTGGGCACCAAGGAGTACATCCGGGTGCGGTTCGGCGTCGGCCGGCCGCCGGGGCGGCAGGACCCGGCGGATTACGTGCTGTCGGATTTCGGCGCGGCGGAGCGCAAGGAGTTGGATTTCCTGGTGGACCGGGCTGCCGACGTGGTGGAGTCGGTGATCGTCAAGGGTGTGGAGCCGACGCAGAACCTCTACCACGGCGGTTGAGACTGTCGGGGAAGTCCCGCACCGGGTTGGCGGGCCGGTAGTCTGCGCCTTTCGGCGTGCCGCGATCGGCGACGCGGGTCGCGGCGCGGCGATCCGGGTGGGCAGGGGTCGCGGCGAGGCGACGGGAGCGGGCAATGAGCAGTCCTCCGATGATCGACGGCGCGTTCGCCCGGTGGTTGGCCGCCCGGGCCGGTCAGGCGCTGCTCGACCTGCGGGCGGAGCTGGGCTTCGCGGACGCCGGCGCGCTGAAGTCGGCCGGGGACAAGGTGTCGCACGACCTGATCCGTACGGAGCTGGCGAAGTGGCGGCCGGGCGACGCGGTGCTCTCCGAGGAGGACGAGGGGTCGCGGCTGGCCTGGGCGGCCGAGGTGAACGCCGAGGCGGTGTCCCGGTTGGCCGCCGACCGGGTGTGGATCATCGATCCGTTGGACGGCACCCGGGAGTTCGCCGAGGAGGGCCGCTCTGACTGGGCGGTGCACGTGGCGCTCTGGGCCCGCAGCGCGCCGAGCCCGCACGGGCTCGTCGCCGGCGCGGTGGGACTGCCGGCGCAGCACCGGGTGCTGGGCACGGACTATCCGCCGGCGTACCCACCGATGACGGTGGAGGCCGCGACGGCCGGCACGCGGGTGATCCGGTTGGCGGGGAGCCGGAGCCGGCCGCCGGTGTTCCTCACCGACCTGGCCGAGGAAGTGGCGGCGAAACTGGTGCCGATGGGGTCGGCCGGGGCGAAGATCGCCGCGGTGATCAACGGTGAGGTGGACGCCTACATTCACGCCGGCGGGCAGTACGAGTGGGACTCGGCGGCGCCGGTGGCTGTGGCGACGGCCACCGGACTGCACGCTTCCCGGATCGACGGTTCTGCGCTGAGATACAACGAGGCGGATCCGCGCCTGCCGGACCTGCTGGTCTGCCGCAGGGATCTCGCCCCCCGGTTGCTTGCAGCGCTGCAGAGGCATTCCGGGTAGCCTGAGGCACTTCTTGACATGCCCGACCGGAAAGGTCTGGAAATCGGATGAGCGAGCGAATCGAGCCGGTGTCATGACCACCCCCGCGGCCTACCGGGTCTCCCATCTGGACGCGCTGGAGGCGGAGAGCATCTTCGTGATGCGCGAGGTGGTCGCCGAGATGGAGCGCCCGGTGCTGCTCTTCTCCGGCGGCAAGGACTCGATCGTCATGCTGCGGCTCGCGCAGAAGGCGTTCGCCCCGGCCAACATCCCCTTCCCGGTCATGCACGTGGACACCGGGCACAACTTCCCCGAGGTTCTCGAATACCGCGACCAGCGGGTCGCCGAGCTGGGGTTGCAGCTCGTCGTGGCGAGCGTGCCGGAGGCGCTGACCAGCGGGCTGGTCCGGGAGTCCGGCGACGGCATGCGCAACCGGATCCAGACGCCGGTGCTGCTGGACGCGGTGGAGAAGCACCGCTTCGACGCGCTGTTCGGTGGTGCCCGCCGGGACGAGGAGAAGGCCCGGGCCAAGGAGCGAATGTTCAGCTTCCGCGACGAGTTCGGCCAGTGGGACCCGAAGAACCAGCGGCCGGAGCTGTGGTCGCTCTACAACGGCCGGCACCATCCGGGCGAATCGATCCGGGTCTTTCCGCTGTCCAACTGGACCGAGCTGGACGTGTGGCACTACGTCGCCCGGGAGCGGATCCCGCTGCCGTCGATCTACTACGCGCACGAGCGTGAGGTGATCGAGCGGGACGGGATGTTCTACGCGGTCAACGAGTTCTTCCGTCCCCGGGCGGGTGAGGAGCGCTTCAAAGCGCAGGTGCGCTATCGCACCGTGGGCGACGCCTCCTGCACCGCGGCGGTCCGCTCGGACGCGGACACCGTGGAGAAGGTCATCGAGGAGGTGGCGGCCACCCGGATCACCGAGCGCGGCGCGACCCGCGGTGACGACCGGGTCAGCGAGGCCGCCATGGAGGACCGCAAGCGGGAGGGCTACTTCTGATGACCACCGAGATCGTGGCCCCGGCTCCCGAAGCCCGGCCGATGGACCTGCTGCGGTTCGCCACCGCCGGCAGCGTGGACGACGGCAAGTCGACCCTGATCGGCCGGCTGCTCTACGACACCAAGTCGCTCTTCACCGACCAGTTGGCCGCGGTGGAGGCGGTCAGCGCGGCGCGTGGGGACGAGTACACCAACCTGGCTCTGCTCACCGACGGCCTGCGGGCCGAGCGCGAGCAGGGCATCACCATCGACGTGGCGTACCGGTACTTCGCCACGCCGCGACGCAAGTTCATCATCGCGGACACCCCCGGGCACATCCAGTACACCCGCAACATGGTCACCGGGGCGTCCACCGCCGACCTGGCGCTGATCCTGGTGGACGCGCGCAAGGGCCTGGTCGAGCAGTCCCGCCGGCACGCGTTCCTCTGCTCCCTGCTGCGGGTGCCGCACCTGGTCCTCTGCGTCAACAAGATGGACCTGGTGGACTGGTCGCAGGAGGTCTACGAGCGGATCGCCGACGAGTTCACCGCGTTCGCCGCGAAGCTCGACGTGCCGGACCTGACCGTGGTGCCCGTCTCCGCGCTGCGCGGCGACAACATCGTCACCCGGTCGGAGAACATGCCTTGGTATGAGGGCCCGTCGTTGCTGCACCACCTGGAGCGGGTGCACATCGCCAGCGACCGCAACCTGGTCGACGTGCGGTTCCCGGTGCAGTACGTGATCCGGCCGCAGTCCACCACGGTCACCGACTACCGCGGCTACGCCGGCCAGGTCGCCTCCGGCGTGCTGAAGCCGGGCGACGAGGTGATGGTGCTGCCCTCCGGCTTCACCAGCCGGATCGCCGCGGTGGAGACCGCCGACGGGCCGGTCGCGGAGGCGTTCCCACCGATGTCGGTGACGGTACGGCTGGCCGACGAGATCGACATCTCCCGGGGTGACCTGATCTGCCGGCCGAACAACGCGCCGGCGGTGGCACAGGACATCGAGGCGATGGTCTGCTGGATGGACGAGACCCTCCCGTTGCAGGTCGGCGGCCGGTACGCGATCAAGCACACCACCCGGTCGGCGCGGGCGATCGTGCGCGGGCTGCACTACCGGCTGGACATCAACTCGCTGCACCGCGACGAGACGGCCGACGCGCTGCGGCTCAACGAGATCGGCCGTGTGCGACTGCGCACCACGGTGCCGCTGCTGGCCGACGAGTACCGGCGTAACCGGACCACCGGCGGTTTCGTCATCATCGACGAGGCCACCAACCGCACCGTCGGCGCCGGCATGATCGTCGAAGCCAGCTGATCCTGGGCTCGGCCCGGCCAGGTCGCCCGCAAGATCACGCTCCAACCAGGGACTAGTGGCCTCGCCCGATGGGCGAGGCCACTACTTCCACGAACGAGCACGATCTCGCCGCCGGGGGTCGCCGCCCGGTGGGGTCAGTCGAGGCGGGTGGCGCCGGGGGCGGGGAGGACCGTGATGGTGCCCGGTGCGGTGAAGCCGCGCTCGGCGTAGGCGGCGGTCACGGTTGCGGCGACCGCGTCGGCCCGGCCCGTGTCGACCAGGGCGAGGACGCACCCCCCGAAGCCGCCGCCGGTCATCCGGGCGCCCAGGGCGCCAGCGGCAAGCGCCGCCTCGACCGCGGTGTCGATCTCGGGCACCGTGATCTCGAAGTCGTCGCGCATCGAGACGTGCGAGGCGGTGAGCAGCGGGCCGATGTCCCGGACCCGGCCGGCGCGCAGCAGCGCCACCGTGTCCAGCACCCGCTGGTCCTCGGTGACCACGTGCCGGACCCGCCGCCGGGTCTCCTCGTCATCGAGCCGGGCGAGCGCGGCGTTGAGCTGGTCGACGGCCACGTCGCGCAGCGCGGAGACGCCGAGCGCCTTGGCCGCCGTCTCACAGGACCGACGGCGGGCGGCGTACTCGCCGTCGGCGTGCCGGTGCGGCGCCCGGCTGTCGATCACCAGCACGGCCAGCCCGGCGGCGTCCAGGTCGAACGGAATGTGTTCGACGGACTCGTCACGGCAGTCGAGGAAGAGGGCGTGCCCGGCACGGCAGCGGATCACGGCGGACTGGTCCATGATCCCGGTCGGCGCGCCGACGTAGAGGTTCTCCGCCCGCTGCGCCAGCCGGGGCTGCCGCTCGGCGGGCAGCTCCAGCCCTCCGAGGTCGAGTAGCGCGGCGAGCACGGCCGACTCCAGCGCGGCCGAGGAGGAGAGCCCGGAGCCCAGCGGCACGTCGGAGGCGATCGCCAGCCGGGCGCCGGGCACCTGGTGGCCGGCCTCGCGCAGCGCCCAGACCACACCGGCCACGTACGCGCCCCAGCCGGTGACCCGGCCCGGCTCGGCGACGTCGTCCGCGCCGAAGGTGATCGTCTCGTCGGAGAGCTCGGACCAGACCGTCCACCGCTCGCCGTCCTGCCGGTCGGCGGCGACGACCGTCCGCAGTGGCAGTGCGAAGGGCAGCACGAACCCGTCGTTGTAGTCGGTGTGCTCGCCGATCAGATTGACCCGCCCGGGAGCCGCCCAGCGGCCGGCGGCCCGGCCGCCGTACTGGGCGGTGAAGCCGGCGGCGGCCCGCTCGGCGACGTCACCGGTCGGGTGGGTCATGACTGCTCCAGGATGTGCGTGCGGTAGAAGGCCCAGGCGTCCCCGACCATGTCGTGCAGGGTCGGCTTCTGCGGCGTCCAGCCCAGCTCGTCACGGGCCAGCGCGGAGGAGGCGACCAGCTCGGCCGGGTCGCCCTCGCGGCGGGGCGCCACCTCGACCGGCAGCGCGTGCCCGGTGACCTCGCGGACGACGTCGACCACCTGCCGGTTGGTGAAGCCGTTGCCGTTGCCCAGGTTGTAGATCCGGTGCTGGCCGGCCGTCGCCGCGTCCAGCGCCAGCAGGTGGGCCCGGGCCAGGTCGGCGACGTGGATGTAGTCGCGGACGCAGGTGCCGTCGACGGTGGGGTAGTCGTCGCCGAAGAGTTGGAGCTTCTCCCGCCGGCCGGCGGCGACCTCCAGCGCGATCGGGATCAGGTGCGTCTCCGGGTCGTGCCGCTCGCCGAGCGCGACGTCACCGGCGAGGTGCGCGCCGGCCACGTTGAAGTAGCGCAGCGACACGGCGGCCAGCCCGTGGGCGATCGTCTCGGAGGTGAGCGCCATGTCGACGGCGAGCTTGGTGGCGCCGTACGTGTTGGTGGGCGCCTTGACCGCGCTCTCCGGGATGGGCAGCTCGGTGGGGTTGCCGTAGACGGCGGCGGTGGAGGAAAAGACCATCCGGGGCACCCCGGCGGCCCGGACCGCGTCGATCAGGGCGAGCGTGCCGACCGTGTTGGTCTGCCAGTACAGCTCCGGCCTGACCATCGACTCGCCGGCGGCGATCAGAGCGGCGAAGTGCAGCACCCCGTCGAAGCCGGCGTCGGGAGTGACGATCCGGGCGGCGTCGTGGATGGACGCCTCGACGTGGGTCGCATCCGGAGCGAGCGCCTCGCGGTGGCCGGTGCGCAGGTCGTCCAGGACCACCACCCGGTGACCCGCGTCGAGCAGCATCCGGGTCACTACGCTGCCGATGAAGCCGGCGCCCCCGGTGACGAGCAGTTTCACGTCGTTGCCTCCCTGCCTGGCCCGCCCGGGACGTGGCCTCGGTGAATCACCCTACGGCGGCGGGTGGCCCCCGGCCGATCCCGTCACCATCGCCATTCCATCATAATCTCTCACGATTAAACAGACCCGAACATTTGATCCGCACCGTGCGAACCCCGGTGCGACGGGCCGTCGGTGTCTACCATCTCTGTCATGCGGGAAGCGGCCCGTACCGGGCTCCGGCGAGGCGCGCGGGGGAGGCCCCGCCGCGACCCTGGCCCGCTCGCCCGGGTCGTCGCCCGGGTCGTGGTCCGCGCCGCCGACGGCGCCACCCGTCTCGTCACCGACCTGCTGGGGGCCGGCCCGGCAGCCGGCCGGGAGCGCATCTCCGAAGCCGAACTGCGGGACCTGGTCGCGGCGAACACGCTGCTCGACCCGGATGAGCGGCGGATCATCGACGAGGTTCTGGTGGCCGGAGCCAGCCTGGTCCGTGAGGTGATGATGCCCCGCACCGAGGTGGTCTTCCTGCCCGCCCGGCTGACCATCGCCGAGGCCGCCCGGCTGGTACGCGCCGAGACGCACACCCGCTACCCGGTCACCGACGGCACCCACGACGACGTGGTCGGCTTCGTGCACCTCCGAGACGTGCTGCTGCGCCCGGACGCCGACGCGTGCGCCACCGTCGGCGAGCTCACCCGGGAGGTGAAGCGCCTGCCCGGCAGCAAGCGGGTGCTGCCCGCGCTGACCGAGATGCGCCGGGAGGGTCAGCACCTCGCGGTGGTCGTCGACGAGTACGGCGGCACCGCCGGGATCGTCACCCTGGAGGACCTGATCGAGGAGCTGATCGGCGAGATCCGCGACGAGTACGACGTCGCGCCGGACCCGGTGCACGCCGGCCTGCCCGCCGTGGTGGATGGTCGGCTCAACCTGGCCGACTTCGCCGAGCGGACGGGCGTCGCGCTGCCCGCCGGGCCGTACGAGACGGTCGGCGGGTTCGTGATGGCCGCGCTGGGCCGACTACCGGTCACCGGCGACGAGGTGCCCGTACCCGTTGAGCCGGCCGAAGCCGGCGGACCCGACCCGGCCGACCCCCTGGGCGGTTGGCTGCTGCGGGTGCTGGCCCTCGACGGACGCCGGGTGACCCGGGTCGCCGTCTCCGCCGTGCGGGTGCCGGAGCAACGCCGTGAGTTTAGCGCCGGGTTGGCGCGGGACGCCGGGGCGGAGCAGGCGTGGGAGGCGCTGCCGGAGCAGCAGATCGAGGCCGGTGTCGCGCCCGTCCGCCGGGTCGGCGCGAGGGAAGCGTGCGAGGTGAACGCCCCGACACCGGCGGGCCGCGGCCGACCCGCCGGCCCGTCATGACGGACCCCGCTGCTTGCTGACAGAATTATCGGCATGTCCGACGTTCCCGCCCGCCCCCGCGTCTTCTCCGGCATCCAGCCGACGGCCGACTCGTTCCACCTCGGCAACTACCTCGGCGCGGTGCGGCACTGGGTGGCCCTGCAGGAGACCCACGACGCCTTCTACTGCGTGGTGGACCTGCACGCCATCACGGCGGGGCACGACCCGGCGCTGCTGCGCCAGCGGACCAGGGTGGCCGCCGCCCAGCTCTTCGCGGTCGGTCTGGACCCGGAACGCAGCACCCTGTTCGTGCAGTCGCAGGTGCCCGAGCACCCGCAGCTGGCCTGGGTGCTCGGCTGCATCACCGGCTTCGGCGAGGCCAGCCGGATGACCCAGTTCAAGGACAAGTCGCAGAAGCAGGGCAACGAGCGGGCCAGCGTCGGCCTGTTCACCTACCCGATCCTGCAGGCCGCCGACATCTTGCTCTACCAGGCCAATGCGGTGCCGGTCGGCGAGGACCAGCGCCAGCACCTGGAGCTCTCCCGGGACCTGGCCCAGCGGTTCAACTCGCTGTTCGGCCCGACGTTCACCGTGCCCGCGCCGCACATCGTCAAGGACACCGCGAAGATCACCGACCTGCAGGACCCGACCGCGAAGATGTCCAAGTCGTCGTCCTCGCCGGCCGGCATCATCGACCTGCTGGAGGACCCGGCCCGGTCGGCGAAGAAGATCCGCTCGGCGGTCACCGACACCGGCCGGGAGATCGTCTTCGACGCCGAGACCAAGCCGGGCGTGTCCAATCTGCTGACCATCCACTCGGCGCTCAGCGGGCGCGACATCGACGAGCTGGTGGCCGCGTACGCCGGTCGCGGCTACGGCGACCTGAAGAAGGACCTGGCCGAGGTGGTGGCGGAGTTCGTCCGCCCGATCCAGCAGCGCACCAGCACGTACCTCGACGACCCGGCGCAACTGGACAAGCTGCTCGCCGCCGGCGCGGAGAAGGCCCGGGCGGTGGCCGGTGCCACCCTGCGGTCGGCGTACGAGCGGGTCGGGTTCTTCCCGCCGGTGCGCGGCGAATAGCGCCGCGGGACAGGTGGGCGGGTCGGTGGCCGAAGGGGCGACGCGAAGCGTGGATCGCAGTGGTGGGGTGCCGCCGACCGGCGACACCATCCAGATCGGCATCGCGGTGGACATCCCGGAGCCGTGGGGGGCCCAGCTCACCCGGCGGCGGGTCGAGGCCGGTGACCCGCTGGCCGTACCCGCGCACGTGACGCTGCTCGGGCCCACCGAGATCCCGACGGCCAACCTGCCGACCGTCGAGCGGCACCTCGCCAGCGTCGCCGCCGCGCACCTGCCGTTCACGCTGCACCTGCGGGGCACCGGCACGTTCCGCCCGGTGACCCAGGTGGTGTTCGTGGCGGTGGCCGCCGGGATCAGCGAGTGCGAGCTGCTCGCCTCCGCCATCGCTGCGACGCCGGGCCTGCACCGCCAGACCCGGTTCCCTTACCACCCGCACGTCACCGTGGCGCAGGACGTGGCGCCGGAGGCGCTGGACAAGGCGTACGAGGACCTGGCCGACTTCTCCGCGATGTTCGAGGTCGAGGCGTTCACCCTGTTCTCGCACAGTGGGCAGGCCCGATGGCGGCCGCGCCGGGACTTCCGCCTCGGCGGCTGAACCAGCCGGCGACGCGCCGCCGGGCGAGCGCGGGCAGCCGGTTGCCACCACGGCGGCGGGAGATCGGCGAGGATGACCGCGTGAACGTGATCGGCCGGATCGAGGCGGGCATCGACCGCTGGGTGAACGCCGCGCGCTGCCGGTCGGGGCTCTTCGACCACGTGTGGCGAGCCGGCGCCCTGTACGCCGAGGTGCTGGCCGGGCGGCTGGCGGCGGCGATCGCCTACTACGGCTTCTTCGCGGTGTTTGCCCTCGCGCTGGTCGCGTACTCCATCTTCGGCGCGATCCTGGAGGACAACGACGAGGTCAGCGCGGCGGCAGCCGATTTCCTGAAGGACAACCTGCCGTTCCTGGACGCGCAGCAGATCGCCAACTCCAGCGGAACGGTCGGTGTGGTCGGCCTCGTCATCCTGGTCTTCACCGGGATCGGCTGGGTGGAGGCGATCCGCTCCTCGCAGCGGTTGATGTACCGGCTCAACCAGCAGCCCGGCAACCTGGTGATCCGGCGGCTGGTCGACCTGGGCGTGATGATCGGCGTCTTCGTGCTGCTCGGCGTCTCGGTGGCGGCGGTGGATGCGTTGGAGTCGCTGCTGCGCTTCCTGCTGCGCAGCACCGGCTCGGTCGGCCTGACCACGATCAGCGCCGTGCTCAGTGTGCTGATCAACGCCGTGCTCGCCACCGCGCTGCTGCTCGCGGTGCCCCGGCTGCGGATGAGCCGGTCCCGGCTGCGCCCGGTGGTGCTGCTGGTCGCGGTCGGCATCACGCTGCTGAACACCGTCGGGCGGTACTACGTGGTGCGCACCGAGCGGAACCCGGCGTACACGGTGGTGGCCGGTGCCGTCGGCCTGCTGCTCTACCTCTATCTGCTCAACCAGCTGGTGCTGTTCGGGGCGGCGCTCCTCGCGACCAGCATGCGCGGGCGGGTGGTCGACCTGGCGGAGGGCGCCCCGCCGGCGAATCTCGACGAGGACACCGATCCGGGTACGCCGGGCGGCGCGGGTTGATGACGGAAGGTGTGCAGGTGCTGATCTCGGTCGATCCGGACTCGTCGGTGGCGCCGTACGAGCAGGTGCGCGGACAACTCGCCGAGCTGATCGGCGACGGCCGGTTGCCGGTGGGCACCAGACTGCCGACCGTCCGACAGCTCGCCGCGGACCTGCGGCTGGCGGCGAACACGGTGGCCAGGGCTTACCGGGAGCTGGAGGCGGCCGGGCTGCTGGAGACCCGGGGGCGTAACGGCACCTTCGTGGCCCCGGGCCGGGACGACGCCGTCGACCGGCTGCATCGGGCGGCGGCCGGTTACGCGGCCGAGGCGGTCCGGCTCGGCGTGCCGCCGGCCACCGCGCTCGCCCTGGTCCGTGCGGCCCTGGACGCCACCCGCCCCGGCTGATCGGAGCCTGATCGGGCGCCGGACGGGCGAAAACTGAGGCGAACGGCGTCACGGCTCGCGTTGGCCGACCATGATGAGCCGGTGGGCGCACTCATGACACTGGACCTGCCGGCCGACTCGCCGATGCTCGGCCTGCCCTGGATCATCACCTTCGGCCCGCTCGGTGACCTCGATGAGTGGGAGCCGGTGGTCTGCGGGCCGTACGAGCGGCCGCACGCGTTGGCGCTGGCCGAGGCGGTGGTGGCTGAGGAGCAGCTGATGGCGGTTGTGGAGCCACTGCTGCCGGCGCTGTCCGCCGACGAGATCCGCAGCGAGATCGCCGCCGCGCAGGTCGCCGCCGAGGATGAGGCCCGGCAGGTCGAGGGGGCCGACCTGTACGGCGACTTCGAGGATGTGATCGACGAGGAGTTGGACGCCGCCGCCGACGAGGCGGGCCATGGCGAACCCGCCGAGCCGCCGGACGAGGCCGAGGTGCGCGCGGGCTTCACCCGGATCGCGGCGCTGCTCACCGCGAAGTGAGCGACTCCCACCGGTGACGGCCCGGTTAGCGGGTCGGTGCGCTGTCCAGCACGCAGAACTCGTTGCCCTCGGGATCGGCGAGCACCGTGAACTGCTCGCTGCCGCTCTGCCCGACGTCCACGTGCCGCGCGCCGAGCCCGGTCAGCCGCCGTACCTCGGTCTGCGGGTCACCGTCGGCGACCAGGTCGAGGTGGAGCCGGTTCTTGCCCCGCTTGGTCGTGCCGGAGCCCTGCAACCAGACGCTGGGCATCGCGGCGGAGGGCTGCCCCGGCGGCCAGAGTTTGGCGCTGCCGTCGTCGCCCTCCTGGACATCGTGGCCGAGGGCCGCCGACCAGAACGCCACCATGAGGTCCAGGTCCTCGACGTCGAGTGTGCACTGCGCTATCCGTACCACCATGCTCCGTGTGGTACCCCCGGCGGCGACGACGCACACCCCGCGCAGACGGACACCGGCGCCGCGCGGAGCGGACTCCGCGTGGCGCCGGCGCCACCTCACCCCCCACCACAAGGGGCCGGTAGCCCAGTCGCCCGTCGGCGCGGGGCACGACGGACGACCAGGTCGATGACGGGTTACCCGCTCAGCGTCGTTCCAACCAGGCGGCCGCGTCGACCGGCAGCAGGTGGCCGGAGCCCTGCCCGGTGAGCGCCTCGCTGGCGACGAGCGGTTCGCCGTACCCGTCGATGGGGACCGGTGCGCCGCTGAGGTTGACCACGCAGGTCAGCACGGTCGCGCCGGCGGCGCGGGAGAACGCCAGCACGCCCGGCCCGCTCTCCAGCCAGGTCACCCCGCCGGCGTCGACGGCCAGCGCCGGGTGCTCGTGCCGGATCCGCAGCGCCGCCCGGTAGAGCTCCAGCGTCGAGCCGGGCACGCCGGTCTGCGCGGTGACCGAGAGGGCCGCCCAGGTCGCCGGCGTGGGCAGCCAGCTCAGCTCGCTGCCGGCCGGCCCGAAGCCGTACGGGGCCAGCTCACCGCTCCACGGGATGGGCACCCGGCAGCCGTCCCGGCTCTCGCCGGTTCGCAGGAACGCCGGGTCCTGGCGCAGTTCGTCGGGGAGGTCGAGCACCTCGGGCAGGCCCAGCTCCTCGCCCTGGTAGAGGTAGGCGCAGCCGGGCAGGGCGAGCATCAGCAGGCTGGCCGCGCGGGCACGGCGCAGCCCTTCGACGCCGTCGCCGTAGCGGGTGACGTGTCGCTGCTTGTCGTGGTTGGACAGCACCCAGGTGGTGGGCGCGCCGACCACGGTCGACTCGGCCAGCGCGGTGTCGATCACCTTGCGGAACGAGTCCGCCGACCAGGTCGCGTCGAGGAAGTCGAAGTTGAACGCCTGGTGCAGCTCGTCCGCGCCGATGTAGCGGGCCAGCCGCTGCGGGGTCTCGGCCCACGCCTCGGCGACGGCCATCCGGCCTCCGGGGTAGCTGTCCAGGATGGGCCGCCAGGCGCGGTAGATCTCGTGCACCTCGTCCTGGTCGAAGTAGGGCAGCCGGCCCTTGCCGAGCAGCTCGACCTGGCGCTGGCCGGTGGTCAGCGTGCTGAAGCCGACGTCCGGCAGACCCTCGGCCTTGATCATGCCGTGTGCCACGTCGATCCGGAAGCCGTCCACGCCCCGGTCCAGCCAGAACCGCAGCACGTCCTCGAACTCGGCGCGGACCTCGGGGTGGCGCCAGTTCAGGTCCGGCTGGGCCGGGTCGAACAGGTGCAGGTACCACTCGCCGTCCGGGACCCGGGTCCAGGCGGGGCCGCCGAAGATGCTCTCCCAGTCGTTCGGCGGCAGCTCGCCGTGCGCGCCCCGGCCCTCGGCGAAGAGGTAGCGGGCCCGCTCCGGCGAGCCGGGGCCGGCGGCGAGGGCGGCGGTGAACCAGCGGTGTGCGCTGGAGGTGTGGTTGGGGACCAGGTCGACGATGATCCGCAGGCCGAGGGCGTGCGCGTCGGTGATCATCGCGTCGAAGTCGGTGAGGGTGCCGAACATCGGGTCGACGTCCCGGTAGTCGGCGACGTCGTACCCGCCGTCGACCATCGGGGAGGTGTAGAAGGGGGTCAGCCAGAGCGCGTCCACCCCGAGGTCGCGCAGGTACGGCAGGCGCTGCCGGATGCCCTGGAGGTCACCGGTGCCGTCGCCGTCGCTGTCGGCGAAGCTGCGGACGTAGACCTGGTAGACGACCGCGGAACGCCACCAGTCGTCGTCGGCGGCGGTGCGGGGCGGGGTGGCGGTGCTGGCGGTCATCGGTTGGCGTTCCCCGTCTGTCTCTGGCCGGGTGCGGTGGCACCCGGCGGGGTGTGGCCGATGGCCCGCCGGGTGTCTGAGCAATATGCCGGCCGAGCGCTGCAAGAGTCAAGCAGTTCTTGCGCAAGGCAACACCGCAGTTGCTGCGGCAGTTGGCAGCCGGGACCGTGTGGCGTCGATCAGCCGGGACCGTGCGGGGCCGATCAGGCGGGGACGGCCAGCGCCGAAGAGCCGCCCCGGTGCCGGTTGGAGCCGGCGGCGCCGGGGCGGGCCGGGACGACAGCGGTGGAGCCGCGTACCACCAGCTCCGGGCGGAACAGGTACTCCGAGTGCGGAGCGCCATGCCCGTTGATCTCGTCTACCAGGGCCCGTACCGCGGCCACCGCCATCGCGATGACCGGCTGCCGCATCGTGGTCAACGGCGGGTCGGTGAAGGCCATCAGCGGCGAGTCGTCGTAGCCGACCACGGAGAGGTCGCCGGGGACGGTCAGGCCGCGCTGGCGGGCCGCCCGGATCGCGCCGAGCGCCATCAGGTCGGAGCCGCACACCACACCGGTCACGCCGCGGTCCAGCAGCCTGCCGGCCGCGGCCTCGCCGCCCTCCACACCGAACAGCGACAGCTCGGCCAGGGAGCCCAGGTCAGCCTCGGCGACGCCGGCCAGCCGGGTCATCGCGGAGCGCCAGCCGGCCACCTTACGCCGCACCGGGACGAATCGGTCGGGGCCGGTGATCAGGCCGATCCGGCGGTGCCCGAGTGCGACCAGGTGGGCCACCGCCAGCTCGGCGGCCTCCCCGTCGTCGCAGGAAACGAAGGGGGCGCCGATGCCGGGCACGTACCCGTTGATCATCACGACCGGCAACGGCCGGGCGATCAACGCCCGGTAGCGGTCGTGGTTGGCGGCGGTGTCGGCGTGCAGGCCGGAGACGAAGACGATCCCGGAGACCTGCCGGTCCAGCAGCATCTCGACGTACTCGTCCTCGGTGACGCCGCCGGCGGTCTGGGTGCAGAGCACCGGGGTGAACCCGCTCTGCGCCAGCGTCGACTCGATGACCTGGGCGAAGGCGGGGAAGATCGGGTTGTCCAGCTCCGGGACCACCAGGCCGACCAGCCCGGCGCTGCGCTTGCGCAGCCGGGCCGGCCGCTCGTAGCCGAGCACGTCGAGGGCGGTGAGGACGGCCTGCCGGGTCTCCGGGGCCACGCCGGGGCGGTCGTTGAGCACCCGCGACACCGTGGCCTCGCTGACTTCGGCCTGCTGGGCGATGTCGGACAGTCGAGCGCGCATGGCGGCACTTTAGCTCACCGGCAAGTTCTTGCGGGACTCTCTGCAAGCTCTTCCATTATCTGCAACCTCTTGCTAACGTCCCGGCAACATGCGAGAGCAGCGGCGCGACATCGATGCGCCGGTTGGCAAGAACTTCCAGAGCTTCCCACTGGCGGGCTGCCCTTCCCCCGGCGGACCCGCCATGACGACAGGAGTACCGATGCGCATCCGTACCGCGGGTGTGGTCGCCCTCTTCGCCCTGGCGCTCGCCGCCTCCGGCTGTGGTGGCGACAGCGACGAGCCGGCCGCGAAGGAATCCCCCAAGGCCGCCGGCGGCAAACTGGTGATCTGGGCGGACGACAAGCGGACCGCCGCCCTCAAGCCGTTCGCCGAGAAGTTCGGTCAGGAGAACGGCGTCACCGTCGAGGTCGAGGCCGTCAGCAAGGACCTGCAGACCAACTTCGTCACCGCTTCCCAGCAGGGCAGCGGCCCCGACGTGGTGGTCGGCGCGCACGACTGGATCGGTAACCTGGTGCAGAACGGCGCCATCGACCCCGTGCAGCTCGCCGCGGAGCAGAAGAGCGCGTTCAACGAGACCGCCATCAAGGCGGTCACCTTCAACGGTCAGCTCTACGGCGTGCCGTACGCGCAGGAGAACCTGGCGCTGATCCGCAACACCGAGCTGGCCCCCGAGGCGCCGAAGACGATCGAGGACCTGGTCGCCACGGGCAAGCAGCTCAAGACGGCGAAGAAGGCCACCGAGACGCTCTGCCTCCAGGTCGGCCAGAACGGCGACGCGTACCACATCTACCCGCTGTACACCTCGGCTGGCGGCTACCTCTTCGGCACCGGCGCCAACGGCGACTACGACCCGAAGGACCTGGGCGTGGGCAAGCCCGCGTCGATCGAGGCGTTCAAGAAGATCGGCGCGCTCGGCGAGAAGGGCGCGGGCGTACTCAAGCGCTCCATCGCGGACACCAACTCGATCGCCACCTTCACCAGCAAGAAGTGCGCGTTCCTGGTCTCCGGTCCGTGGGCGGTGGCCGACGTCAAGAAGGCCAACATCAAGTACGACATCTCCGCCATCCCCGGCTTCGCCGGTGGCAAGGAGGCCCAGCCGTTCGTTGGCGTGCAGGCGTTCTACGTCGCCACCAAGGGCAAGAACAAGGCGCTGGCCCAGGAGTTCGTGGCCAACTACACCACCACCCCTGAGCTGGCCGTCGCGCTCTACAACGCCGAGCCCCGGCCGCCGGCGCTGACCGCCGCCCTCGACCAGGTCAAGGGCAGCGACCCGGACCTGGCCAAGTTCCAGGAGGCCGGCCGGAACGGCCAGGTGCTCCCGGCCATCCCTGCGATGGCCGCGATCTGGGACCCGTTCGGCAAGGCCGAGGCCGCCGTCATCGGTGGCGCCGACGCGACCAGCACCATCACCGCGGCCGGCAAGACCATCTCCGGCCAGATCAAGTAATGAGCACGCCGCTGTCCGGCCCGGGGTCTGCCACGCAGGCCCCGGGCCGGGGGCCCGTCGGCTCCCGGCCCCCACGCTCCCGTGCCGCGCGTGACCACGCGCCGATCACCCTGACCGGCCTGGCCGGCAAGGTGCTCCTGCTCGGCCTGACCGCCGGTATCGCGGTCTGGGCGGCCTTCCCGCTCATCGACGCAGGGAAGTGGGTCGGTCTGGCCCTGCTGGCGGCGACCACCGCCGGACTGTTCTACCTGTACCTCACCCGCCGGCACATCCCGGCCAAGTACCTGGTCCCAGGCACCCTGTTCCTGATCGCCTTCCAGGTCTTCCCGGTGCTCTACACGGCCAGCACCGCCTTCACCAACTTCGGCGACGGGCACCGGGGCAGCAAGGACGACGCGATCGTCGCGATCCAGACCTCCTCGGTCACCCAGGTGCCCGGCTCCGCCGAGTACGCCCTGTCGATCGCCACCAAGGGCGACCCGGCCACCGGACCGCTGGTCTTCCTGGTCACCAACCCCGCCACCGGCACGGTCTCCGCCGGCGACACCGGCGGGCTACGCCAGCTCGACGCCGCCGACGTCACGGTCACCCCGGCCGGCAAGGTCACCGCCGCCGACGGCTACACCGTGCTGAACTTCGGCCAGGCCAGCGCCCGCAGCAAGGAGATCACCGACCTGGTGGTGCCCACCGCCGGCGGCGCGCTGCGCTCCAGCGGCCTGTCCCGCGCGTACGAGGGCAAGGCGGTGCGGGCGTACGAGGCCGGCTGCGACTGCGTCCGGGACACCGAGACCGGGCAGACCTGGACCGCCGACGAGGAGGTGGGCGCCTTCGTCGCCGCCGACGGCGAGCGGCTCGCCCAGGGCTGGAAGGTCAGCGTCGGGCTGAGCAACTTCACCCGGGTGCTCACCGACAAGAACATCTCCGGCCCGTTCCTCGGCACCCTGATCTGGAACTTCGCCTTCGCTGTGGCTTCCACCGGCGGGACGTTCCTGCTCGGCGTGCTGATCGCGCTCGTGCTGCACTCGCCCCGGATGCGCGGCACCAACCTCTACCGCGTGCTGCTGGTCCTGCCGTACGCCATGCCGTCGTTCGCGATGCTGCTGGCCTGGCGGGACATGTTCAACGCCGACTTCGGCCTGATCAACAACCTGTTCGGCCTGGACGTGGACTGGTTCGGCCACGCGTGGACGGCGCGCCTCGCGGTCATCCTGGTGCAGCTCTGGCTCGGCTACCCGTACATGTTCCTGGTGGCCACCGGTGCGTTGCAGGCCATCCCGCGGGAGTTGACCGAGGCGACCTCGGTCGACGGGGCATCGCCCTGGCAGTCCTTCCGGGCGGTCACCCTGCCCCTGCTGCTGATCGCGCTCTCCCCGCTGTTGATCTCGTCGTTCGCGTACAACTTCAACAACTTCAACGCGATCTACCTGACCACCGAGGGCGCGCCGTTCCCGGCCGACAACCCGACCAACGGCGCGACGGACCTGCTCATCACGTACACCTACCGGCTCGCCTTCGGCGGGCAGGGCGCGGAGTTCGGCTTCGCGGCCGCGATCTCACTGTTCATCTTCGCCATCGTCGCGGTGGTCTCGGCGGTCAGCTTCCGCCGGACCCGTAAGCAGGAGGAGGTGTACTCGTGACCACGCTCACCGGGCCCATGCCTACCGGCGACACGGCAGGTCCGCCGCCGGCGGTCAACCGCAACGTCACCGGCCGGCGGCGCAACCGCTGGTTCGCCCAGGTCGGCTGGCGGCACCTGGTCGCCGTGCTCGGCGTGCTGTTCAGTCTCTTCCCGATCGTGTTCGTGCTCTCCGCCGCGCTCAACCCGCTCGGCACGCTCTCCACCACCGACCTGGTGCCGACCGACGGGGTGTCGCTCGGCAACTTCGGCGGGTTGTTCGAACGGACCGCCTTCGGGCGGTGGTTCCTCAACTCGCTGCTGATCGCCGGGGTGGCCTCGTTCGCGTCGGTGCTCCTCTCCGCGCTGGCCGCGTACGCCTTCTCGCGGATGCGGTTCCGCGGCCGCCGGGTGGGGCTGCTCGCCCTGCTGTTGATCCAGATGTTCCCGCAGTTCCTGGCGATCGTGGCGATCTACCTGATCTTCGGCACGATCACCGACCTGTGGCCGTCGATCGGCTTCAACACCCCCTGGGGGCTGTTGCTGCTCTACATGGGTGGCGCGCTCGGGGTGAACACCTGGCTGATGAAGGGCTTCTTCGACACCCTGCCCCGGGAACTGGACGAGTCGGCGACCATGGACGGGGCGTCGCACGCCCAGGTCTTCTTCCGGATCATGCTGCCGCTGGTGGCGCCGATCCTGGCGGTGACCGGGCTGCTGGCGTTCATCGGCACCATCAACGAGTTCCTGATGGCCAACGTGTTCCTCACCGGCACCGACTCGAAGACCCTGGCGGTCGGCATGTACGGCATGTTGCAGGGCAACGAGCGCAACAACAACTTCGGCATCTTCGCCGCCGGGACCCTGCTCACCGCGATCCCCACCGTGCTGGTCTTCCAACTGCTCCAGCGCTACATCGTGTCCGGGCTGACCGCCGGCGCGGTGAAGGGGTAGTCGGCCTGGGGCTGGGTGTGGGTCGTGACACGGGCGCGGGCTTGGGCGCGGGCCGGGACACCCTGCCCTGCTGCCTTTGCTCTGCTTCAACCCGCGCAACAGCCGGTGTCCGCTATCCGGACAGTGCCCGTTGCGCGGGTGTAAGCAGAGCAAAGGCGGCCAGCAGAGGCAGCTGGCCCGGCTCACCGTCGTACCCCCGCGCCCCGGACGAAAGGAACATCGTGCAGCCGCACCACGACGGATCCGCCAGTTACGTCCCGCAGCAGGAGCCCACGCTGGGGGAGACAATCGACGTCTTCGTCCGGGCGCCGGCCGGGGGCGACATCCAACAGGTATATGTGCGCACGACTGGCGATGGCGAGCCGCGTTTCCGCGAGGCCACTGTGGACCGCGTCGACGGTGAGGTGGTCTGGTGGCGGGCCGAGATCGAGGCGCGCAACCCGGTGAGCAACTACCGCTTCCTGCTCTCCGGGCGACGGCGTACCCGGTGGCTGACTGCCGCCGGGCTGGTCGACCACGACGTGCCCGACCACGGTGACTTCAAGCTGGTCACCCACGCGCCGCCGCCGGCCTGGGCGCGCGACGCCGTGATCTACCAGATCTTTCCGGACCGGTTCGCCCGCTCCGCGGCGGCCGGCACCCGGCCGCTGCCGGACTGGGCGATCCCGTGCGACTGGGACACCCCGGTGATCGGGCGCGGCCCGGAGACGCCGCACCAGCTCTACGGCGGCGACCTGGACGGGATCGCCGAGCGGCTGGACCACCTGGACCGGCTCGGGGTGAACACCGTCTACCTGACCCTGGTCTTTCCGGCCCGATCCAACCACCGCTACGACGCGGCCAGCTTCGACCGGGTCGACCCGTTGCTCGGCGGGGACGCCGCGCTGGCCCGGCTCGCCGACGCGGTACGGGCCCGGGGCTGGCGGCTGCTCGGCGACATCACCAGCAACCACACCGGCGACGCGCACGACTGGTTCACCGCCGCGTCCTCCGACGTCCGCGCTCCGGAACGGGAGCTGTACTACTTCGACGGGAGCACCGGGGACTACGAGTCCTGGAACGGGGTCAAGTCGCTGCCGAAGCTGAACTGGCGAAGCGCCGAGCTGCGCCGCCGCTTCGCCACCGCCGAGGACGCGGTGCTGCGCCGCTGGCTGCGCCCCCCGTACGGGCTGGACGGGTGGCGGGTGGACGTGGCGAACATGACCGGCCGGCGTGGCGCCGACGCGTACACCCACGAGGTGGCGGCGCTGCTGCGCTCGGTGGTGGCCCAGGACCGCCCGGACGGCCTGCTGATGGGCGAGCACGGCCACGACCACACCGGTGACCTGGACCGCGACGGCTGGCACGGCACCATGAACTACGTCGGCTTCACCGACCCGGTCTGGTCCTGGCTCCGCCACGGCGACCAGCCGGTGCCGAACTTCCTCGGCACGCCGGGCGGGGTGCCCCACCGGGACGCGGACGCGGTGCTGGCCACCATGGACGCCTACCGGTCGCTGGTGTCCTGGCGTTCGTACGTGCACTCGTGGCAACTGCTCGGCTCGCACGACTCCGCTCGGATCCGGACGGTGGTCGGCGACGCGGCCCGACAGGAGGTCGCCGCCGGGCTGCTCGCCACCATGCCCGGCATCCCGATGATCTTCGCGGGGGATGAGCTGGGCCTGACCGGCACGAACGGCGAGTCGTCTCGTACCCCGATGCCGTGGCACCGCCCTCGGAGCTGGGACGCCGGCACGTTCGCCGCGTACCAGGCGCTGATCGCGCTGCGGCGGGGTGAGCCGGCGCTACGCCACGGCGGCCTGCGGCGGCTGCACCACGACCCGGACACGCTCGTCTTCCTGCGCGAGGCGCCGACCGGGGCGGTGCTGGTGCTGGCCCGCCGGGCACCCGGCGGCCCGGTGCGGCTGGCCGGGCTGCCGGCGGCCGAGAACCTGTACGGGGGTGCGCCAGCGCTCCGACCCGGCCCGGACGGCTCGATGACCCTGCCCGGTGACGGCCCCACCTTCCAGGTCTGGCGGCTGTGCTGAACGCGGTCGGTCAGCCTCGACGCGCCGATCCGCAGGACCCCCTACTACAAACTGTCGTTGATAGGGGAGGATGGGCGGCGTGGAAGCTCTGCGACTGACTCTCCTCTATGTCCATCTGATCGGTTTCGCCCTGCTGCTCGGCGGCTCGATCGCCCAATACATCAGCGGCCGGCTGCGGATCAACCCGGCCATGCTGTGGGGGGCGGTGATCCAGTTGCTGACCGGGCTCGGCCTCTCCGCCCCGCTGCGCGACGGTGACGAGCCGGCCCCGGCGAAACTCGTGACGAAGCTGGTGATCGCGCTGCTGATCTTCGTCATGGTCTTCTTCTCGCGGAAGCGGGACGTGGTCAATCGCGGTCACTTCCTCGCGATCGTCGGCCTGACGCTGGTCAACGCGGCGGTCGCGGTCTTTTGGCGGTAGCGTCCGAGGAGGGGGCCGCCCCTGAAAAACGGACGTTCGTGACGCCTGGACTGCTCGCCTACCAGCACGAAGAGTGACTTGCCCCACGCGAGGATTACACCCGGGTAACAGGCACTCAACAGTCGTGCACGATTGTCGGCTGGTGGGTGGGCGCGGGCGTACGCTCCCGTCCGTAACGTGGGACAGCCGGCGGCACACCGCAGGTCGGCTGATGGGCTGCCACCGCACTAGGCGCGGTGTGCAATGGGAAGGAGACGTCTTGCGCTCGGTGCGTGGGATGCGGATCGCCTCGATCTTCGCGGTGGGTGGGCTCGCGCTCACCGCCGCCGCGTGTGGCGAGGCCCCCAAGGATGACAACAACGCGGGCAGTGGCGCCAAGAAGTTCAGCGCCTGCATGGTGACCGACGTCGGCGGCATCGACGACAAGTCGTTCAACGCTTCGGCCTGGAAGGGCCTGCAGGAGGCCAAGGCCGCCAACGACAACATCGACATCAAGTACGTCGCGTCGAAGGCCGAGGCCGACTACGAGCCGAACCTGACGCAGTACGTCAACCAGAAGTGCAACTTCATCCTGGCCGTCGGTGGCCTGATGTCGAACGCCACCTCGAAGATCGCCAAGGCGAACCCGAACCAGGAGTTCGGCATCGTCGACGCCAACCCGGGTGACGCCAACGTCTACCCGATGCAGTTCGACACCGCGCAGGCCGCCTTTCAGGCGGGCTACCTGGCCGCCGGGCTGACCAAGACCGGCAAGGTGGCCACCTACGGCGCCCTGCCGATCCCGCCGGTGACCATCTTCATGGACGGCTTCGTCGACGGCGTGGCGTACTACAACACCACCAAGAAGAAGAACGTCCAGGCGCTCGGCTGGGACAAGGCGACCCAGAAGGGTTCCTTCACCAACGACTTCGCCAAGCAGGACGAGGGCAAGAAGGTCTCCGACACGCTGGTCGCCCAGGGCGCGGACATCATCATGCCCGTCGCCGGTGGCTCCGGCCTCGGCACGACCTCCGCGGCCAAGGCCTCGAGCGGCAAGTACAACACCATCTGGGTGGACGTCGACGGCTGCGAGAGCACCCCGGACTGCGCGGCGATCATCACCACCGTGGTCAAGAACATCCCGGACGCCGTCAAGGAGGCCGTGGTCAAGGCCGCCGCCGGCGACAAGCTGCCGGCCAAGCCGGGCTTCGTCGGCACCCTGGCCAACAACGGTGTCTCGCTCGCCCCGTACCACGACTTCGACAGCAAGGTTCCGGCCGAGCTGAAGGCCGAGATCGACAAGATCAAGGCGGACATCGCCGCCGGCACCATCACCGTCACCTCAAAGGCCCAGCCGACCAAGTGACGACCGGCCGGTCCCTCCGGTGAGATCATCGGAGGGTCGGCGGGGACAGGTACGACCGATCCGGCCGCTCCGGCGCCGCGGGTGACCACCCGTGGGGCCGGAGCGGCCGATCGCGCGCCACGATGACCGGGCCAGCCGGGCCGGGTCGACGGCAGCTACGCTGCACCATCGCTCGCACTCCAGGAGGTTGCGCTGAGACTCGAACTGCGCGGCATCACCAAGCGGTTCGGTGATCTGGTCGCCAACGACCACATCGATCTGACGGTGGAGCCTGGAGAGATTCACGCCCTGCTCGGCGAGAACGGCGCGGGCAAGTCGACCCTGATGAACGTGCTCTACGGGCTCTACCAGCCCGACGAGGGCGAGATCCTGGTCGACGGCAAGCCGCTGAAGCTGAAGGGCCCGTCCGACGCGATCGCGGCCGGGATCGGCATGGTGCACCAGCACTTCATGCTGGTGCCGGTCTTCACGGTCACCGAGAACATCATGCTCGGAGCCGAGCAGGTCCGGGGCGGCATCGCCGGCTTCCTGGACCGGCGGCGTGCCCGGCGCGAGGTCGCCGAGGTGTCCGAGCGCTACAACCTGCAGGTCGACCCGGACGCGGTGATCGAGGACCTGCCGGTCGGCATCCAGCAGCGCGTCGAGATCGTCAAGGCGCTCACCCGCGACGTCGACCTGCTCATCCTGGACGAGCCGACCGCGGTGCTCACGCCGCAGGAGACCGAAGAACTGCTGACGGTCATGCGGTCGCTGAAGGCGGCCGGCAAGTCGATCGTCTTCATCACCCACAAGCTCGGCGAGGTCAAGGCCATCGCCGACCGTATCACCGTGATCCGACGCGGAAAGACCGTCGGCACCGCCTCGCCGGAGGCCAGCCGTGACGAACTGGCCGCGCTGATGGTGGGGCGCAGCGTCCGGCTCACCGTGGACAAGGGCAATGCGACACCGGGCGAGCCGATGCTGGAGGTGGCCGGGCTGGTCGTCGACGACGACCGGCAGATCCGCGCGGTCGACGGGGTGGACCTGACCGTACGCGCGGGCGAGGTGCTCGGCGTGGCGGGTGTGCAGGGCAACGGTCAGACCGAGCTGATCGAGGCGATCATGGGCTTGCGCCCGGTGCTCGCCGGCACGGTCAGCCTGGCCGGCGACCGGATCGACGGCTGGACGACCAAGAAGGTGCTCCGCGCCGGCGTCGGCTACGTGCCGGAGGACCGCAGCGTGGACGGCCTGGTCAAGGAGTTCAGCGTCGCGGAGAACCTGGTGCTGGACATCTACGACCGGCCGCCGTTCGGTGCGGGGCTCGCGCTCAAACCGGACGCGATCGCGACCTCGGCGAAGGAGCGGATCGAGCAGTTCGACGTCCGCACCTCATCGGCCGACGCGCCCGTGGGCACCCTCTCCGGCGGTAACCAGCAGAAGGTGATCGTGGCCCGGGAGCTGTCCCGGCCGCTGAAGCTCTTCATCGCCGCCCAGCCGACCCGCGGCGTCGACGTCGGGTCCATCGAGTTCATCCACAGCCGGATCATCCGCGAGCGGGACATCGGCACCGCCGTCATGGTGGTTTCCAGCGAACTCGACGAGGTGATCGGGCTGGCCGACCGGATCGCGGTGATGTACCGGGGTCGGATCATCGGCATCGTCGGCCCGGACACCCCGCGCGAGGAGATCGGCCTGCTGATGGCCGGTATCAGCCCGGACGCGGCCCACGAGCAGGGTACGGACGCCGTGCCCACCGACGGCGCGGCTACCGACGGGAGCCCGGCGAGCGACGCAGGCTCCGCGAACGAGGACGAGGCATGAGCGACCCCATCCCGCAGTCCGGCTCGCCGGACAAGGAGCCGGCGAGCGAGGCGCAGGCCGCGCAGAACGCGCTCAGCAACACCGAACGGGCCGAGCCGGCGACCAAGCCGGACCCGTCGGCACCGGAGCCCAAGCCCAGCCTGGGCCGGCTGTTCCTGGACAACCTCTGGGCGGCCAACACCTTCACGGTGACCCTGCTGTCGTTGGTGCTGGCGATCGTGGTCGGCGCGGTGCTGATGATCATTTCTGATCCGGCCGTGCTCTCCACCTACTCCTACATCACCGCCCGCCCGGCGGACGCGTTCAGCGCCAGCTGGACGCTGGTCAGCGAGGCGTACGCGAACCTGTTCAAGGGGTCGATCTTCGACCCGGAGGCGTTCTCCGGCTGGCTGAACGGCAGCAACGGCTGGCAGGCCGTGCTCGCGCCGATCTCCGAGACGCTCACCTACACGGCGCCGCTGGTCTTCACCGGCCTGGCGGTGGCGCTGGCCTTCCGCGGCGGCCTGTTCAACATCGGTGCCCAGGGCCAGGCCACCGTCGGCGTGGTCCTGGCGGCGCTGGCCGGCTTCCTGCTGCCGCTGCCGCCCGGTCTGCACCTGCTGGTGGCGGTGCTGGCCGGGGCCCTGGGCGGGGCGATCTGGGGTTTCATCCCGGGCATCCTCAAGGCCCGCGCCGGGGCCCACGAGGTGATCAACACGATCATGCTCAACTACGTCGCCACGTACTTCCTCACCTGGTTGATCGTGCAGAACGGCGTGCAGGACCCGACCCGTCCCGACGCGATCAGCAGGGCGGTGGACACCTCCGCCCAGCTGCCCCGGCTGCTCGGTGACAACCTGCGGGTGCACGCCGGCATCCTGCTCGCCGTGCTGGCCACCTGGGCGGTCGCCTGGCTGCTGAACCGCTCGACGCTCGGCTTCGAGCTGCGCGCGGTCGGTGCCAACCCGGACGCCGCCCGGACCGCCGGAATCAGCGTCACCCGGACGTACATCCTAATCATGGTCTTCTCCGGAATCCTGGCCGGCCTCGGCGGCTCGAACATGGTGTTGGGCTCCACCGCCAGCGCCCTGACCCCGCTGGTGGTCGCGCAGATCGGCTTCGACGGCATCCTGGTGGCGCTGCTCGGCCGGGTGAAGCCGTGGGGGGTGCTGCTGGCAGGGCTGCTGTTCGGGGCGCTCCAGGCCGGCGGTAACCGGATGCAGTCGTACTCGGGGATCTCGCTGGAGCTGGTGACCGTGCTCCAGGCGCTGATCGTCATCTTCATCGCCGCGCCGGCCCTGGTGAAGGCGATCTTCCAGCTCCGGGCCGCGCGCGCCGCCCGGTTGCAGACGAGCCTGGCGAAGGGCTGGTAACTCATGTCCACCATGGCTGTCCCCGACATCGCGGTCGCCCCGGTCGACGAGGGCTTCTGGACCCGTAGCCGCAAGGTCGGTCTGACGCTGCTGGCGCTCGGTCTGCTGTCGGCGGTGCTCTTCGGCGCGCTCGCCACCGACCAGCAGGCCCGGTTCACGCTCAGCGACGACGCGGCCGGCGCCGCACTGGAGATCAACGGCACGATCGGGGCGATCCTGTTCGGGATCATCGCGATCGCCGCTGGCGCGGCGCTGCTCGCCGGGGTGCCGAAGCGCTGGTTCCTTCCCGTGCTCGGCGTCGGGCTGGTCGGCTTCGTGCTCTCCTTCCTCTGCTGGCAGGTCTCCGCCGCGCCGGCCGGGCAGAACTTCATGCCGCTGGTCAACATCATCCGGGGCACGTTCATCCTCGCGCTGCCGCTGATCTTCGGCGCGCTCGCCGGGGTGCTCTGCGAACGGTCCGGCGTGGTCAACGTGGCCATCGAGGGTCAGTTGCTGATGGGCGCGTTCAGCGGCGCGTTGTTCGGCAGCCTCTCCGGCAGCGTCTGGGTGGGTCTGGTCGCCGCCGCCCTCGGTGGCGCGTTCATCTCGCTGCTGCTGGCCGTCTTCGCCATCCGCTACCTGGTCGACCAGGTCGTCATGGGCATCGTGCTGAACCTGCTGGCGGTCGGTGTCACCGGCTTCCTCTACGAGCGGCTGATGCAGACCGACGCGACGAAATACAACAGCGCGCCACGCTTCAGCAACTGGAACATCCCGCTGCTCGAGGACATCCCGGTGCTCGGCCCGGCGCTGTTCCGCGGCAACATCTTCCTCTACCTCGGCCTGCTCCTGGTGCTGGTGATCCACATCGGGCTGTTCCGGACCCGGTGGGGGCTGCGTACCCGCTCGGTCGGCGAGCACCCGACCGCCGCCGACACGCTCGGCGTCAAGGTGCTGCGGGTGCGTTACCGCAACGTGCTGCTGGCCGGCGTGGTCGCCGGAATCGGCGGCGCGTCCTACACGCTGGCGCTCTACTCGTTCACCAAGAACATGATCGGCGGCAAGGGCTTCATCGCACTGGCCGCGCTGATCTTCGGCCGGTGGAACCCGACCGGCGCGCTGCTCGCCGCGCTCTTCTTCGGCTTCGCCGACCAGCTCGCCACCTATCTGGGCGCGATCAACAGCGTGATCCCCAGCCAGTTCCTGGCCATGCTGCCCTATCTGGCGACGATCCTGGCGGTCGCCGGGTTGGTCGGCCGGGTCCGGGCACCGGCTGCGGACGGCAAGCCGTACATCAAGGGCTGACGCCCGGCGTCGACGCGGCGGGGCCGAGGTGGTCCCGCCGCAGGCAGCGATGACGGTGCGGCAGAATGATGGGATGACTGAGATCGACTGGGCGCGATTGCGCGCCGCCGCCTCGGACGCGATGCGGCACGCGTACGCGCCGTACTCGACGTTCCCGGTCGGCGCGGCCGCGCTGGTCGACGACGGCCGCGTGGTGGTCGGCTGCAACGTGGAGAACGCCGCGTACGGGGTGACCCTCTGCGCCGAGTGCGGGGTGGTGTCCAGCCTGCACGCCACCGGGGGTGGCCGTCTCGTCGCGCTCTCCTGCGTCGACGCCACCGGTGAGCCGTTGATGCCGTGCGGCCGGTGCCGGCAGCTGCTCTGGGAGCACGGTGGGCCGGAGTGCCTGATCGAGACCAAGGGTCGCCCGCTGCGGATGGCAGAGCTGCTGCCGCACGCCTTCGGTGTGGAGGACCTGGAGGCGGTGACCGGTGAGACGCCGGTGCCGGTGGTCCCGGAGCGGCTGGCTGCCTGGCGCGGGCGCGGCACCGTCTTCGTGCACCCGGACATGTCCGCCGGGCAGCAGGTCTGGACGGCGTACTGGGAGCGGTCGGCCGGGGACGACGCGGGCGCCGAGACCGGCGTGCTGGAGGAGGCCCCGAGCTGGGACGACCCGGCGGAGGCGATCACCTGGGGGATGGCCCGGACGCCTCGGGTGGTGGTGGTCGACGCGACCGGGACCATCTTCTGGGCCGGTGAGGGCGAGCCGCCTTTGGAGATTCCCGTTCGCTGGGCTGCTGGTTGAGCTCTGGGGATTGGGCCGACCGCGCCCGGCTCCGGGCGGTCAGGCTTGATCCCTCCGCCGGGCACGGTCGGCCCAATCCCTCGGTGTTCACGGTCCGTGGGTCGGGATCTGCATACGACTAGGAAAGATCTTTTCTGATGAGTAGTGGTTTTGCTGCTGTTGATGTCATTCGGGTGAAGCGGGACGGGGGTGTGCTGTCGGACGCGCAGATCGACTGGGTGATGGACGCGTACACCCGCGGGGTGGTCGCCGACGAGCAGATGGCCGCGCTGGCCATGGCGATCCTGCTCAACGGCATGACCGGCCCGGAGATCGCCCGGTGGACCGCCGCGATGATCGCCAGCGGTGAGCGGCTGGACCTCTCGGCGGTACGACGCCCGACGGTCGACAAGCACTCCACCGGCGGCGTCGGCGACAAGATCACCCTGCCGCTCACCCCGCTGGTCGCGGCGTGCGGCGCGGCCGTGCCGCAGCTCAGTGGGCGCGGTCTCGGGCACACCGGCGGCACGCTGGACAAGTTGGAGTCCGTCCCGGGCTGGCGGGCCGCGCTGAGCAACGACGAGTTCATCAGCCAGCTCGGCGACGTCGGCGCGGTGATCTGCGCGGCCGGCGCCGGCCTGGCTCCCGCCGATCGGAAGCTGTACGCGCTGCGCGACGTGACCGGCACGGTGGAGGCGATCCCTCTGATCGCCAGCTCGATCATGAGCAAGAAGATCGCCGAGGGCACCGGCGCACTGGTCCTCGACGTCAAGGTCGGCTCGGGCGCCTTCATGAAGTCCGTCGACCAGGCCCGTGAGCTGGCCCGCACCATGGTCGAGCTGGGCGGTGCGCACGGCGTGCGGACGGTCGCCCTGCTCACCGACATGTCCACACCGCTCGGCCTGGCGATTGGCAACGCGGTCGAGGTGACCGAGTCGGTCGAGGTGCTGGCCGGAGGTGGACCGGCCGACGTGGTGGAGCTGACGCTGGCCCTGGCGCGGGAGATGCTCGACGCCGCCGGCCTGCCGGACGCCGATCCGGCGGCGGCGCTGCGGGACGGCCGGGCGATGGACTCCTGGCGGGCGATGATCCGGGCGCAGGGCGGCGACCCGGACGCGCCGATGCCGGCTGCCCCGGAGGTCGAGGTGGTGCGCGCGGAGCAGGACGGGCACGTGGCGGCCGTCGACGCGTACGCCATGGGGGTGGCGGCCTGGCGGCTCGGCGCGGGCCGGGCCCGCAAGGAGGACCCGGTGAGCGTTCCGGCCGGGGTGGTCCTGCACAAGCGACCCGGCGATGCGGTGCGGGCCGGTGACGCCCTCTACGAGCTGCGCGCCGAGGACCCGGCGCGGATCCCGGCGGCGCTCGCGGAGGCGGCCCGCGCGGTGCGGGTCGCGCCGACCGCGCCGGTGCCGACGCCGCTGGTCATCGAGCGGATCGGCTGACCTGACCCGGGGTCGGGGCGGCGTGGTGCCGGTCACCAGGGAGCGCTATTCTCGCAGGCCAAGGGGGGATAGCCGGCCTTGAGCCGTCGCGAGCAGACAGGAAAACGCGCCGTGACCGTACCTGCCCCCGACCCACGAGAGGTACGCGAGGCGAGCCTGGACGAGTTGTCCCGGCTCCGCCTGCCGTTGCCGCCTCCCCAGTTCCCGCTCGTCTGGGAGCCGGGTGACCAGATCGAGTTGCGCCCCACAGCGGAGATCGAGGCGCGGATCGCCGTGCTGCACCTGATCCTGGCCCGCTGCTTCGGGATGCCCCCGCAGGCGGCGATGAGCTGGCTGCTCGGCTCGCACCTGATGGAGATGGTGACCCCGCCGGAGTGGCAGTTCGTGACCGGCGGCAAGGGCGACCACCGGTCGTTCGTGCTGCACCACGACGCGCTCTTCGCCCTGGCCTGGGTGCTCGGGCTGAGCAAGCAGCTCGACCCGACCCTCGCCGTGGACGAGCGGCTGGTCGAGCGGCTGCCGCACATCGCCGAGGGGGAGACGTTCCCGCGCTGGCGGTCCCGGATCCTCACCGCGCCGCAGCATCCCGCCGACGCGGCCGCCCTGCTCGATCTGCACTACTGCCTGGACTGGGCTTACCTGGAGACTGAGCGGGTCGGGCGGTCGCTGCCTGGGCTGGTCGACGCGAACGCGATCGGTCAGCGGCGCTGGGCGCTGGAGTGGGCGGTGATCCTGCGTGGGCCGTACCACGATGAACCGCCCGGCTGGGAAGAGGTCGACCTCTCCACCTGACCTCAGCGGGGCCGCTGGACGTCGAGCCGGACCGCCACGGTGACCCGGACCGGTTCGGGCAGCGCGACCAGCCGGGCGGCGAGAGCGGCCGGGTCGGTGTGCCATGCGCTGGGGCCCATCCCGACCAGGGTGGCGACCTCCGGCCGGGTCAGCGTCAGCTCCGCCCGGTGTACGGCCGAGTTGACCCCGGTGAAGTGCCCGCCCAGGCTGCCGGCCACCCGGTCGGCCTTGTCCGGGTCCACTCGCAGCAGGCCGAGAGCGTCCACCAGTTCGGCGAGGTGGTCGGCGGCGGGGGTGACCACCAGCAACGTGCCGTTCGGGTCGAGCACCCGGTGGAACTCCGCGCCGTTGCGCGGGGCGAAGACGTTCAGCAGCACGGAGGTCGACGCGTCGGCGAGCGGCAGCCGCTGCCAGGTGTCGGCGAGCGCCGCGGCCGCCCGGGGATGCGCCCGTGCCGCGCGGCGGAGCGCCGGCTTGGACACGTCCAGGGCCAGACCCACCGCGTCCGGCAGCGCCGCCAGCACCGCGCCGAGGTACCGGCCGGTGCCGGCGCCGGCGTCCACCACCAGGGGGTACGCCTCGAAGTCGGGCGTCGGCGGCTCAACCCGTACCTCTGCGGTTGTGTCCTTTGCTCTGCTTGCCTCCGCGCAACGGTTCTGTCCGGAAACCGTTGCGTCGGTTGAAGCAGAGCAAAGGGCGGACGGGGTAGGCCCCGGGTGCGTGGCGGCCGGCGCGCGGAGCCGGCCGACGGCGTCCGTGGCGGCAGCGGCGAGGGCGGCCGAGATGACGTCGTAGTGCCCGGCGGCGAGGAAGTCCGCCCGGGCGGCCACCATCTCGGCGCTGTCGCCGGCGTGCGGGGCGCGCCCGGCCAGCAGGTTGACGTACCCCTGCCGGGCGATGTCGAAGCTGTGCCGGCGCGGGCAGCGCAGCGCCCTGGCGGTGCCGGCGGTCGACTCGGACAGCGGCTCGCCGCAGACCGGGCAGCGCAGCCGGTCGAGGATGCGCGGGTCCACGTCAGGCCGCCGGTTCGGGCTGCGGGCGGGTGGCCCGGGGCTCGGGGCCGGCGAGGTGGTCGACCACCCGGTGGGTGAGCGCGCCGAGCGCGTCGACCTCAGCGGGGGTGAGCAGGTCGATCAGGTGCCGCCGGACGGCGGCCACGTGGCCGGGGGCAGCGGACTCGATGGCCTGCCGACCCGCCGGGGTGAGCACGACGATGGAGCCGCGGGCGTCGTCGGCGCACTCCTCGCGGGTCACCAGGCCGCGTTGCTGCATCCGGCTCAGGTGGTGCGAGAGCCGGCTGCGCGACCACAGCATCCTGGCGGCCAGCTCGCTGAGGCGCAGCCGCCCCTGCTGGGTCTCGGAGAGGTCGGAGAGCACGTCGTAGTCCGGCTCGGAGAGGCCGGCGTCCTGGGTCAGCTCCCGGGCCAGCTCCAGATCGAGCAGTCGACGCATCCGGCGGTAGCCGCGCCAGGCGCGGGCCTCCCGTTCGTCCAGCCACCGCGGTGTGTCCATACGTGGAGTCTAGCGGTTTGGTTGACATGTCACCGATTCGCCTGCTAGGTTGATGACATGTCAACAAATTCACTCGAGCGCGACCCGACCACCCGCCGCCTCAACGTGATCGTCGCGAGCACGCGCCCCGGCCGGGTGGGTCGGATGATCGGCGACTGGTTCACAGACGCCGCCGGCCGCCACGGTGGCTTCGACGACGTCCGACTGGTCGACCTCGCCGAGGTCGGGCTGCCGTTCCATGACGAGCCGCATCACCCGTCCGAGGGTCGCTACCTCTACCGGCACACCCAGCGGTGGAGCGCGACGACCGCGGCCGCGGACGCGTTCGTCTTCGTGATGCCCGAGTACAACTACGGCTTCAGCGCCCCGCTCAAGAACGCGATCGACTACCTCTACCACGAGTGGCAGCACAAGCCGGTGGGCTTCGTCAGTTACGGCATGAGCTCCGGCGGCCTGCGTGCCGTTCAGATGATCAAGCAGGTGGTGACCACGCTCAACATGGTCCCGGTCAACGACGCGGTGACCATCTTCTTGCGACAGGCGCTGGACGGCGCCGGCCGGCTGGTGCCGGATCCGGGGCGGGACGCCGCCGCCGAGGCGATGCTCCACCAGCTCGGCCGGCTGGCCGCCGCGCTTGCGCCGCTGCGGGTGCCGGCATGAGCGACCGGCTGTGGGGGCTGTTCGGCACGCGGGGGCGCGGGGTGCTGGTCACCCTGCGCCGGGACGGCCGACCCCAGCTGTCCAACCTCGACTACCTGGCCGAGCCGGGGCTGATCCGCTGCTCCACCACCGGGGACCGGGCGAAGGTGCGCAACCTGCGCCGCGACCCCCGGGCCAGCTTTCACGTGACCACGCCGGACGGCGGCGCGTACGCGGTCGCCGAGGGCACCGTTACCCTCACCGAGCCGGCCGCGGCCACCGCCGACGCGACGGTCGACGAGCTGGTCGAGGTCTACCGGCGGATCCGCGGCGAGCACCCGGACTGGGCGGACTACCGTGCCGCCATGGTCGCCGACGGGCGGCTCGTGATCCGCCTCGAAGTGCACCGGGTGTACGGCTGGCAGCCGTGACTGCCGGCCGGTCCCGTCCCGGTCCGCCAGGGTCGCTGACTAGGGTCTGAGCATGGTCGCAACTATCCGGTACGAGGACATCGTCAAGGTCCCGAAGGCGCTGCTGCACGACCACCTCGACGGCGGGCTGCGGCCGGCGACGATCGTCGAGCTGGCCGCGGAGGTGGGCCACGAGCTGCCCACCACCGACCCCGAGGCGCTGGGGCGCTGGTTCGTCGACGCGGCCGACTCCGGCTCGCTGGAGCGCTACCTGGAGACGTTCGCGCACACCGTGGCGGTCATGCAGACCGCGCCGGCGCTGCGCCGGGTGGCCCGCGAGTGCGCGCTGGACCTGGCCGCCGACGGCGTGGTCTACGCCGAGGTGCGGTTCGCTCCGGAGCAGCACCTGGAACAGGACCTGAGCCTGGACGAGGTGGTCGAGGCGGTGCTGGCCGGTTTCGCCGAGGGCACCGCCCAGGCCGTCGAGGCGGGGTTGAACATCCGGGTGGGCACGCTGCTCACCGCCATGCGGCACGCGGCCCGTTCGCAGGAGATCGCCGAGCTGGCCGTGCGGCACCGGGACTCCGGGGTGGTCGGCTTCGACATCGCCGGCGCCGAGGCGGGCTTCCCGCCCACCCGGCACCTGGACGCCTTCGAGTACCTCCAGCGGGAGAACTTCCACTTCACCATCCACGCCGGCGAGGCGTTCGGCCTGCCGTCGATCTGGCAGGCGATCCAGTGGTGCGGCGCGGACCGGCTCGGCCACGGGGTGCGGATCGTGGACGACATCACCCCCGGCGCGGCGCCGGTGCTCGGCCGGCTGGCCGCGTACGTCCGGGACAAGCGGATCCCGCTGGAGCTGTGCCCGTCGTCGAACGTGCAGACCGGAGCGGTGGACTCGATCGCGGACCACCCGATCGGCCTGCTGCGGGACCTGCGGTTCCGGGTCACCGTCAACACCGACAACCGGCTGATGAGCGGCACGTCGATGTCGCGGGAGATGGCCCTGCTGGTGGAGACGTTCGGCTACGGCTGGCGGGAGTTGCAGTGGTTCACCATCAACGCGATGAAGAGCGCCTTCATCCCGTTCGACGAGCGGCTGCGGATCATCGATGAGGTGATCAAGCCGGCGTACGCGAAGCTGCTGGCCTGAGTGGTCAGCCGTGCGGGTGGCCGGCGAGCAGGCCGGCCACCCTGCGCAGCACCTCCCGGGCCCGGGCCGCCTCCGCGCCCAGCCCGGTCTGCCGGCGCAGCACCGCGGGCTCGGCGCGCAGCAGTGCCACCCCGCGCCGGACCAGCACCTGTGGCGCCTTGCGCTGCTCGGACAGGTCGCGGGCCAGCCGGCGGAGGAAGGTCGCCCCGCGCGGGCGGCGCAGCGCGTACGCACCGGCGAGCAGGCCACGACGGCGGCACTCATCGACGATCTCGGCGGCGAAGATCCCTTCGGCCACGAAAAGTGGCGATCCGGCGACGTTAAATGGCCGTGTGGCTACCCGTCGATCCGCGCCGATCGCATAAACCGGCACATCGGCGCGACCCTCGCGAGCCAGTCGGGCAATCGTTTCGACCGCCGTGAGGGCGTCCCACGACTCGGGTGATTCCCAGTCCACCTGGCCGTTTCGGCGCGGCAACGTAGGGTCATCGCCATCTTTGTAAAAGTCGTCCAGGCAGAGCACCGGTAGGCCGGTTTGCTGCGCTATGTACGACTTTCCAGAGCCAGAAGGGCCAGCGAGCAGGACAACGCGGTGCGGATGTTTCATTACCTTCAGTTACTCCGGCCAGACGGACTGCTATCAAATCGCATCAACATCTCATCACACCTTCGGCGGGTGACAACCTGGGCTTTCTTCTTGCCGGGCGGCGTGATGGAATCTCGGGGGTCCGACCCGCCGGGTCGGACGCTGGGCGTTGCGCGGGGGCAACGCGTTCAAGCTGTAATCGCGAGGGCGGTGACGTGAGCAAACGGCCAAAGACGGCGGGCTCCTTCCTGTCGCGGCTGCGCCGACCGGCCAGCCGGCTCCGGGACATGCCGATCTGGTCCAAGCTCGGTCTCATCATGATCGTGCCGACCATCGCCACGGTCGTGGTGGGCACCAGTGGTCTCGTCGACCACCTGGAGACGCTCAACAATGCCAACCGGGCCGGCGACCTGGCCAACCTGTCGAGCTACTCGGGTGACCTGGTCGACACGCTTCAGGACGAGCGGACCACCGCCGTGCTGCTGCTGGGGGCCAAGGGGACGCAGCCGACGGCGCAGTACCAGGAGGCCTACAACCGGGTGAACTCCCGGGTAGACCAGGCGAAGGGCCCCTACCTGCAGCAGCGGGCCGAGATCGAGGACCTGCCGAGCAGCCTGGAGGGCCTGCTCAACGGGATCGACCAGACCCTGAAGGACCTGCCAGGCGTCCGCAGCCAGGTGTTCAACGGCAAACTCAAGCTCACCGAGACCATTCAGGCGTACGAGGGCCTGATCAACGACCTGCTCGCCATCCGTGACTCCGCCACCCAGCTCGCCGGCAACAGCGACCTGAGCGACCGGATGCGGGCCGCCGCGGCGGTCGCCCGGGAGAAGGAGTTCCTCTCCGTCCGCCGGGTCGTCGTGCACCGCGCCCTCGGCTCGGAGCAGCGGCGGATGACCCCGGTGCTGCGCACCGACTACATCGCCAGCGGCACCGGTCAGCAGCAGGCCCTGCAGAGCTTCAAAGCCGTCGCCAGCCCCGACGAGGCGAAGTTCCACGACCAGACGGTCGCCGGCGGTGACCGTCGGGAGGCGCAGAACTACACCGGCTGGATCGACGGCAACACCACCGGCGACATGCACGGTGCGCCGTTCGGCCCGGACCAGTGGGACTCGGCCATGACGGCCAACGCCAAGCTGATCCGCACCGTCGAGACGAAGCTCGACGGCGACGTGGTCGCCGAGGCCGACAACCTGCGCTCGGACGTCCAGCGTCAGGTGTTCCTGGAGACCGGCCTGCTGCTCAGCATGCTGCTGCTGGCCATCCTCTTCGCGTACCTGGTCGCCCGCTCGATGGCCCGCTCGCTGCGTGAGCTGCGGCAGGGCGCTCTCTCCGTCGCCCAGTACGGCCTGCCGCAGGCGGTGGCCCGACTGCGTGACCCGCAGGTCGTCGGGCAGCTCTCCCCGGTGCAGCTGGCCAACCAGATCGCCGAGCCGCTCCCGGTCCGCAGCAAGGACGAGTTCGGCCAGGTGACCGAGGCGTTCAACGCCGTCCACCTGGAAGCCGTCCGAACCGCCGCCGAGCAGGCGGCGCTGCGCGCCTCCGTCGCGACCATGTTCGTCAACCTGGCCCGCCGTTCGCAGATCCTGGTCGACCGCCTCATCGGGCACCTCGACCGGCTGGAGCGCGGCGAGGAGGACCCGGACCGGCTGGCCGAGCTGTTCCAGCTCGACCACCTGGCCACCCGGATGCGCCGCAACGACGAGAACCTGCTCGTGCTCGCCGGCGCCGACTCCACCCGCGTGCAGCGCGAGCCGGCGGCGCTCATCGACGTGCTGCGCGCCGCGCAGTCCGAGGTCGAGCACTACACCCGGATCGAGTTCGGGGTCATCGACCGGGACATCGAGGTCGCCGCGCACGCGGTCAACGACCTGGTGCACCTCGTCGCCGAGCTGTTCGACAACGCGACCGCGTTCTCGCCGCCGGACTCGCAGGTGATGGTCGAGGCCCGCCGGGTCGGCGACCGCACCTCGCTCTACGTCGAGGACCGCGGCATCGGCATCAGCAACGACCAGCTGAACGAGCTCAACGAGCGTCTCGCGACGCCGCCGCAGGTGGACGTGGCCGTGTCCCGCATGATGGGCCTGGTCGTGGTCGCCCGGCTGGCGTCCCGGCACGGGGTCCGGGTCGAGCTGCGTCCCGGTGGTGACCGTGGCACGGTCGCCGACGTGACCCTGCCGACCTCGGTGCTGGTGCCCCGGGCGCTCTCCGGCCGGATGCAGCAGCCGCCGGCGCTGCCCGCGGCCGGTGGCCCGCAGGGCGGTGGCCCGGTTCCGGCCTTCGGCGCGCTGCCCGCGCTGGCCAACGGCCCTCGCCCGAGCGAGTCCGGCAACCAGGTCACCCTGGGTGGTCGCCCGTTCGACCCAGCCTCGCGCAACGGCGCCGGCACCCCCGCCAACGCCGGTGCGTACCGCTCGATGCCGGCCTGGTCGGACCTGACCGGTGCGGCCGGCACGAACGGCGGGGACGGGTTCACCCCGCGGACGGCCAACGGACAGCCGATCGACCCGCTGCCGCAGCGCCGCGCCGGCGACGACTCTCCGGACGCGGGCCAGCAGCCGGCCATTCCACGGCAGCTGCCCAGCAGCCCCGAGGCGCACCCGTACTCGCCGCCGCCGGTCTCCGCGCAGCCCTACTCCGGCGCACCGGTCTCCGCCTCGCCGGCCTCCGGCCAGCCGTACTCCGCGCAGCCCTACTCGGGTGCGCCGTACGCCGGTCCGCCGGTGTCGGCCGCCCCGGCCTCGGGTCAGCCGTACTCGGCCCCGCCGGCCGGTCAGCCCTATTCGGCCCCGCCGGCCGGTCAGCCGTACTCGGCGCCGCCAGCCGGTCAGCCCTATTCGGCCCCGCCGGCATCGAGTCAGCCGTACTCGGCGCCGCCGGCGTCCGCCCAGTCGTTCCAGTCGTTCAGCGGCTTCGCGCCCCGATCGGCCCCGCCCGCCCAGGCGCCCAACGCCCCCGCGCCGCCGGCCTGGCCGCCGGTGCCCGGTGGCGACCGGGACGCGGCCACCCCGCCGGTGCCCGAGCGGTTCGCCGCCGCCCTGGACATGACGACGGAGCTGCCGCGGGTGCAGCGACCCGCCGAGCAGCCGGCCGCCACGGCTCAGCCGACGGCACCGACCTCGGCGGCACCGGCGCAGAGCCGGCCGGCGCCGCAGCAGCCGCAGGCCCAGAATCGGCAGCGGTACGCGGACGAGACCATGGAGCTGCCGATCTTCCGGGAGCTCGAGTCGGCCTGGTTCCGTACCCGTCGGCCGGGTCCGGAGGAGGCGGCAGCGGCTCAGGCAGCCGCACCGGCCGCCCAGCCGGCGGCCAATGGCGGCACCGCGACCCAGCAGTTCGCGACGGTCGAGGCCAGCGGCCGGGCAGTCCACAAGACACCACCCGGGACGACAGGTAACACACCGATGGCAGACACTCCGACGGCCGGAGGAGCGCCGCGGGACAACGGGTCGACAGCGAACGGGGGCACCCGCCCCAGCCTCGCCGAGAGCCTGCCGAACCGCCGGCCCCAACCGCCACAGACCAACGGCTGGCAGACCGCCGCCGACGACGGCTGGCGTGCCGCCTCGGCAGCGGCCAGCGCGGTCCCGGTGAGCGAGACCACCACGACCGGTCTGCCGAAGCGCAAGCCGATGGCGCAGCTGGTCCCCGGCGCGGTGGAGAAGCCCACCACCTCGGTCCAGCGGCGTTCCCCGGAGGCGGTCCGTGGCCTGCTCTCCGCCTACCACCGGGGCGTGCAGCGAGGGCGTAGCACCTCGGACAACCCGACCAGCCCGGAGGCGACTCCGGGAGGGCAGCAATCCTCGCAGTCTGGCTCAGGCCCAGCGGCCGGGAGCGGGCAGAAGGAGCAAGAAGGATGACAACTACGCAGGATCTTGGTTGGCTGCTGGCCAACTTCGCTGACCGGGTGCCCGGTGTCGCGCATGCGGTCGCCGTCTCGGCGGATGGCCTGCTTCTCGCGTCGTCACGGGATCTGCCGCGGGACCGGGCCGATCAGCTCGCCGCGATCGCGTCCGGTCTGGTCAGCCTCACCCAGGGAGCGGCCCGCTGCTTCGAGGGAGGCGCTGTGCTGCAGACCGTCGTGGAGATGGACAATGGCTTCCTGTTCCTGATGTCCATCTCGGACGGCTCTTCCTTCGCAGTGCTGGCCGCCCGCAGCTCGGACGTCGGGCAGGTCGGCTACGAGATGGCGTTGCTGGTCGACCGGGTGGGCGACGCGCTGACCCCGCAGCCGCGTGCGGCCGCGGGGATGCTGAGCTGACGCCTCGCCGATCGTGAGGTCGGCGCTACTGCAACAACGACAACGACGGGTTTCACCGGTGGGAGCCGGTGCCGGGTACGAAGGAGGTGAGCGGCGACATGGCCGATCGTGACGAACCGACCGGAGCGTTGGTCCGTCCATACGCCGTGACCCGCGGTCGTACCCGTCCCCGGCTCGACATCGCGCTGGAGGCGCTCGTCGAGACGACGGTGCGTGGCCGGGCCGCTGCCAATGGCAACGGTGGCCGCGAACACCAGTACATCGCCGCGCTGTGTGACGGACGCGTGCAATCGCTCGCCGAGATCGCGGCGCGGATGCAGCTCCCGCTCGGTGTGGCCCGGGTGCTCATCGCCGACATGGCGACGGACGGCCTGGTCGCAGTCCACGAGCCGACCATTTTGGACGACTCCGACGACGCGATGGGCACTGAACTGCTGGAGAGGGTGCTGAGTGGACTTCGCAGGCTCTGACATGTCGCACCGCCCGCCGAACCCGAGTGGGCGCGTGACGTCGGCGAAGATCGTTATCGCCGGTGGATTCGGCGTCGGTAAGACGACGCTGGTCGGCTCGGTCTCGGAGATCACGCCGCTGACCACCGAGGCCATCATGACCTCCGCTGGCGTGGGCGTCGACGACACCCGGCAGGTGCCGGGCAAGACGACGACCACGGTGGCCATGGACTTCGGCCGGATCTCGATCGACCGTGACCTGATCCTGTACCTGTTCGGTACGCCGGGTCAGACTCGATTCTGGTTCATGTGGGACGAACTGGTTCGGGGCGCCATCGGTGCGGTCGTGCTGGTGGACACTCGCCGGCTGGCCGACTGCTTCGCGGCGATCGACTTCTTCGAGCACCGGCGGCTGCCGTACCTGGTGGCCATCAACTGCTTCGACGGGATGCAGTACCACGACCCGCAGGACGTTCGGGACGCGCTGGCGATCTCGAGCGACGTGCCGGTGGTGGCCTGCGACGCCCGCAACCGGGAGTCGACGAAGCACGTGCTGATCTCGCTGGTCGAGTACGTGCTCACCATGCGGCGTACACGCGCCGTCGCGCCGGCCTGACCGGGCGATCGCGCCCGGTGGTGGCTTCGGCCGCCACCGGGCGCTGAGTGCTGTCCGGAGGCACCTCGCCGGGCAGCCCCGCACCTCTTTTCAAGACGCCGCCTTTCCAGGCTCTTGGACGCAGTCGGCCCCTTCAGGGGCGGATTGGTCCAGGACCTTCACGAGGCGGCGTTGGTCGTGCCGGGCTAACGCTGTGGCCTGAACGCGCTCCCGCCCCCAGTCAGCTGACTGAGGGCGGGACAGACGCGTGGGTGATGGTGACCGGGGGTCAGGACTGGTAGCCGGCGGACCGGTACTCGTATTCGCGGTCGTCGTCGCGGTCACCGTGGTCACGACTGAAGTCCCAGCCGCCGGCGGCCTCGCGACCCGGCCGGCCGCCCACCGCGAACCCACCGATCTCCTGCCCCCGACGCCAGCCACGGAAGTAGCCGGTGGTGTTCTCCGCGAGACTCGCCGCATCACGCACTATCCGCAGCGGACGCTCCTCGCGCAACGGGGAACCCGGGACCAGGTTGGCCTGCGGCACGCGCTTCGGTAGACCGGCCGTCGTCTCGGCGCCCACCGCGGGACGGGCCGCCTGCTCGGCTGCCTGCCACCCGGTGTCGGCCGTGGTCGACCAGTCCAGGTCGGACTCCTCGGTCTGCCCGACGAACCAGGCCGACTTGGCCTGCGCGAAGATCAGCAGGTCCCCGTCGCCCTCGTCCGCCACCGGTGGCGGACGGTGCTCGACCGGGGGTGACGGCCGGTGCTCGACGGGTCGTTCCATGCGGGGCGCGGGGCGGCCGTTGCGGGCGGCCTGCTCCCGATCGACCAGCCGCAGCGGCGGCGTCTCGAGGCGCGGGTCGGTGGGCGGGTTGAGGCTTGCCTCGCGCAGCGCCCGGTCGGCCAGCGGTGGCGGCTCCACGAGCCGCAGCATGGGTGGCTCCTGCGGCAGGTCGTCCGCCAGCCAGGGCGGGGTGACGCGGCCGTCGGCCCGGCCCGGGTCGGTGGGGGCGTCGATGCCACGGCCGCCGCCGTACGAGTAGGCGGCCGGGTTGTTCGGCGAGCTGTCGGCCGGGTCCTCCGGGTTGTTGACCAGCGGCCAGTTGGCCCGGGAGCCCGGCGGTGCCGACTCCTGGCCCGGACGGGGAGTGGGCACCGGGATGCTGAGGTCGGTGGCGCTGAAACCGCCGGTGGGAGCCTCGTCGACCGGGCGTTGCAGATGGCTGGGCCGGGGCTCGCCGTTGGTCTTGGGGCGGGGCGGGATGACCGTGCGTTGCCGCTCGGCCCGCGCGTTGTTGATCGCCGCGGTCGTCAACGTCGGCCGGAACGGCTCGCCCGCCTCGGCCGGCGGCACCGCGCCGCGCTGCGCCGGCGCGATCGGGGTGATCCCGGGCGGCGGGGGCGGTGGCGAGGAGACTGGCCGGTTGGTCGGACCGTCGATGCGGCTCGGGAGGGGTTCGCCACGCCCCGGCAGGGCGGACACCGCCGGGCCGGCGGCCGCCGCCGGGGCAACCGGAGCGGGTGCGACCGGCGGCGGGGTGATCGGAGCCGGGGCGACCGGCGGTGGCCCGAGCGGGCGCGGCGACGCCAGCGGGGCGCCACCCGGGATCGGTTCGGGGCGGCTGCGTCGGCCCCCGGTGGGGGCGGGCTCGGCGGCGACCGGGGTCGGCCGGACCGCGCGCAGCCCGGTGCCGGTGTTGGACATGCCGGCCAGCTCGCCGACCGACTCGCCACGGCGGGCGGCGGCGCGGCGACCGGGCGCCGGCGCGGGCGTGCTGGCCCGTGCGCTGAGCGCGCTGACCAGCGCCTCGCAACCGGCGTCGCAGGCCCGTACCGAGGCGACCGCCTGCCGGACGGTCTCGGCCACCGCGGAGGTGAGCGCCCGGTTCACCGCGGCGCGGCGGGGCGTCTCGGAGATGGCGACCCGCAGTGCGGTGACCGCCTCGTTGATTTCCTCGGCGTCGGCCACCCCGTCCGCGGCGAGGTGCGCGGCGATGGCGTCCGCCGCCACCGAGACCTCGCGGCCCCGGGCCACGGTGCCGCCCAGCATGCCCGGCTCGGGCAGGGCGTCCAGCACGGCCAGCGAGACCGGCTCGGCCGGGTCCGGATACGCGCGCAGCGCCGCCGGGTAGAGCTCGCGCAGCACCTCGCGCAGCGCCACGGCGGCCGAGTGCCGACCGCTGGCAAGCGCGGCGTGCGCGGAGAGCACCTGCTTGTAGCCGGCGAGATCCCGGGGTGCCGGCAGAGTGACCGCGGACAGCGCGCCCGCCTGCAACGCGCGGGCCAGGCCGACGGCGCGTCGTTCGGCTGGCGGCGACTGCATCTCCTCCAGGGAGTCGTCGTCGGCGAACCGCTCGGCGAAGTCGTCCACCGAGTCGTCGTCCGCGATCGCCAGCGGCCGACCCGCCGCGCTCAGCAGCGAGGTGACCGTGTGGTCGTCGCTGTCGGCGGCGATGGCCGCACCGCTCGGCCCGCCCGACCGCTCCACGAGCAGCGCGACGAGCTGGGCGTAGCCAGCCGCGTCGTCGCCGATCTCGCAGACATGCAGCAGACGGCCTGCGTCGTCGACCACAGCGGACGTCAGCGTCGAACCGGCCGAGGCCGGTCGGTCAGCAGGATCCGCTGAGGCCAGACCGCAGTACACGCGCACGAGCGCCACGGCGTCGTCCTCCTCCCGGGACAGGTCTTTCCTCTGCCAGCAACTGATGCTCCCCGGTACGGGTCAGTCGCGCCAGTCCACGACCGCAGAGATCTTGCCGACAATGGTGCGCCAACCCAAACTTGCGGTTTGTGCCCCGATTTTCTTCAACCGCCGTCGGCCCATGAAACCGCCGATCCCGCCGTTGGCGGTCGCCCGCAGCGCCTCGTCCAGGTCGTCGAGGCTGGAGGCGGCGGAGAGCATGTCCAGCACCGCAGGCAGCCGCAACGCGTACGACAGGTCACGTGCGACCTCGCCGGCCTTGATCAGCAGGGCCGAATCCCAGGCGTCGTGCCCGCCGCGCAGGTTCTCCACGACGAGGTCGAGCTCGTAGCTGTCCTCGTCGAGCGACGCGATGTCGGCCGGCTCCACCCGTTCGGACAATTCATTCCAGCTGTCCAGTTGGGACAGATCATTTGGCGCGCCGGACCGGATGAAACTGACCAACGACTCGGGGGTCTTGAACAGCAGCAGCTTGCCCCGGTGGCTGAGGAAGACCGGCACCTCCTCGTCGTCCGCCTCGTCCGTGGCGTTCTCGTCGTCGGCCTCGTCGGCGTCCGTGTCGGCGTCACGGCGACGGCGCGACGCCTCGTCCTCGTCGCTCTCGGCCAACTCCTCGGCCAACTCCTCGTCGAGGATGACGACGGTCTCGTCGTCCTCGTCCTCCTCGATCACCTGACGGCGGGCGAGGAACGGGTCGTCCTGGTCGCGCTCGGTCACGTCGGTGGGGGTCAGCGCCCCCGCCGGCCGGTAGGCCCGCAGCGTGAAACCGGAGCCGGCGGGCAGGGCGATCTCGACCGGGTCGATCCGCAGCTCGTCCCAGAGCGACCGGTCGTCCGACGTCGACGCGAGGCCAATCTCCTCGGCCTCGTCGGCCTGATCTGGCTCGGCCGGGCCGGTGGTGTCGTCGAGCTCGGGCTCGTCGGCGTCGGGCCGTTGGGGCGACTGGCGGGCCACGCTGACCTCCGTGTGCTTCGGGTTGCCCACCCGCCGACGTCTTCGACCGGCGAGTGACTCTGGGCACATACCCTAGTCGGCGGTCCTGGGCGGCCGGTGCCCGCACCCCGATGACCGGCTGGCGCACCGGTTCGGGCCCGCGGGTCATCGCGGGTGGCCACCGGTGGCGTACCGGCGATTCGACAAGTAGCGTAGCTACGTATGAAGGCCCAGGAGTTGCACGGCCACCTCGACGCACTGCTGCTCGCCGTGCTCGAACAGGGCGCGCTGCACGGGTACGCCATCATCGAGGCGCTGCGGGCGCGCAGCGACGGCAGCCTCGACCTGCCCACCGGCACCATCTATCCCGCGCTGCGCCGGCTGGAGCGCGCCGGGCACGTCGCGAGCACCTGGAGCACGGTCAACGGTCGGGAGCGACGGACGTACCAGCTCACCGACTCCGGTCGGCGGGCGCTGGCCGGTGAGCGCGCTGGTTGGCACGAGTTCCGCGTGACGGTCGGACGATTCCTCGACCCCGGCAGCCCACCCGGCACCCCGGCCTGAGCCGCTCAGCGGGTGGTGGCGAGCAGCCAGCCGCGCGCCGCGCGGACGAGCGAGAAGTAGGCTCCGCCGACCAGCACCGCCCCGATGAACATCGGTGGCCAGCTCAGCGCCGCGTCCCAGAGCCCGATCGACCATGCGAAGAGGGCGGTGACGGCCAGCATGCCGAGGACCAGGGTGCCGGTCAGGCCGGCGCCCACCGCGCGCTGCGCGACGGCCAGGCCCGGCCGGGCGGACCGGGCGCTCGCCACCACCACCAGCAGGCCAGCCACCGCGAGCAGCAGCGAGCCGATCCAGATCCAGTCGACCGAGGCGGCGAGCAACCGGTAGACGGCCGGCGGGTGCGGACCGTCGCTCCAGCTCGCCCCGCGCCACGTCAGGTCGCCGGCCACCACCGACACTCCGGCCACCGTCAGCATCCGCAGGGAGAGCCCGCGCAGCGCGCCGACCGCCAGCTCGGCCTGCCAGGAGGGAAGCAGCTGCGCCGGTGAGCCGAACTCGGCCACCGCACGCCGCTGCGCCTCCGTGGGCGGCACGCCGTCCTCGCGGTACGCCTCGACGGCGTCCAGCAGACCGTGCCGGGCCTCGGTGAGCAGGTCGGACTTCAGTCGGGCCGGCCCCTGCAACCGGGCAGCAAGCTCCCGCAGGTGCTCCTCCACCAACACGTCCTCACAGCGCGGCATGGCACCACCCTGCCACGGACGCCGGCGCGCCGACGTCCGGGAGAACCCTGGTCCGTCCCCGAGCCCGGTCAGGGGGTGAGAGCCAGGTACCCGCGTTCGGCCGCCGCCTGGAGCAGCCACTGGTCCCGGTACCAGCCGGGGGCGGTGACCAACTCGGCGTGCCGACCGCGCTGGATCACCCGGCCGCCATCGAGGACGACGATCTCGTCCAGCTCGGCCAGCCCGCTGAGCCGGTGACTGATCAGGAGTACCGAGTGCCCGGCGGGGGTGGCGGCGAGGGCGGAGGCGAGCACGGCGTCCGCGGCGGTCGGGTCCAGCCCCTCGGTGGGCTCGTCGAGCACCAGCACCGGCGGCGCGGCGAGCAGGGCCCGGGCGAGCGCGAGCCGTTGCCGCTGGCCGCCGGAGAGCTGACCGCCCTCCTCGCCGACCAGGGTGTCCCATCCCGCCGGCTGGGCGTGCACCCACTCCAGCAGGCCGGCGGCGGCGGTCGCCGCCACCAACTCGTCGTCGCTGGCCCCGGCACGGCCGAGCAGCAGGTTCTCCCGCACCGTGGCGTGGAAGACGTACGCCTCGGCGAGCAGCCCACCGACCGCGCGGGGCAGCTCCTCCTCGGCGTACGTCGAGACGTCGCGACCGTCCAGCGTGACCCGGCCGGACGTGGGCCGGACCGCGCCGGTCAGCACGGCGGCCAGGGTGCTCTTGCCGGCTCCGCTCGGGCCGACCACCGCGATCCGCCGCCCGGCGGGCAGGTCCAGGCTCACCCGGTCGAGCGCGGGCGCGGCACCGGCCCGGTACCGCACGGTCACCTCGGCGAAGCGCAGCTCGTGCGCGCCGCCTCGGTCCGGGCCGCCGATGCCATTCGCGCTGGGCTCCACGGCGGCGTGCCGGGGAGTCGGCAGGTCCGCGTCGAGCAGGGCGGCCACCCGGGTCAGGCCGGGCCGCAGCTGGGTCCACTGCCGGGCCGCCGAGACCAGGGCCAGCGCCACCTCGACGGCCGCCAGGGTGCCGACGGCCAGTACGCCGACCAGCACCCCCGGCACGTCCGCGGCCAGCGCGGCCAGCACCACCGCGGCGGCGGTCAGCCCGGCGACCAGCACCCCGGCCGCGTCGACGGCGAACCCGGTGGCGGCCAGGCGGCGTTCCAGCCGGGCCAGTCGGCCGGCCCGCTGCTCGGCGGCGTGCAGGGCAGCGCCGGTCGCGCCGAACGCGGCCAGGTCGGCGGCACCGTGGGTGAGGTCGATCGCGTCGGTGGCCAGCGCGCCGCGCAGCGGGGCCACCTCCGCCGCGTTGCGCCGGGTGACCGCGGTGGCCAGTGCGGGCAACGCCACCCCGGCGATGAGCAGCCCGGCGGCGAGCACACCGGCGGCCGGCGGCGAGATCAGCGCCGCCCCGGCCACCGCCAGCAGCCCGACCAGTGCCGCCGCCGATCCCGGCACCAGCACCCGCAGCAGAAGGTCCTGCACCGCCTCGACGTCGGAGACCAGCCGGCTCAGCACGTCCCCCGAGCGGTGCGCGGCGGTGCGGCGGGCGGCGAGGGTGGCGAAGACCCGGGCCCGGACGTCGGTGATCATGCGGAGGACCGCGTCGTGCCCGGCGAGCCGTTCGGTGTAGCGGAACACGCCCCGGCTGATCGCCAGCGCCCGGACCGCCACGATCGCCACGGTGAGCCGGTCCAGCGGTGGCCGGCCGGCGGCGCTCATCAACAGCCAGGTGGCGGTCGCCATCAGGGCGAGCCCGGCGAACTCGGTGGCCGCGGCGAGCAGGCCCGCGCCCACCAGCCGGCCCAGGTACGGCCGGGCCAGGCGCAGGACCGTCCGCTCGGCGGTCGACCGCCCGGTCGGGGCGGCGTCGACCGCCGCTTCCAGTGGGCCCGGCCCGCCGGCCAGCGGCTCGGGTGCCGCGTTCATCGGGCCACCTTCCCGGTCGGCTCGGGCGTCAGCTCGGTGACCCGGCCATCCTCGATCCGCAGGATCCGGTCGGCGTCGGCCAGCAGTGCCGGCCGATGCGCGACCAGCAGCGCGGTCCGCCCGGCGACCAGCCGGCGGGTGGCGTCGAGCACCACCGCCTCGGCCGCGGTGTCGAGTCGGGCGGTGGGCTCGTCGAGCACCACCACCGGGGCGTCCCTGAGGAACGCGCGGGCCAGGGCCACCCGTTGCCGCTGCCCGCTGGAGAGGCCGTGCCCGCGCTCGCCGAGCAGCGTCTCCAGCCCCTCCGGCAGGCCGGCCACCACGTCGTCCAGGGCCGCGTCGTGCACCGCGGTGGCGAGCGCGTCGGGCGGGGTGTCCGGTGCGCCGAGCCGGATGTTGTCGGCCAGCGAGGCGGCGAAGAGGTGGGCGCGCTGCGGCACCCAGGCGAGCTGGCGGCGCCAGGCGTCCGGGTCGGCGTCGGCGAGGTCGACCCCGTCCACGGTGACCCGGCCGCTGGTCGGGGTCACGAAGCCGAGCAGCAGACCGAGCAGGGTGCTCTTGCCGGCGCCGCTGGGCCCGATGATGGCGATCCGCTGACCGGGTCGGACGGTCAGCGTCACGTCGCGCAGCGCGGTGGTCCGCTCGTACGCCACGGTCACCGACTCGAAGCGGATCTCGCCCCGCCCGTCCGGGGTGGCCGCGCCCTCGGCGGCCCGGGGTGCGGCGGGCGCGGCGGAGATGGTGAGCGCCTCGTCCAGCGCGGTTAGCCCCTCCATGCTGGCGTGGAAGCGGCTGCCGGCGGCCCGCAGCGGCAGGTACGCCTCCGGGGTGAGCAGCAGCACCAGCAGCGCGGTCTGCAGGGCCAGCCCGCCGCCGAGCAGCCGGATGCCGACCGGCACCGCGACCAGGGCCACGGAGAGGGTGGCGACCAGCTCCAGCACCAGCGCGGAGAGGAACGCGATCCGCAGTGTCTTCATGGTGGCGACCCGATGCCCGTCGGCCATCCGGCGGACCACCTCGGTCTGCGCCCGGGCCCGGCCGAACGCGCGAAGCGTGGGCAGCCCGGCGACCATGTCCAGGAAGTGCCCGCCCAGCAGGGAGAGCCGGCGCCACTGCCGCTCCGTGGCGGCCTGCGCCTGCCAGCCTAGCAGCGCGCCGAAGACCGGGATCAGCGGCAGGGTCAGTGCGATGATCACCGCGGAGCCCCAGTCGGCGAAGACGACCCGGGCCAGCACCGCCACCGGCACCGTCACGCTGAGCACCAGCTGGGGCAGGTACCCGGTGAAGTACGCGTCCAGCGCGTCCAGCCCGCGCCCGGTCAGCGTGGCGAGCTGGCCGGCCCGTTGCCCGGCAACCCAACCCGGCCCGTGCCGGCCCACAGCGCCGAGCAGGTCGGCCCGCAGTGCGGCCTTGACGGTGGCGGCGACCCGCGCTGAGACCGTGCCCTGCGCCCAGACCAGCGCCGAACGGGCGGCGACCGCCACCGCGAAGGCGGCCAGCGCGGGCCGGTCCAGGCGGCCGTCGACGGCGGTGGCCAGCACCGCTGCCAGCGCGGTGGCCTGCGCCACGATCAACCCGGCGGCGAGCACGCCGAGCAGAACGAGCACGGCGAGATCGCGCCGGGCCGCGGGGACCCGGCGCAGCAGACGCGGGTCGAAGGGACGGCGGTTCACCAGTACACCGGTGCCCTGCCGTCGGTCCGTCCCCGGAAAACCCACCAACACATCGCCTGGAAGCCTAGTAGGGCCGGCAGCAGCGGCAGCGCCACCCAGCCGAGTAGCCGCAGCGTCGGCGCGCTGGCGGCGGCGTCGGCCACCGTCAGCGAGGTGCCCGGGTCCGCCGAGGACACCAGCACGTAGGGCCAGAGGGCCGCACCGACCAGCGCCACCGGCAGTGCCAGAGCCGCGCCGGTGGCGACCAGGGCCCATCCCGGCCGCCGTCGGGCCAGCGCCGCGCGGGCCAGCAGCAGCGCCGCCGCCAGCAGCAGCGGCAGCAGTACGGCCACCGCCGGCCGCTGGACGGCGTCGTGTACCCGGGTGGAGAGCAGCCCCAGGACGGTGGCCAGGGCGACCGCGGTGAGCGCCACCGGCACCAGCCGGCGGGCCGACCGGCCGACCGCGTCGGCGTCGGCGGCCGGCAGCCGCAGGGTGAGGAAGGTCGCACCGTGCACCGCGACCAGGGCGACCATGGCCAGCCCGGCGGCGGCCGCGAACGGGGTGGCCAGATGCGACACCCCGACGACGTGCCCGTCGGCCGCGCGGGGCACGCCCTGCAGCAGCGCGGCCAGCAGCACGCCCCAGCCCAGGGCGGCGAGCACGCTGCCGACCACCACCACCCGGTCCCAGCGGGCCCGGATCCGCTCGTCGGTCGGCCGGCTGCGCAGTTGCACTCCGGCGGTCACCAGGACCACACCGGCCAGCGCGCCGGCGACCGCCGGGTAGCACCCGGAGAGCAGCTCGCCCTCCAGCACCGGAAAGGCTCCGAAGAGGATGCCCACGGCGGCCACCAGCCAGACCTCGTTGCCGAGGAAGAACGGGCCGAGCGCGGTGAGCGCGGCCCGTCGTCCGGCCGGGCCACCGCGGCGCGCGAGCAGCAGCCCGACGCCGTAGTCGTAGCCGGCGAGCACCAGGTAGGCGCCGAAGAAGAGGCCGAGCAGGGCGTACCAGGCGAGGTCCACGGTGATCTCCTCAGGCCAGGGCGGGTTCGGGGTGAGCCGGTTCGTTCGCCGGTGCCGGCGGGCGGCCGAGCGGCGGGTCACCCGCGCCGCGCGCCGCGTGCCGGGCGAGCAGCACCCAGTTGGTGACGGCGAGGGTGCCCAGCAGCAGGCTGAACCCGATCAGCGAGGCGAGCATCACCGGTGCGCCGACGGGGGAGACCGCCTGCTCGGTGGGGAGCAGGCCGTACGCCACCCAGGGCTGGCGGCCGACCTCCCGGGCGATCCAGCCGAGGATCACCGCCACGAACGGCAGCGGCAGGGCCAGCAGGACCAGCCAGAGCGGGAAGCGCAGCCGGATGATCCAGTCCCGGAAGAGCAGGGGGAGCAGCAGCCAGACGCAGCCGAGCGTGAAGCCGATCAGGATCATGAAGCCCAGCCCGACGTTGGCCAGCACGGGCGGGGTGTAGTCGCCGGGGCCGAACCGCGCCGTCCACTCGGTGATCAGCGCCTGGGCTTCCGGGCCCTGGCCGAACTTGGTCGGCTGCACCGCGCCCACCGGGCCGAACTGGGCGAAACCGAAGCCCTGCACCAGCGTGATCGCCAGCGCCGAGGTGACCAGGCCGATCCGCAGCGAGGTGCGGAAGATCGCGAAGTCGGGGGTACGCCGGATCAGGTGCCAGGCGCTGACGGCCGCCATCAGCATCCCGCCGACCAGCAGCGCGGCCGAGACCACGTGCCCGAACGCCATGCCGAGGCTGGGATTGGTGAGCAGCGCGCCGAAGTCGGTGAGGTGGGCGATGCCGTCGCGCACCTCGTACCCGACGGGGTGCTGCAGCCAGGAGTTCGCCACCATGATCCAGAACGCCGAGGCGTACGCGGTGAGCGCCACGCCCCACAGCAGCGCGAGGTGGACGCCCTTGCGGAGCCGGTGCCAGCCGAAGATCCACATCCCGAGGAACGTGGACTCCAGGAAGAACGCCACCAGCGTCTCGATGGCCAGCGGCGCGCCGAAGACGTTGCCGACGTAGCGCGACAGGCCGCTCCAGTTCAGCCCGAACTGGAACTCCATCACGATGCCGGTGGCGATGCCGAGCACGTAGTTGATCACGTAGAGCTGGCCCCAGTATCGGGTGAGCCGCTCCCACTTCGGGTTGCCCGTGAGCACCCACGCGGTCTGCATCCCGACCAGCAGGGTGACCAGCCCGAGCGTGACGACCACGAACAGGAAGTGGATCGACGTGGTGGTGGCGAACTGCAGACGGGCGAGGAGCAGGGTGTCCATGACCGGCTCTCCAAAGCGTTGGCTGCCTTGTCGTAGCCACCCTACACGTAGCTTGGCTACACGTTGATTACTACGTCTTGTCGTAGACAATTCTACGACAAGACGTAGTAATTGTGGGGAGCCTGCTCCTCAGCCTGGACGTGGGATCAGGAGCGCGCGCCGAACTCGGCGGGCCAGCGCGGGTCAGCTCAGGAAGAGGGTGATCGGGAGGGCGACCAGCATGGTGGCGACCGCGAGAGCGGTGGCGCCCAGCACCCGCGGCGGCCGGTCGCTGACCAGCAACCGCTGTACGCGTACGTCCAGGTCGCGGTCGCCCATGCCCAGCGCGCCGGCCGGGGTGATCCGGTGACCCGCGGCGGCGAACCGACGCAGCGCGCCCGCCAGCGGCGCCTCGGCGTGCAGCTCGCGCGCCTTGTCGTCGGCTCGCATCTCGACCAGCAGGGCGACCCGCTCGTGCGCGTCCCGGACCCAACGGAACCACGGCAACGCGCGGCAGAGCGCGGTGAAGGGCAACAGCACCAGGTCGTGCCGCTCGTTGGCGTGCGCGCGCTCGTGGCTGAGCACCGCGGCGAGCTCGGCCCGGTCCAGCAGGCTCAGCGTGCCCGCGCTGACCACCACCTGCGGCTTCACCCCCGGCAGGCAGTACGCGGCCGCGCTCGGATGGTCCAGCACAAGCGCGCCGGGCGCGGCCGGGTCGTTCCGGGCGACCAGGGTGAGCAGGTCCCGGTGCCGACGCTGGGCGCGCAACGTGCCGTGGATGCTGCGCACGGTCGTGGTGACCAGCACCGCGCCGATGCCGAAGCCAACCCCCACACCGGCCAGGTGGAAGGCGGTCACCCCGACCGGCAGCGTGCCGTGGGCGAGGTCGGTGGCCAGGGCGAACAGTGCGCTCCCGGTCGGCAGGTCGTAGGCGGTCACCCCGAGCGCCATCGGCAGGCCCATCGCCGAGAGGCCCAGCGCCAACCCGACCGCCTGCCAGCACACGATCGCCACCCGAGGGCTGCGCCACGTCCAGGTGGAGCTGGCCAGCACCTGAGCGGTCAGATAGCAGGCCAGCATGGTGGCGGCGAAGTGCGCGGCGTAGGCCATGGCGCGCGCCCTACCGCTCCGCTGCCTCGCCGGCCGGCCGTCGGCCCGCCGGCCCGTCCACGCGGTCGGTCAACTCGGCGCCGGCCTCGGCCGTGCCCGGCCCGGTCAGCCCGGCCTCGCTGCCCAGGGCCGCGCGCAGCACCTCGGCCTCGGTGCCGGTCACCGAGCGGGCGAAGCGCACCAGCGCGGCGTCGCGGCTGCCGCCGAGGTCGAGCGCGTCGAGCATGAGCTGGGCGATGTGCGCCTCACGGCTGGCCGCCGGCCGGTAGCGCCAGGCCCGGCCCTCTCGCTCCCGCTGCACCATCCCCTTGCCGGCGAGCCGGTCCAGCACGGTCATCACCGTGGTGTACGCCAGCTCGCGGCCGTCGAGCGCGTCGGCCACCTCGCGCACGGTCACCCCATCCGACGTGCCCGGGACCACGTCCCACAGCACGTCCATAACCGCACGCTCAAGATCGCCCAACCGAGTCACGCCCCAATCCTACCCCCGGTAGTAGACCCCCACCCCACAAGCCCACCCGACGGCCCTCACCCCCGCCCCCATCCCGCCGGCGAGTCGCTGGCCGGTGACCCAACCCAGGGCGCCGGCCGGCAAGACGAGACACCCGGGCGGACCCGGCCCACGTCAGGGTTTCGGGGGGAGCCCGCCCGCGGAGGGATCAAGCCTGACCGCCCGGAGCGGGTGGGCTCCCCCCGAAACCCCACGGCCGGGACCCGAACAATCACACCCCCTTGGGGTGCCACACCGTCTTCGTCTCCAACAGGTTGGTCATCCGCGCGACGCCGGGGTCGGCGGACCAGTCGTGGTCGGCCGGGGCCGGACGGAGCACCCGCTTCAGGTTCTCCGCCGCCTTGACCTCCAGGTCGGCCGCCAGATCGGCGTCGGTCACCCCGCTGAGGTCGATCGCGTTGACGTCCATGTGCGCGGCCAGCGTCGGCGCGGTCTCGGTGATCCGGCCGGTGAGGATGTTCACCACCCCGCCGGGCAGGTCGGAGGTGGCCAGCACCTCGGCCAGCGTCACCGCCGCCAGCGGCTCGGTCGGGGAGGCCGCCACCACCACCGTGTTGCCGGTGACGATCGCCGGGGCGATCACGCTGACCAGGCCGAGCAGCGCCGGGCGCTCCGGTGCGACGACCGCGACCACGCCGGTCGGCTCGGGCGCGGAGATGTTGAAGTACGGCCCGGCGACCGGGTTTGCCCCGCCGTGCACCTGGGCGAGCTTGTCGGCCCAGCCCGCGTACCAGACCCAGCGGTCCACCGCGGCGTCCACCTCGTCGCCCGGCACGCCGAGGGCGACGAACTGCTCGCGGCGGCCCTCCAGCATCTCGGCGGCCCGGTAGAGGATCTGACCCCGGTTGTACGCGGTCGCTCCGGCCCAGCCCTTCACGGCGGCGCGGGCGGCGACCACCGCGTCCCGGGCGTCCTTGCGGGAGGCCAGTGACACATTCGAGGACTGCACGAGATACGACCGTCCCGACTCGCTGCGCGGGAACTTCCCGCCGATGAAGAGCTTGTACGTCTTGCGTACCGCGACCCGCTCAGACATTGAGGTACCCCTCCAGCCCGTGCCGGCCGCCCTCGCGACCGTAGCCCGACTCCTTGTAGCCGCCGAACGGCGAGGTGGGGTCGAACTTGTTGAACGTGTTGGCCCAGACGACCCCGGCGCGCAGCCGGTCGGCCGTCCATAGGATCCGGGAACCCTTGTCGGTCCAGATTCCCGCCGAGAGCCCGTACGGCGTGTTGTTGGCCTTCTCCACGGCCTCGGCCGGGGTGCGGAAGGTGAGCACCGACAGCACCGGGCCGAAGATCTCCTCGCGGGCGATGCGGTGCGCCTGGGTGACGCCGGTGAAGATGGTCGGCGCGAACCAGAAGCCGCGGTCGGGCAGTTCGCACGGTGGCGACCAGCGTTCGGCGCCCTCGGCCGAGCCGGCGTCGGACAGCTCGCGGATCCGCTCCAACTGGGCGGCGGAGTTGATCGCGCCGATGTCGGTGTTCTTGTCCAGCGGGTCGCCGACCCGAAGCTGGGCCATCCGCCGCTTCAGGGACTCCAGCACCCGGTCGGCCACGTTCTCCTGGACCAGCAGGCGGGAGCCGGCGCAGCAGACGTGCCCCTGGTTGAAGAAGATGCCGTTGACGATCCCCTCGACCGCCTGGTCGATCGGTGCGTCGTCGAAGACGATGTTGGCGGCCTTGCCGCCGAGCTCCAGCGTGAGCTTCTTGCGGGTGCCGGCGACGGACCGGGCGATGGCCCGTCCGACGTCGGTGGAGCCGGTGAAGGCGACCTTGTCCACGCCGGGGTGCTCGACCAGTGCCCGGCCGGTGTCGCCGGCCCCGGTGATGATGTTGACCACGCCGGCCGGCAGCTCGGCCTGCTGGCAGATCTCGGCGAAGAGCAGCGCGGTCAGCGGGGTGGTCTCGGCCGGCTTCAGCACCACCGTGTTGCCCGCCGCGAGGGCGGGGGCGATCTTCCAGGCCAGCATCAGCAGCGGGAAGTTCCACGGGATGACCTGCGCGGCGACCCCGATGGGCTTCGGGTCGGCGCCGAAGCCCGCGTGCTCCAGCTTGTCGGCCCAGCCCGCGTAGTAGAAGAAGTGCGCGGCGACCAGCGGCAGGTCGACGTCGCGCGCCTCCTTGATCGGCTTGCCGTTGTCCAGCGACTCCAGCACGGCCAGCTCGCGGGACCGCTCCTGGATGAGCCGGGCGATCCGGAACAGGTACTTGGCCCGGTCCCGGCCCGGCATCGGACCCCAGACCTTCTCGTACGCCTTCCGGGCGGCGCGCACCGCGCGCTCCACGTCCTGCGCGCCGGCCTCAGCGATCTCGGCCAGCACCTCCTCCGAGGCGGGGTTGATCGACTTGAAGCTGCCGCCATCGGTCGGGTCGACGAACGTGCCGTCGATGAACAGCCCGTAGGTGGGTTTGAGGTCCACCACCGAGCGGGACTCGGGGGCGGGTGCGTACTCGAACATCGGCTCAGTCCAGGGTGAAGTAGTCGGGACCGGAGTAGGTGCCGGTCGTCAGCTTGGTGCGCTGCATCAGCAGGTCGTTGAGCAGGCTGGACGCGCCGAAGCGGAACCAGTCCGGGTCGAGCCAGTCCGCGCCGACGGTCTCGTTGACCATCACCAGGTACTTGATCGCGTCCTTGGTGGTCTTGATGCCGCCGGCCGGCTTCACGCCGACCTGCCGCCCGGTGGCGGCCCGGAAGTCGCGGACCGCCTCCAGCATCACCAGGCTCACCGGCAGCGTCGCGGCGACCGGGACCTTGCCGGTGGAGGTCTTGATGAAGTCGCCGCCGGCCAACATCGCCAGCCAGGAGGCCCGGCGCACGTTGTCGTAGGTGGCCAGCTCGCCGGTCTCCAGGATCACCTTGAGGTGGGCGTCCCCGGAGGCTTCCTTGGTGGCCACGATCTCGTCGTAGACCTCCTTGTAGCGGCCGGCCAGGAACGCGCTCCGGTTGATCACCATGTCGATCTCGTCGGCGCCGGCCGCGACGGCGGCCCGGGTGTCGGCGAGCTTGATCTCCAGCGCCACCTGGCCCGACGGGAAGGCGGTCGCCACGCTGGCCAGGTGCACGCCGCTGCCGCGCAGCACCTCCGCCACGTACGGGACCATCGCGGGGTAGACGCAGACGGCGCCGACGTGCGGGCAGGACGGGTCGGCCGGGTCCGGGCGAACGGCCTTCGCGGCCAGCGCGCGCACCTTGCCCGGGGTGTCCGCCCCTTCGAGGGTGGTCAGGTCCACCATCCGGATCGCCAGGTCGATCGCCTGTGCCTTGGCGGTGGTCTTGATGGAGCGGGTGCCGAGCTGCGCCGCCCGCTGCTCCGCGCCGACCTGGTCCACGCCGGGAAGGCCGTGCAGGAAGGTCCGCAGAGCGGTCTCGGATCGTCCCAGCTCGGAGAGCTCCGACCGGGCCGACGTCGTTGTCGCCGTCATGCCCCGAAGTCTACGCACCGGACCGCTGTGTGATCTTGCTCACGCGGTCCCGCTGTGACCGGTCCGGCGTGAGCGGCGTCGCTGGTCCGACCGCACCCGCACCGTCCCACGCGACGGACCGGTAGGTTGAGCGATCGTGGATGTACACGTCATTGACCACCCGCTGGCACAGTCACGGCTGACCGCCATGCGGGACGCGCGCACCGATTCCTCGACGTTCCGGGCGGCGCTGCACGAACTGACCACCATGCTGGTGTACGAGGCGGCACGCTCCTTCCCCGTCGAGCGGTACCCGGTGCAGACGCCGATCACCGGCACCGAAGGCACCCGGCTGGCCAACCCGCCGCTGCTGGTGCCGGTGCTGCGGGCCGGCCTGGGCATGGCGGACGCCGCACTCGGCCTGCTGCCCGAGTCCTCGATGGGCTTCGTCGGCCTGGCCCGGGACGAGGAGACGTACGAGCCGCGCGCGTACATGGAGTCGCTGCCTCGGGAACTGGCCGGCCTGCCGGTGCTGGTGCTCGACCCGATGCTGGCCACCGGTGGTTCGCTGGAACACGGCTGCCGGCTGCTGGCCGACCGGGGCTGCACCGACATCACCGTGCTCTGCGTGCTCGCCGCACCGGCCGGCATCGAGCGCCTGGAGCGCTCCGGCCTGCCGTTGCGCCTGGTCACCGCCTCGATCGACGAGGGCCTCAACGAGCGGATGTTCATCGTTCCCGGCCTCGGCGACGCCGGCGACCGCCAGTTCGGCGGCATGCCCCGGTTCTGAGTCGTCACCCCGGTCGGTGCCCGGGTCCGGCGGGTCCGCGCGCGGTGGTGCGCGGACCCGCTACCGTCTCCGGCCATGACTGGTGTTGCGCTCGCCGAGGAACTGCTGCTCCTCGCCTACGACGACACGACCGGCAAGGCGACCATGCCGCGGATCAGCCTGGACCTGGGCATGGCCGCCGCGGTGCTGGTCGAGCTGGCCCTGGCCGGCCGGATCGCGTACGCGGACGGTTCCCTGACGGTGGTCGACCCGACGCCCACCGGCGAGCCGGTCGCCGACGAGGTGCTCGGCCGGATCGCCGCCGACACCCCGCACACCCCGGCGTCGTGGGTGCAGCGCCTGCGGCACGGCCTGCGCGACCGGATCCTCGGTGACCTGTGCCAGCAGGGTGTGGTCCGGGACATCGACGAGACCGAACTGGGCTTCATCCACGTGCACCGCTACCCGGTGGTGGACACCTCGGTGGAGGCGGACACCCGGCAGCGGCTGGCCGAGGCGCTGACCGGCACGGCAGCGCCGGACGAGCGGACCGCAGCGCTGGCCACCCTCGTCGTGGTGCTGCGGATGGAATCCGCGCTCGGGGTGAGCGGCGAGACTGCCGCCGACGCCCGCCGCCGGCTGGAGGAGATCGCCACCGGCGCCGGGTTCTCCGGAGAGGTGAGCATCGACGACTCGGTGGTCCGCCCCTCGGTCGGCCTGGTCGTCGCCGCGCTGGCGAAGGCCGTCGACCAGGCCCTCGGCAAACGCCACTGACCTGTTAGGAAGGGCCCCTTCCTCTACACGAGGCGGTAATAAGGGGCCCTTCCTTGCACTACACGCCGAGGGCGGTGGCGATTTCCGTGCGGAGCTGCGCGATCGCTGCGGCGGCGCGGGCGCGGGCGGCTCCGACGTCGCCGTCGGGCACCAGCTCCACCACCTCCAGGTACGCCTTGAGCTTCGGCTCGGTCCCGGACGGGCGGATCACCACCCGGGCGGCCCCGGTGCGCAGGATCACCACGTCCGCCTCGGGGAGCAGATCCCGGGTGCTGTCGACCGGGTGCCCGAGCAGCGTGGTCGGGGTGGCCGCCCGGATCCGGGCCATCGCGTCGGCGATCTCCCGCAGGTCGTCCACCCGGACGGAGAGCTGGTCGGTGTGGTGCACGCCGAACTCGGCGGCCAGCTCGTCCAGCCGGTCGGTCAGCGTGCGGCCCTGCGCCTTGAGGCCGGCGGCCAGCTCGGCGACGGTCAGCGCGGCGGTGATGCCGTCCTTGTCCCGGACGTGGTCCGGGGCGACGCAGTAGCCGAGCGCCTCCTCGTAGCCGTAGACCAGCGGCGCGCTCCCGCCGCCCGCCCGGACGATCCACTTGAAGCCGGTCAGCGTCTCGTCGTAGGGCAGGCCCCGGGCCGCGCACATCGCCCGTAGCAGTGACGACGAGACGATGGTGGTGGCGTAGAGCCCGGTCACCCCGCGGCGCATCAGGTGGTCGGCGAGCAGCGCGCCCACCTCGTCGCCGCGCAGCATCCGCCAGCCCGTGTCGCCGTCGCGGACCACCACCGCGCAGCGGTCCGCGTCCGGGTCGTTGGCGATGGCGAGGTCCGCGCCGGTGGAGTCGGCCAGCGCGATCAGCAGGTCCACCGCCCCCGGCTCCTCTGGGTTGGGGAACGACACGGTCGGGAACTCCGGGTCCGGCTCGGCCTGCCCGGGTACTACCCCGGGCACCGGGAAGCCGGCCCGGGCGAAGGCGGCGGTGAGCACCGCGGCACCCACCCCGTGCAGCGGCGTGTACGCCACCGTCAGGTCCCGCGACCCGTCCGGCGCGATCACCGCGGTGGCCCGCTCGACGTACGAGGCGACCAGGTCGTCACCCAGCACCTCACCGGGGCGGCCCAGCGGCACCTCGGTCAGCGGGCCGACCGCCCGGATGGCGGCCTCGATGCCGGCGTCGGCCGGTGGCACGATCTGCGCTCCGGCGCCGAGCTCCCCGCCCAGCTCCGCACCGAGGTAGACCTTGTAGCCGTTGTCCTGCGGCGGGTTGTGGCTGGCCGTGACCATCACTCCGGCCACCGCGCCGAGCCGACGCACCGCGTAGGCCAGCACCGGGGTGGGCAGCGGGCGGGGCAGCAGCAACGCCGGCCGACCGGCCCCGGTGGCCACCTGGGCGGTCCGCTCGGCGAACTGGCGGGAGCCGTGCCGGGCGTCGTACCCGATCACCAGGGGGCCGGTGCCGCCCTGGGCGGCGAGCCAGCCGACCAGACCGGCGGCGGCCTGGGTGACGACGGCGAGGTTCATGCCGTTCGGGCCGGCGCGCAGCGGGCCGCGCAGGCCCGCGGTGCCGAAGGTCAACGGCCCGGCGAACCGGTCCGCCAGCTCGGGGGCGCTCGTCGGCAGCCTGTCCAGCACCGCCGTCAGCTCGTCCCGGCTGGCCGGGTCGGGGTCGTCGGCGAGCCAGCGCCGGGCTTGCTCGCGAATGTCGTCGATGTCAGTGGTGTCCGCCGCCATGCCTCTTGATAGCACGGCGGCGATCACCGCTGTCGGTTCCCTCCCGCTCAGCTGTCCCCGGTGAGCTGGAACGTCCGCACCATCTCGTCGAAGATCGCCTTGCTCTCGGCGAACTTGACGTCCGTCGAGGTGAGGTAGAACGAGAACGCCTTGCCGTCCTGCGCCACGCCACGCCAGATGCCGTGCCGTTTGGCGTCGCCCTCACCGCAGGTGTACTCGAACTCGGCGGCCGGCTGGCTGGCCAGCTCGGTCTCTTGCGAGGCGACCTGGCTGTACGGCTTGACGCAGGACTTGCTCCTGGTCTTGAGGCCGTTCTCGGCCGTCTCCGCCCACCGGGTGGAGCTGCTCGACCACTTCTCGGTGATGATGCGGACCTTGCGGCCGCTGTCCTCCGGGTCGATGTAGTCGGTGTACGAGCCGCCGGTGGCCTTCTTCCAGCCCTTCGGGACCAACACCTGGATGCCCCGGGCGGAGTGCTCCTGCATCTCCACCCCGGCACCGGTCGGGGCGGACGCGGTGGGCTGTGCCTGCGGGGTGCTCGGCGGGGTCTCGTCGCCGCCACTGGACAGCGCCACGATGCTGAGCAGCAGCACCACGGCCAGCCCGCCGGCCGCGGCGAGCTGCACCTTGCGCGGCCAGCCCTTGACCGTGGTGACCAGCTGACCACCGGTGGCGCGGATCTTGCCCAGAGCGCCGCCGCCCGCCGTCGCAGGCGTGGCCCAGGGCTGCCCGGTGCCCGGCACCGACCACTGGTTGCCGCCACCGTAGGTGCCGCCGATGTGTTGGGTGGCCTCCGGCGCACCGCCGTAGCCGACCTGCTGGGTGGCGTCGGGCCGGTTGCCGTAGCTGACCCGCTGGGTGGCGTCCGGGTGCCCGCCGGCGTCCACCCGCTGGGTGGCGTCCGCGGCGCCGCCGTAGGTGCGCCCGGTGGTGGGTCGGCCGGAGACGGACATCGCGCCGGTGGGCGTGTGCAGTGGGCCGGCCAGCGCGTCGGCGCTGGTCTCGTCGAGCCCCGTGGTGCCGCCCGCGTCGCCGGGCTGCGGGCGTTCGCCCCGGCGCAGCGACGCCAGGCGGTCGGTCAGGGACTCGTCCGGGGCGAGCATCGCCCGGCCGCCGATCTGGTTGTCCGGCTTCGGCTCGGGCCGGGCCGGCGGGGCGACGGGCGCCGGGCGCTGCTGCACCGGGACCACGGCGTACGGGTCGGTCACCGAGTGCACGGCGGTGGCGGTGCTGCCCAGCGGGCCGGCGAGCAGCTCGCGCAGCATGGCCCGGGACGTGTGCACGTCCAGCCGCCGGGCCGGGTCCTTCTCCAGCAGGCCCATCAGCACCCGGGTCAGGGGGCCACTGCGCTGCGGTGGGGCGGGTGGGTCCTCGACCACGGCGTGCATGGTCTCGATCGGGTCACCCTTGTCGAACGGAGGCCGCCCCTCGACGGCCGTGTAGAGCGTCACGCCCAGCGAGAACAGGTCGCTCGGCGGGCCGAACTCCTGACCCATGGCCCGCTCGGGCGAAATGAAGTGCGGCGAGCCGAGCACCATGCCGGGGGTGGTGAGCTGCACGTCGGTGGGCATCCGGGCGACCCCGAAGTCGGTCAGCACGCAGCGCCCGTCGGTGCAGATGAGCACGTTGGCCGGTTTGACGTCGCGGTGCAGTACGCCGATCGCGTGCGCGACCTCCAGCGCGCCGAGCAGCGCGATGCCGATCTTGGCGACCGCGCGGGGCGCGACCGGCCCGTCCTCGATCACCATGTCGGCGAGGCTGCGGGCGTCCAGCAGCTCCATCACGATCCAGGGCCGGCCGGCCTCGGTGACCACGTCGTACACCTGCACCACCGCGGGGTGCTGGATGGCGGCGGCGGCGCGGGCCTCGCGCAGCGTGCGCTCGTACATGGCGTCGCGGTCGCTGGGGGCCAGCCCCGGGGGCAGGACGACCTCCTTCACCGCCACGTCGCGGCGCAGCAGTGTGTCTGTGGCGCGCCACACCGTACCCATGCCGCCGTTGCCCACCGAGGACCGCAGCGAGTACCGGCCACCAATGGTGGTGCCGGGCGCTGCTCGTCCGTTGGCGGGACTTAGCTGTCCGCCGCTCCACGTCGGGATCTGAGTCACAGAAAAGCCACCGGGGGAAATCGAGGGGGGCTGGGACACAACCCCCCTATCTTGCTGGTTCCGACGCCCGATGCGAAAGCCGACGCGTCGGGCGTTTATCGAAGTCGACGGAACGTGCCCTGTCGTTCACCTCCTGTCGACGGGTCGGGACGCACTGTGCGGTATCCCTCACCCGACGACACGCGCGGGCGTCCTACCATCCGGGGATGAGTGAACGGCGGTCAAGCGAGTCCGGTTTCCCGATCAAGGGCGTCTACACGGCGGCCGACCTTCCGGAGGACCTCGACTCCCGGCAGGGCGCCCCGGGCGAGTTCCCGTACACCCGGGGGGTCTACCCCACGATGTACACCTCCCGTCCGTGGACCATGCGCCAGTACGCCGGCTTCGGCACCGCCACCGAGTCCAACGCGCGATACCACCAACTGTTGCGGGCCGGCACGATGGGCCTCTCCGTCGCCTTCGACCTGCCGACCCAGATGGGCTACGACTCGGACGAGCCGATCGCGCACGGCGAGGTCGGCAAGGTGGGCGTGGCCATCGACTCCATCGAGGACATGCGGCTGCTCTTCGCCGACATCCCGCTGGACAAGGTGTCCACGTCGATGACCATCAACGCTCCCGGATCCGTGCTGCTGCTGCTCTACCAGCTCGTCGCCGAGGAGAACGGGGTGCCCGGCTCGGCGCTCAACGGCACCATCCAGAACGACATCCTCAAGGAGTACATCGCCCGGGGGACGTACATCTTCCCGCCCAAGCCCTCGCTGCGCCTGGTGGCCGACACGTTCGCGTACTGCCGCAAGGAGGTGCCGAAGTGGAACACCATCTCCATCTCCGGCTACCACATGGCCGAGGCTGGTGCGACGCCCGCGCAGGAGATCGCGTTCACCCTGGCCAACGGTGTGGAGTACGTCCGGGCGGCGCTGGCCGCCGGGCTCGCGGTGGACGACTTCGCGCCCCGGCTGTCGTTCTTCTTCGTGGCCCGCACGACGCTGCTGGAGGAGGTGGCGAAGTTCCGCGCGGCCCGCAAGATCTGGGCCCGGCTGATGCGTGACGAATTCGGCGCCAAGGACCCGAAGTCGATGATGCTGCGCTTCCACACCCAGACCGCCGGCGTGCAGCTCACCGCCCAGCAGCCGGAGGTGAACCTGGTCCGGGTCGCGGTGCAGGGGCTCGGTGCGGTGCTCGGCGGCACCCAGTCGCTGCACACCAACAGCTTCGACGAGGCGATCGCGCTGCCCACCGAGAAGGCCGCCCGGCTGGCGCTGCGTACCCAGCAGGTGTTGGCGTACGAGACCGACCTGACCGCTACCGTCGACCCGTTCGCCGGCTCGTACGTGGTGGAGGCGATGACCGACGAGATCGAGGCCGCGGCCGTCGAGCTGATGGAGCGGGTGGCCGACCACGGCTCGGCGGTGGACGCGATTGAGGCCGGGTTCCAGAAGCGCGAGATCGAGCAGTCCGCGTACCGGATCGCCCAGGAGATCGACTCGGGTGACCGGGTGGTGGTGGGTCTCAACCGGTTCGCGGTCGACGAGGAGGAGCCGTACGAGCCGCTGCGGGTCGACCCGACGATCGAGGCGGCCCAAGCTGACCGGCTGGCCCGGCTGCGCGCCGAGCGGGACTCCGACGCGGTGGCGCGGGCCCTGGCCGAGCTGCGGGCCGCCGCCGACGGCACGGAGAACGTGCTGTACCCGATGAGGGAGGCGCTGCGGGCCCGCGCCACGGTGGGTGAGGTCTGCGGGACGCTGCGCGAGGCGTGGGGTCTGTACCGGCCCACCGATCGGTTCTGATCGGCTGACCGGCCGTTCTCGCAGGTCAGGGCGGGTTTATTCGGTCCTGGCAGAGCTACAGTCGGAAGCGGATCCTCCACCGGCCGGGCCGAGGGCGGCGTGGCCCCCGACGGCGTCCGGGGTGTGTCCATCAGGTTTGGGGGTACCCCGACCGGGTGATCGGGGACGCACACCGTGTGCGGTCATGGCGGGCCGGCGCGTGTGAGCGTCTTTTCCGGCTCGCTGCGGAGCGTGGTCGGCTTATTGTCGGAGTGTCAGTTCATCACCCCGACTAATGCGACAATTCGCAACGTGGGCCCGCGAGTGGCGCCGGATTCGTGACCGCCGACATCGGTTACGCGTTGTAGGAGGTGAGGGGGAGATGACGGCGTTCGACCGCGATCTACCTGCTGTCCCGCGCATCTCCGAGCGCCCTCAGCAGGGCATACGTGACGCTGTGCGGTCTGATCATCACCGTAACGAGGTTGCGCAGCGTCACCGCCGGAGGTCTAGGCTGTCTGCTGTTCCCGATGATCCATCCATCTCTAGTGATCGAGAATTCGACGTGACGAGTGCGTTGACGCTGCCCACCGGCAGCCAGCTGGCGTCGTCCTGGCCGGAGCTGCCGCCCGGGTCCCAGCCCCTGCCCCGCGACCTGGACCACCTCCTCGCGCTCCGGGTACCCGGGCTGATCGCTACCCGCCGTCACATCCACTCGCACCCAGAGCTCTCCGGCACCGAGTTCGAGACGGCCGCACTGATCGCCAGGGAGCTCTCACTGGCCGGGTTGAAGCCGCGACTGCTGCCCAAGGGCAACGGCGTGATCTGCGACGTCAACGGCCGCCCGGACGGCCCGGTCATCGCGCTGCGCGCCGACATCGACGCACTGCCGCTGGACGACCCCAAGGACGTGCCCTACCGGTCCACGGTGCAGGGCGTCTGCCACGCCTGCGGGCACGACGTGCACACCACGATCCTGCTCGGCGTCGGCATGCTGCTGGCCCAGCTCGCCGACCTCGGCGAGCTGGACGGCCGGGTCCGGCTCATCTTCCAGCCGGCCGAGGAGATCCTGCCCTGCGGCTCGCTGGAGGTCATCGAGGCCGGCGGCCTGGACGACGTGGCGCAGATCTTCGCGCTGCACTGCGACCCGAACCTGCCGGTGGGTCAGGTCGGCCTGCGGGTCGGTCCGATCACCGCGGCCGCCGACAACGTCACCGTCCGGCTCAGCGGCCCGGGCGGGCACACCGCCCGCCCGCACCTGACCGTCGACCTGGTGGACGCGCTCGGCCGGCTGATCACCGAGGTGCCCGCCCTGGTCAGCCGCCGGGTGCCGGCCAACAGCGGGCTGCTGCTGGTCTTCGGCCACGCCTCGGCCGGCACCCGCTACAACGTCATCCCCTCCGAGGCGTCCGCCTCCGGCACCCTGCGGGTGATGGACCGCGACACCTGGGAACAGGCTCCCAAGATCGTGGCTCAGGTCGTCCGGGACGTGATCGCGCCGACCGGTGCGACCGTCGATCTGGAATACCTGCGCGGCCGGCCACCGGTGTGCAACGACGCGCGGGCGATCCAGGTGCTGACCGCCGCCACCGCCGCCGCGCTCGGCCCGGACGGCATCGCCGAGACGCCGCAGAGCATGGGCGGCGAGGACTTCTCCTGGTACCTGGAGTACGTCCCCGGCGCCCTCGCCCGGCTCGGCGTGGGCCGCTCCGGCCCCAACGTCGACCTGCACCGCGCGTCCTTCGACGTCGACGAGGGGGCCATCCCGGCCGGCGTACGCGTCATGGTGCAGACCGCGCTGCGGGCACTGGCGGCGGTGCGCTGACCGGAGCGACCAGGGCCGGCTCCTTCTTCCGCCGGCGCAGCACCAGCAGCAGCACCGCCAGCGGTACGCCGAGCGCCACCAGCCAGGGCAGCAGCGCGCCCAGCACGGTGAGCAGGACGGTCAGCGAGGCGACGAACGCCTTCCAGCCGCCCTTCAGCCCGACCAGGAAGCCGGTCTCGGTCTTCTCCTCGGGGGTCTTGGCAGCCGGCCCGGCCAGCGACACGGTGATCGTGGAGAGGGCGGTCAGGTCGGACAGCCGCCGCTTCTTGGCCTCCAGCGACGCCAGGTCGGCCTCGCGGCGACCCAGCTCGTTCTCCAGCGACACCAGGTCGGTGATCGAGGTGGCTCGGCCGAGGAGCCGGCGTGCGCTGTCGACCCGGGCCCGTTGACTGGTGATCCGGGCGTCCAGGTCGACGGTCTCCTCGGTGACGTCCTGGGTGCTGATCTCCCGGCTCTGCTGCTTGCCGAGCTGCGCGATCTCCTCCACCACGCCGGCGAACTTCGCCGCCGGCACCCGCAGCTGCAACTCCGCGACCGCGTCGGCCTCGGCGCTGCGCCGCTGGTCACCGCCGATGAAGCCACCCGCTCGGGTGACCGCGGCGGCGACCTCGCGGGCGGCGCCGTCCACATCGTCCACCTGGACCCGCATGGCTCCGGTGTAGATGATCGCCCGCTGGTCCACCCGCAGGTCCGGAGCGCCGGCTCCGGCAGCCCCCGGCGCCCCGGCGGCGCTGTCCTTGTCCGCCGCGCCGCCGTTCGCCGCCGGTGCCTCGGCCGCCGCGCCCGCCGTGTCCCGTGCACCGCTGTCGCCGGCACCGCACCCGGTCAACCCGAGCACCGCCGCCAGCGCCGTCGCCGCCAGCAGTGCGCCGCGGCGTCGTCCCGCCCGTCCGTCCATCCCCGCTCCCATCGTCGTCAGCCGGTGTGGCGATACCTCGGACGCGGCGCGCTCGTCGGCTGGTTCCGGCAGACTGCGCTGAGGACGTCACGATTCGATAATCGAGGAGTCACGATGCGGCTCACCAAGTACGCCCACTCCTGTATCCGGGTGGAACACGACGGGGGAGTGCTCGTCGTCGACCCCGGGGTGTTCAGCGACCCTGCGGCGTTGGACGGTGCGGACGCGGTGCTGATCACCCACGAACACCCCGACCACCTCGATCTGGCGGCGGTGCGCCTGCAACTCGACCGGCGACCGTTTCCGATCCACGGGCCCGCCTCGCTCGCCGGCACCCTGGGCGACACGGCCGAGGCGTTGCATCCGGTCGCGGCCGGTGAGTCCTTCACCGCCGCCGGGGTGGCCGTCCGCGCCTACGGCGGGAGACACGCGGTGATCCATCCGGACATCCCGGTGGTGGACAACCTCGGGTTCCTGATCAACGACGTGGTCTACCACCCGGGCGACGCCCTGGTGGTGCCGGAGGAGACGCCGGTCGACACGCTCTTCGCGCCGATCCACGCCCCCTGGTCGAAGTTCTCCGAGGTGGTCGACTTCATCCGGGCGGTCGCCCCGCGCCGCGCGTACGCGTTGCACGACGGGTTGCTCAACGACACCGGGCTGGGCGTGCTCGACCGTCAGTACTCGGCGCTGTCCGGCACCGAGTACCAGCGCCTGGAGCCCGGTAGCCGGGTGGACGTCTGAGGCCATGCCCGGCCCCTCCCCGGAGCTGGTGCAGCAGCTCTACCGCACCCCACCGGAGCGGTTCGTGGCCGCCCGGGACGCCGCCGTGGCCGAGGCCCGCCGCGCCGGCGACCCGACCACGGCCCGGCAGTTGGCCCGGTTGCGCCGCCCCACGGTGGCCGCCTGGCTGGTGAACCTGCTCGCCATCGACCGTCCCGAGCTGGTCGCCGACCTGGTCCAGCTCGCCGACGCGCTGCGGGCCGCCCAGCGGGAGCTGCGTGGGCCGCGGCTCCGGGAGCTGTCCGCGCAACGCCGGGCGGTGGTCGGCGCGCTGGTCGCCGAGGTCCGCAAGCTCGCCGCGGCGGAGCCGGACGCGCCGTCGGCCGGCAAGCTGCCGTTGGCCGAGGTGGAGGCGACCCTGAACGCGGCGCTCTCCGACGCCGAGGTCGCCGAGCAGGTCCGGTCCGGGCGTCTGCTGCGATCGGCCAGCTACGCCGGCTTCGGCGAGGTGCCCCGCCCGCAGCTGCGGCTGGTCACCGGCGATGAGGAGGATCGGGCCGAGGAACGCCCGGCCCGCCGACCCGGCACCCAGCGGACGGGTCCCGAGGCGGCCCCCCGTACCGACCGGGCCGCGGAACGCGCCGAGCGGGCGGCGCAGCGGGCGGCCCAGGCCGAGCGGGCGCGGCAGCGCCGGGCGCTGGACCGGGAACTGGCCAGGGCCCGGACCGATCAGGAGCGGGCCGAGGCCGAGTTGACCGAGGCGACCGGGCAGGAACGGGACGGCGTCGCCGTGCTCGACGGGATAGAGACCGAGCTGGCCGAGCTGGAGCGGCGGCGGGCGGTGGCGGAGCAGGACCTCAGCCGGGCCAAGCTGGCCCGGCGTGCGGCCGAGCGGGCCGTCACCGTGGCCCGGCGGCGCGCCGGCGAGGTGGAGGCGGCGGTCGAGGCGCTGGCGGCCGAAGAGGGGGATGCGGACTCGGGCGGTGGCCCGGCAGACTGACCATCGATGGACGACGACGAGTGGCCGGACCGTCCCGGGCCGGCGATCCCGGATCCGGAAGCCGCCGTGGCCGGCGGGTCGAGGCACCCGACGTTGGCGTCCGGATGACACCGGAGCAGGTCGCCGCCGCCAGCAAGCCCGTCGCGCTCGACCTGGGCGACCGATACAGCCGGTGCCCGACCACACTGCGCCGGGCACGGCTGCTCGGCATCTCCGGCTGGGCCTTCTACATCAGCGGGCGGGCCGGTGCTCTCGGCGACGTACGGGCCGAGACGGCGGCCGCGGCACTCGGCTTCGTCGCCCCGGACGCGGTCGCCGACGGCTGGGACGCGGCGGCCCGGGTCCTCCGGCCGGCCGAGGTCGCCGCCGCGAGCCTCGCCGAGTGCTGCCGGTGGGGGGCGCAGCGGTTGGGCGCCCTGCCCACCGTCGAGCGCCTGGCCGGGCTGGTCGAGCGGGCGGTGGCGGCGGCGGACGCCAGCGGCATGCCACTCTTCGCCGCGTGGCGGGCCATGCCACTGCCGGATCTCTCCCCGGGCGCCCGGAGCGCCGCCGGGCTGCGGCTGCTCCGCGAACACTTCGCCGGCGCCTACCTGTTGGCGGTACGCGCCGCCGGGATGACCCCGCTGGAGGCCGTGCTGGCCGGGCCGGAGGGGGAGGCCGGTGCGGTCGCCTGTGGCTGGTCGCCGCCGTACCCGCCGGTCGGGCCGCTGGTGCGCCGGCGGCTCTGGGCGGAGGCCGTCACCGACCGGCTGGCCGCACCGGCGTTCGCGGCGCTCGGCCCCGCCGACGGCATCGAGCTGGTGGAACTGCTGCACCAGACCCGGGCCGACCTCGCCGCCCGGTGAAAAATCGGCGGCGCTCGCGGGCCTCGGCTGTCAGGATCACCTGCCGTGACCCTTCCTGCTGGCTGGACCGTGCGCCGGCCCACCCTCGACGACGTGCCGGCGATCCTCGCGGTGGTGCACGCCGCCGACACCTTCGCCATCGGTCATCCCGACTTCGACGCCGAGGACGTTGCCGAGTCGCTGACCGGCCCGTTCTTCGACCCGGCTCGTGACTCCTGGCTGGCACTGGACCCGGACGACACCGTGGTGGGCTGGGCGACCGTCGACAACCCGACCGGGGTGGGCAGGGAGTTCGTCGAGGTCTACGTCGATCCGGAGCGGGGCGCTGCGGTCCGGGCGCCGCTGCTGGCCCGGCAACTGGACCGGGTCGCCGAGCGGGCGGCCGAGCGGGGGCTGCCCGCACTCACCGTCCGCTGCGCGGTCTTCGCGCCGGAACGTGACTGGGAACGCGACCTGCGGACGGTCGGCTTCACCCTGGCCAAGAGATACGTCCGGATGCGCCGCCCGCTGGCCGACCTGCCCGCCGAACCGCCCCCGCCGCCCGGGATGACGGTGCGGCCGGTCCGCTCCGACGACGAGGCCGAACTCCGGGAGTTCCACCGCATCCAGGACGCCGCCTTCCGCGACACCCCGGACCACGAGCCGCTGTCGTACGAGCGGTGGCGGGCCCGGATCGGTGACATGACCGCCTGGGACGAATGGTTCGTCGCCGAGGTCGACGGGGCGGTGGCGGGCGCGTTGCAGTCCTCGGATCAGGCGCTCGACCAGCAGGAGGGCTTCGTGCGGAGCCTGGCGGTGCTGCCCGCGTACCGCCGGCGGGGGGTGGGCGCCGCGCTGTTGCGCCGCGCCTTCGCCCGCTACGCCGAGAAGGGCCGGCAGGCGGCCGGCCTGGGGGTGGACCTCACAAACCCGACCGCCCCGCTGTCGCTCTACCGGACCGTGGGCCTGCGGGAGACCCGGTGGACGGACATGTACCAGCTGCTCGTCCCGGTTGCCGGTGTGTGATTGACGACGCCGGTCGAGCCCGACGGACGGTCCGGCCGGCGTCGGTAGCAGACTGGCAGCGTGCGACAGCCTCCAGGCCGACTGCGACAGCCCCTAGGCCGACGCGGTGCCGGTGGGGCGGGCCCGCAGCTCGGTGACGTAGTCGTCCGGCGCGCCCGCCTTCTCGGCGGCGTTCGCGATCTCGGAGAGATACCACGACGTCGGCAGGCCGCCCTCGTACCCGTCGAAGACGTAGATCCACGCGGTCACGTCGCCGTCGAGGGTGGAGACCCGAACGTGCAGCTTGCGGTACGTGCCGGCGGCGACCCCCTCAAGCTCGTCGAGCTGGGCCGCGTCGTACGGGTGGATGTCGTAGAGCGCCACGAAGACCCGGTCACCGGGGGACTCGACCAGGGTGCTCACCGCGCCCTCCCAGCCGATCACGTCCGCCCCGGCGAAGGTCAGCCGCCACCCCTCCAGCCAGCCGACGCCCACCATCGGCGAATGCGGGCAGTAGGCGCGCATCCGGGCGGGATCCAGGTTTGAGCCGTAGGCGGCGTGAAGACCCACGGCGATGACGATAGCCGGACAGGCGGGTGGGGGAGAATACGACTGTGCGTGTCGGGTGCGTTCGGGAGAAGAAAGTCACTGTGAGCATCGACGAAGGGCAGACGCTGTGAGCCGGATCGTGATCATCGGTGGGGGGCCGGCCGGGTACGAGGCGGCGCTGGTCGCCGCCCAGCTGGACGCCGATGTCACCGTGGTGGAGGCCGACGGCGCGGGCGGGGCGTGCGTGCTCTCCGACTGCGTTCCGTCGAAGACCTTCATCGCCAGCTCGGAGGTGGTCACCGGCTATCGGGACACGGAAGAGTTCGGGGTGCACTCGGACGGCCTGGAGGCGGTGACCGTCGACGCGCGGGCGGTGCACGAGCGGGTCAAGCGGCTGGCGCTGGCGCAGTCCGCCGACATCCACGCCAAGCTGCTCAAGGCGGGGGTCGCCTTCGTGGCCGGCACCGCCCGGCTGGGTGAGGACACGCTGGGCCACACCCACCGGGTCATCGTCACCCCCGCCGACGGTGGCGAGGAATACTCGATCGCCGCGTCCACCGTGCTGGTGGCCACCGGCTCGACGCCCCGCCAACTGCCCACCGCCGTACCGGACGGTGAGCGGATCCTGACCTGGCGCCAGGTGTACGACCTGCCGGAGCTGCCCGAGCATCTGATCGTGGTCGGCTCCGGCGTGACCGGCGCCGAGTTCGCCAGCGCGTACCTGGCGATGGGGGTCCAGGTCACCCTGGTCTCCAGCCGCGACCGGGTGATGCCGCACGAGGACGCCGACGCGGCGTCGGCCATCGAGCGGGTGTTCCGCAACCGGGGCATGAGCATCCTCAACAACTCCCGCGCCGACGCGGTCCGGCGTACGGCCGACGGCGTCGAGGTGGAGCTCTCCGACGGCCGTAAGGTCTCCGGCTCGCACGCCCTGATCGCGGTCGGTTCGATCCCGAACACCGCCAACCTGGGCCTGACCGAGTACGGCGTGGAGCTGGGCCGGGGCGGCTACGTCACGGTCGACCGGGTGTCCCGGACCAACGTGCCCGGCATCTACGCCGCTGGTGACTGCACCGGCGTCCTGCTGCTGGCCAGCGTCGCCGCCATGCAGGGCCGGATCGCCATGTGGCACGCCCTCGGCGAGGCGGTCCGCCCGCTGCGGCTGCGGACCGTCGCGGCGAACGTCTTCACCGACCCGGAGCTGGCCACCGTGGGCGTCTCCCAGGACGAGGTGGACGCCGGCAAGGTGCCGGCCCGGCAGGTGATGCTGCCGCTGTCGGGCAACGCCCGGGCCAAGATGGACGACCTCTCCGACGGCTTCGTGAAGCTGTTCTGCCGGCCGGCGAGCGGCCAGGTCGTCGGCGGGGTGGTGGTCGCGCCGAAGGCCAGCGAGCTGATCCTGCCGATCACGATGGCGGTGGAGAACAACCTGACCGTCAACGAGTTGGCGCAGACCATCACCATCTACCCGAGCCTCTCCGGCTCGATCACCGAGGCGGCCCGCCAACTAATGCTCCACGAGTTGGAGTAGGACCCACCCTCCGCGTCGCGGTTAGCGGGCGGGCGACGGACGTCCGGGTCAGGGCCACCGCGACGGTGCCGAGTACGGCGACCTCGGTGAGGATGAGCAGGCGCTCGGCCAGGCCGATCAGCACACGGTCGCCGGGGTAGGCGGACCAGATCATCGCCGCGGCCAGGGCCAGGCTGAGCACGACGAGGGTGCGCAGCGTCCGGGCGGTGGGCGCCAGGTCGGGCCGGCGGGCGAGCAGCCAGCCGGCGGCCGGCAGCGCCAGGAAGGCGACCACCGAGGCGTACCGGTGCAGGTAGGCGGCGGTGGTCATGGCGGTGCCCGGCTCGTTCGTCGGCACCACCGCGGCCAGCAGCAGCCCGGCCGCCCACGCGCCGAGCAGCAGCTCGGCCGGCCGACCCGGGGCCGGTTGGGGTGGGCCGGCGCGGCGCAGCCCGTACAGCAGCGCCACGGTGGCGAGCGCGAGAACCACCATCGCGATGTCGATGACGCCGCCGCGGTCGGAGACCGCGAAGTCGCTGATGGTCAGCGCCCACGGGTTGAGGTCGTCGTTGACTTCGAGGTGGCCGATCACGGTCAGCAGCGCCGCCAGGGCGATCCCGCCGAGGGCGAACAGGCCGGTGCTCCGGGTTCCAGGCATGCCTCAGCCTGTCGCTCCGGAGGCCCGAGCCGGATCCGGGACGGCCACCGAAATCGTCCCGGGGGACTACCCCTAGAGGCACCCGGGTGTGCCGCGCCCGACACTCAGTCGATGGGGATGTCGGCTGCCGCTGCGGCCCGGGCGTGCCGTGCGCTGACCAGGGTCATGGCCCACCCGGCGGCGGCGAAGCCGGCCGCTGCGGCGGTGGCGATGATGGCCAGCCGCCAGGCCGACTCGGTCAGCGCGGTGCCGCCGAGGTGCCCGACCAGCGCACCGTAGGTGGCCCAGCCCAGCGCCGCCACCGTCTCGTAGAGCACGAACAGCCGGTACGGGTAACGGCTGCGGCCGGCTGAGAAGCAGGCCGCCATTCGCCCGCCGGGCACGAACCGGCAGAGCAGGATGACCAGCGGCCCGGGCTGTCGCAACCCCTGGGTGACCCGGCTGGCGACCCGTCGTGCCCGGCTCGGCTCGGCGTGCCGGGGTGCCCGCCGGTCCGGTGCGCCGCGACCGAGCAGGTAGCAGGCCAGGTCACCGGCGAAGACGCCGAGCGCGCCGACGATGATGGTGACCGGCAGGCTGAGCCCGCCGTAGACGGTGAGCGCACCGCTGGTGATCATGACGATCTGGGTGGGAATCACCGGGACGAAGGCGTCCGCGATCAGCAGGCTGAGCAGCACGAGGTACGCCCAGGTCGGCGATGCGACGTCAGTCAGTAGTTCGGGCACGCGTGCCACCTCGCCGGATGCGGCCGATTGGGTGTCTCGAGCCTGACGGCGTGTCCGGCGTCACCGTGGACAGCCCCACCCCGCCGTGACCGTCGACACGACTGGGCCACCCAGGTACAACGAGGCGAGCCGTCCTCGGGTGACGGTCCGGTGGCCGTCCGCCCGCCCCGCGCCGGTCGGCGGATCGGCGTTCGTCGGCGTACCGTTGTCCGCGCGGCCCCAGCACCGTCGGGTCCCCCGTTCCTGACGATCCGGGTCGCCCAGGGCCGCCGGCGGGTCCCGCGCCGGCGGCCCGCCCTCCCCTCCGCCACGCCAAATCCGGGTGCGTTCCCGATCGCCCGACGGGTACGGTCGCCGCATGCGCAGCGCGGTAGTGGTGACCACGACGCCGGGTGTCCCCGGCGTGCCGCTCTGACGTAACCACCGTCGACCAGGCCTCGGGGCGATCCGCCCCGAGGGCCGCGCGGCGTTCGGAGTCCGGGTCGCCTCCGGGTCGTACCCGATCCAGGAGCGCGACATGATCGACCACCGCAAGCTCGGCCGGGAGCTGGACCTCTTCGTCTCCGACCCGTTGGCCGGCGCCGGCCTGCCGATCTGGCTGCCGGCCGGCGCCGCCGCCCGGCACGCCGTCGAGGAGTACGTCCGTGAGCTGGAGCGCCGGTCCGGCCACCAGCACGTCTACTCGCCGCCGCTGGGCAAGCGCGAACTCTTCGAACTCTCCGGGCACCTCGGCTACTTCGCCGACGACATGTTCCCGCCGATGCGGCTGAGCGCCGACGACGAGTTCGTGCTCCGGCCGGCGCTCTGCCCGCACCACGCGCTGGTCTTCCGAGCCCGGGGCCGCTCCTACCGGGAGTTGCCGCTGCGGATCGCGGAGCTGGGTGGGATGTACCGCTCGGAGCGCTCCGGGGTGCTCGGCGGGCTGTCCCGGGTGCGAGCTATCTCGCTCAACGACGCGCACACCTTCTGCGCGCCGGACCAGGTGGGCGCGGAGGTCGCGGAGATCCTCGGGCTGATCCGTGCCGCGCACGCCGCGCTCGGCGTCCGCCCGGCCGGTTTCCGGCTGTCGCTGCGCGGGCTGGGCGAGAAGTACGTCGGCGACGACGCGCAGTGGGCCCGCGCCGAGGAACTGCTCCGGGGTGCGCTGGCCGGGGTGGCGTATGTCGAGGCGCCGGGGGAGGCCGCGTTCTACGGTCCGAAGATCGACATTCAGATCGTCGACGCTGCCGGTCGGGAGTCGACCATCTCCACCATCCAGCTGGACTTCGACAAGCCGGAACGGTTCGACCTGTCGTACACCGACTCCGACGGCGGCCGGCGCCGGCCGGTGATGGTGCACCGCAGCCTGGTCGGCAGCATGGAGCGGTTGTTCGCGTACCTCATCGAGGTGCACCAGGGCGCTTTTCCGGCCTGGTACGCCCCGGTCCAGCTGGTGCTGCTGCCGGTGGACGACGGGCAGGCCGAGGCGGCGGCCGAGCTGGCGCGGCGGGCCCTCGCTGCCGGGCTGCGGGTCGAGGTCGCCGCCTCCGGCTCGTTGGGCGCCCGGATCCGGGACGCGACCCGCCGCCGTGTCCCGTACCTCGGGGTGCTGGGCTCCCGGGAGGAGGCTGACGGGCACCTCGCGCTGCGCCTCCGCGACGGCCGCACCCTGGATCCGATGCCCGCCGCGGCCGCACTGACCCTGATCACCCGCCAGGTCGCCGCCCGCTCGGCCGACCTTGTGCCCCCCGACTGACCCACCCGTCGATCCGGGGTGGGTCGTTGTGAGTGGATCTCCGTTCATGATGATCCGCCCTAGATCGACGCGGGCTGGGGGGACTTGGCGGGTGCGGCGGGGTCTTCCTCGACCACGGCGGCGGTGAACTGGGAGCGGTAGAGCTGGTGGTAGGGGCCGTGGGCGGCCAGCAGCTGTTCGTGGGTGCCCTGCTCGACGATGCGGCCGTTCTCCATCATCAGGATCAGGTCGGCGTCGCGAATGGTGGAGAGCCGGTGCGCGATGACGAAGCTGGTCCGATCCGAGCGCAGCGCGGCCATCGCGCGCTGGAGCAGCACCTCGGTGCGGGTGTCCACCGAGCTGGTCGCCTCGTCCAGGATCAGCAGGGACGGCTCGGCGAGGAACGCCCGGGCGATGGTGATGAGCTGCTTCTCGCCGGCGCTGACGTTGCTGCCCTCCTCGTCGATGACCGTGTCGTAGCCGTCCGGCAGGCTGCGCACGAACCGGTCGACGAAGGTGGCCCGGGCCGCGGCGAGGATCTCCTCCTCGGTGGCGTCCGGCCGGCCGTACGCGATGTTGTCGCGGATGGTGCCGCCGAAGAGCCAGGTGTCCTGGAGCACCATGCCGATCCGACCCCGCAGGTCGTCGCGGCGCATGGTGGTGATGTCCACCCCGTCCAGGGTGATCCGGCCGGCGTCCAGCTCGTAGAACCGCATGACCAGGTTGACCAGGGTGGTCTTGCCGGCGCCGGTCGGGCCGACGATGGCCACCGTGTGGCCTGGCTCGGCGACCAGCGACAGGTCGTCGATCAGCGGCTTGTCCGGCTCGTACCGGAACGAGACGTGCTCGAACTCGACGCGACCGTGCGGGTCGGTGACCCGGGCGGGCTGAACCGGGTCGGGGCTCTGCTCGTCGGCGTCGAGGACCGCGAAGACCCGCTCGGCCGAGGCCACTCCGGACTGGAGCAGGTTGGCCATCGAGGCGAGCTGGGTGAGCGGCTGGGTGAACTGGCGGGAGTACTGGATGAACGCCTGCACATCGCCGAGGCTCATCGTCCCGGACGCCACCCGCAGCCCACCGACCACCGCGATCGCCACGTAGCTGAGGTTTCCGATGAACATCATCGACGGCATGATGATCCCGGAGATGAACTGGGCGCCGAAGCTGGCCCGGAACAGCTCCTCGTTCTTGGCGTTGAACGCGGCCTCCACCTCGCGTTGCCGGCCGAAGACCTTCACCAGCTCGTGACCGGTGTAGGCCTCCTCGATCTGGCCGTTCAGCTCGCCGGTGTGCTTCCACTGCGCGATGAACTGCTGCTGGGAGCGCTTGGCGATGCGCTGGGTGACCAGCACCGACAGCGGCACCGCGACCAGGGCCACCAGGGCCAGCAGCGGCGAGATCCAGAACATCACGGCCAGCACGCCGACCACGGTCAGCAGCGAGGTGAGCAGCTGGCTGAGCGTCTGCTGGAGGCTGGTCGAGATGTTGTCGATGTCGTTGGTGACCCGGCTGAGCAGCTCGCCGCGGGGTTGCCGGTCGAAGTACGGCAGCGGCAGCCGGTTGAGCTTCTCCTCCACCTCGGCGCGCAGCCGCAGCACGGTGCGCTGGACCACCCCGTTGAGCAGCCAGCCCTGCCACCAGGACAGCACGCTCGCGGCGAGGTAGAGCCCGAGCGCCAGCAGCAGCACCCGGCTCAGGGCGCTGAAGTCGATGCCCACGCCGGGCACCACGTCCATTCGGCCCAGCATGTCGGCGAAGCTGTCGTTGCCGCCGGCCCGGGCCGCCGCGACGGCCTGCTCGGTGCTGGTGCCCGCCGACAGTTGCCGACCGATCACCCCGTTGAAGATCAGGTCCGTGGCGTGGCCGAGGATCTTCGGTCCGGCCACGCTGAACCCGACGCTCACCACGGCCAGGGTGATGATGGCGGCCAGGTGCAGCCGGTGCGGGCGCAGCCGGCCGAGCAGCCGCCGGGCGGACGGCCCGAAGTTCATCGACTTCTCGGCGGGCATCCCCGCGCCCGCCCACGGCGGCCCACCGCCCTGCCGGCCGGGGGGCAGCCGCTTCGGCGTCGGCCCGTCGCCGGCCGGCTTCTGCGTGGGTACGGCCGCGGTCCGCGGCTCGTCGGGCTCGCTCATGCCGGCACCTCCGCCGTCTGCTGGGAGGCCACGATCTCGGCGTACGTCGGGCAGCTCTCCAGCAACTCCTCGTGTCGTCCCACTCCGACGACCCCCCCGTCCTCAAGCACGATGATCTGATCGGCGTCGACGATCGTGGAGACCCGCTGGGCCACGATCACCACCGCGGACTGCGCGGTGACCGGACGTAGCGCCGCCCGCAGCCGCGCGTCGGTGCCGAGGTCGAGCGCGGAGAACGAGTCGTCGAAAAGGTAGATCTCCGGCTGTTTGACCAGGGCCCGGGCGATGGCCAGGCGTTGGCGCTGCCCGCCGGAGACGGTGCTGCCACCCTGGGCGATCGGAGCATCCAGCCCGCCGGGCATCTGGGCCACGAAGTCCCGGGCCTGGGCGAGCTCCAGGGCCCGCCACAGCTCGTCGTCGGTGGCGTCCGGGTTTCCGTAGCGCAGGTTGCTGGCGACCGTGCCGGTGAACAGGTACGGCCGCTGCGGCACCAGGCCGATGCGCCGCCACAGCTCGTCGGGCGCCAGCTCCCGCACGTCCACGCCGTCGACCAGCACCGCGCCGGCGCTGACGTCGACCAGGCGGGGAATGAGTGACAGCAGGGTGGTCTTGCCCGCGCCGGTGCTGCCGATGATCGCTGTGGTGGTGCCGGGGGTCGCTCGGAAGGAGATGTCCCGCAACACCGGCTCGACCGCGCCCGGGTACTGGAAGCGCACCCCGCGCAGCTCCAGCTCGGCCCTGGTGGGCGGCTCAGCGATGGGCTCGGCGGCGGGAACCACCGAGGAGTCGGTGTCCAGCACCTCGACGATCCGCTCGGCGCAGACCGCGGCCCGGGGCACCATCATCAGCATGAAGGTGGCCATCATGACGGCCATCAGGATCTGCATCAGGTACTGGAGGAAGGCGGTGAGCGCGCCGACCTGGATCGCGCCGGAGTCGACCCGCTGGGCGCCGAACCAGAGCACCGCCACGCTGGAGACGTTCAGCACCAGCATGACCACCGGGAAGATCAGTGCCAGCAGTCGGCCGGTACGCAGCGCGGTGGCGGTCAGGTCGGTGTTGGCGACGGCGAAGCGGTCCGTCTCGTACGGCTCGCGGACGAAGGCGCGGACCACCCGGATGCCGGTGATCTGCTCGCGCAGCACCCGGTTGACGGTGTCGATCCGGGTCTGCATCAGCCGGAAGCCTGGCACCATCCGACGGATGATCATGCTGAGCGCGACGGCCAGGACCGGCACGCTGACCAGCATCAGCCAGGAGAGCCCGAGATCCTCCCGGAGCGCCATCACCACACCGCCAACGCTCATGATCGGTGCGGCGACCAGCATGGTGCAGCTCATCAGCACGAGCATCTGCACCTGCTGCACGTCGTTCGTGTTGCGGGTGATCAGCGACGGTGCGCCGAACCGGGCCACCTCGCGGGCGGAGAAGCGGTTGACGTGCCCGAACAGGGTCGCCCGGACGTCCCGGCCGAAGCCCATCGCGATCCGTGCGCCCAGGTAGACCGCGGCGATCGAACAGATGATCTGGATCAGGCTGACCAGCAGCATCCAGCCGCCGATGCGCACGATGTAGTCGGTGTCGCCCCGGGCCACGCCCCGGTCGATGATGTCGGCGTTGAGGCTGGGCAGGTAGAGCGACGCCATGGTGCCCACGAACTGGAGCAGCACCACTGCCGTCAACGGTCGCTGGTAGGTGCGCAACTGGTTGCGCAACAGTCGGATCAGCACGCCGGGTCCTTCGCGTCGGTGGGGCGTCCGGTCATCCGCGGGTCGTCCCCGCTGCCGATGACCTCGAGCAGGAAGTCCCGGATCACCTGCGCCTTCGCCGGGTCGGCGTCGACCGAGGTGAGCGGACTTCCGGAGTGCATCAGGGTGGTGAGGGCCGCCACCCGCTCCCGGCCGGCGGGGGTGATGGCGAGCCGGACGCTGCGTCGGTCGCTGTCGTCGCGCTGCCGCTCGACCAGCCCCTCGCGGGCCAGCGTGTCCACGATGCCGGTCAGGGTCGCCGGGCGCACGAAGCCCTTCTCGGCGACCTGGCGGTGGGGCAGCTCGCCGTGCCGGGCGAGCGTCATCAGGGTCACCATGCCGGCCTGGGTGAGACCGTGCTCCTCGGCGAGGTAGCGGTTCCACCGCTGCCCGACGAGGTGCCCGGCCACGACCAGCAGCCGGCCGAGCGGCACGTCCTGGAGAGTGACGATGTCCACGGCAAGCAGGTTAGTCCCCTGATAGTCAGGGGCCAAACGAAATAGCCGCCGCGGTGGCTACGAACATGATCTGCAGAACGGTGCGCTGGCCGAGCGGGGTGACCGGTTGCCCGGCCAGGGTCAGCCCCCGGCGGGCGGCCGAGACGTTGGCCGGGAACATCGCGAGCATCAAGAGGCCGAGCCCGGCGGCGGCCAGGCGGGCGGTTGCCGGAATCAGCAGGCCGACCGCGCCGACCAGCTCCAACACGCCGGTGACGGTGACCAGCAGCCCAGGGCGGGGCATGCCGGGCGGGACCATTGCGATCAGGTCGGTGCGGCGCTGGCCGGCGAAGTGCGCCACGGCGGTCAGCGTGAACATCAGGGCCAGTCCGACCCGTAGTGCGGGGTGCCAGCCGTCCACCGCGTCGACGCCGGCGAAGCCGGTCAACCGGGCCAGTGCGGTGCCGACCAGCAGGGCGATCAGGGGTGCCATTGGAATCCTCCTCGTGAACTTGTCAGTGACAAGATTGCCTGGGCGAGTGGCATCTTGTCAATGGCAAGATAGGATTCGGGTATGACCGGAACGCGCGCCTACCACCACGGCGATCTGCGCCGTGCCCTGCTCGCCGCCGCGGTCGAAGCGATCGAGGAGGTGGGGCCCGTCGCGCTGAGCCTGCGCGACCTGGCCCGCCGGGCCGGCGTCTCGCACGCCGCGCCCGCCCACCACTTCGGCGACAAGGCCGGGCTGCTCACCGCGCTGGCCGCCCAGGGCTTCGACCTGTTGGCGCAGGCGCTGACCGCGACGGCCGACGACCTGTTGGACGCCGGTGTCGCGTACGTCGACTTCGCCGTCCGGCACCGCGCGCACTTCGAGGTGATGTTCCGGACCGAGCTCTACCGGGCCGACGACGCCGAACTGGTCGCCGCACAGGAGCGCGCCGGTGCCGCGCTCCGGTCGGGGGTGGCCGCACTGCCCGCCCGTGGCGCGCCCGTCGACGCCGACAGCGACGCGCTCGCCGCCTGGTCGATCGCGCACGGCTTCGCGACCCTCTGGCTGGCCGGCGCACTGCCGGACCGGGTCGGCGACAACCCCAGCGACGCAGCCCGCGAAGTCCTCAAGCGCCTGACCCGGTAACCACCCACCCCTCCACGGCGTCGATCATGGAGTTGTGGTGGGGGCTCGCCCATTGGTGCCCCTTGTGTGAGGCACCACAACTTCATGATCGACACGTCCGTGGGATGCGGGATCACCAGCTCGTGGGCAGCGGCATCCCCTCGGTGAAGCCGGCGGCGCTCTGCACACCGACGACCGCCCGCTCGTGGAACTGCGCCAGGTCCCGCGCGCCGGCATAGGTGAAGGCGCTGCGGACCCCGGCGATGATCTCGTCGATCAGGTCCTCGACGCCGGGCCGGGCCGGGTCCAGGTGCATCCGGGCCGAGGAGATGCCCTCCTCGAACACCGCCTTACGGGCGCGGTCGTAGGGGCTGTCGTCGGCGGTACGGGCGCTGACCGCCCGCGCCGAAGCCATCCCGAAGCTCTCCTTGTACCGCCGACCGTCGGCGTCGGTGTACAGATCGCCGGGGGACTCGTAGGTGCCGGCGAACCACGAACCGATCATCACGTTCGAGGCGCCGGCGGCGAGCGCGAGCGCCACGTCACGGGGGTGCCGCACGCCGCCGTCGGCCCAGACGTGCCGGCCGAGCTCGCGGGCCGCCACCGAGCAGTCGAGCACGGCGGAGAACTGGGGTCGGCCCACGCCGGTCATCATCCGGGTGGTGCACATCGCCCCCGGGCCGACGCCGACCTTGATGATGTCGGCGCCCGCCTCGACCAGGTCACGTACCCCCTCGGCGGTCACCACGTTGCCGGCCGCCACCGGCACCCCCGGGTTCAGCTTGCGGACCGCCCGCAGCGCCGACATCATCCGCGCCTGGTGGCCGTGAGCGGTGTCCACGACCAGCGTGTCCACCCCCGCCTCCAGCAGCGCGGCGGCCTTGCCGGTGACGTCCCCGTTGATCCCGACCGCGGCCGCGATGCGCAGCCGACCCCGGTCGTCCACCGCCGGCGTGTAGAGCGTGGCCCGCAACGCGCCCTGGCGGGTCAACACCCCGACCAGTCGGCCGTCGGCGTCCACCACCGGGGCGAGCCGGCGTCGCCCCGCGGAGAGCAGGTCGAAGCCGGTACGCGGGTCCGCGTCCGCCGGGACGGTGTGCAGCTCGGTGGACATCACGTGCCGCAACTGGGCGAACCGGTCCACGCCCATGGTGTCCGCCTCGGTGACCACGCCCATTGGCCGGCCGGCCTCGTCGACCACGATCACCGCGCCGTGTGAGCGCTTCGGCAGCAGGTGGATGGCGTCACCCACGGTCTCGGTCGGACCGAGCGTGATCGGCGTGTCGTAGACCAGGTGCCGTTGCTTCACCCAGGCGACGACGTTCGCCACCACCTCGATCGGGATGTCCTGCGGAATCACGGCGATCGCGCCCCGCCGGGCCACCGTCTCGGCCATCCGCCGACCGGCGACGGCGGTCATGTTCGACACCACCAGCGGAATGGTGGTGCCCGTGCCGTCGCCCGTGGACAGGTCGACATCGAGCCGGGAGCCCAGGTCGGAGCGGGCCGGCGCCATGAAGACGTCGGTGTAGGTCAGGTCGTGCGCGGGGGCCGCGCCGTGAAGGAACTGCACCTGGCCATCATTCCTGCCCCCGACCGTCCGCGCCCACGTCGGTGCCGCAAACCACCCCCGCGCCGAGCGCCACCACGGACAAAGTGTTAGGAAGGGCCCCTTCTTATGCACCAGGCGTTAATAAGGTGCCCTTCCTTCAGGCGATGGTGCAGATCGCGGCGCCGGCGGTGATCACGGCGCCGACCTCGGCGGAGAGTCCGCTGACCGTGCCGGCCTTGTGGGCGTGCAGCGGCTGCTCCATCTTCATCGCCTCCAGCACCACCACCAGGTCGCCCTCGGCGACGGTGTCGCCGTCCGCCACTGCGATCTTGACGATGGTGCCCTGCATCGGCGAGGCGAGGGTGTCGCCGCCGACCGGGGCACCGGCCTTGGCGCCGCCGCGCCGGGTCGACTTGCGCGCGGCCGGTGCGGCGGTGGTCGTACCCCCGCCGAAGCCTGCGGGGAGGCTGACCTCCAACCGCTTGCCGCCCACCTCGACCACCACGGTCTCGCGCTCGACCGGCGCCTCGGCGGCGCTGGCGGCGGCGGCGAACGGCGGCACGGTGTTGTGGAACTCCGTCTCGATCCACCGGGTGTGCACGGTGAACGGCTCGGCGGTGAACGCCTCGTCCCGCACCACCAGCCGGTGGAACGGCAGCGCGGTGGCCATCCCCTCGAGCACCATCTCGTCCAGCGCGCGGCGGGCCCGCTCCAGCGCCTCGGTGCGCGTCTCGCCGGTGATGATCACCTTGGCCAGCAGGGAGTCGAAGTTGCCGCCGATCACGTCGCCGGCCGAGATGCCGGTGTCCACCCGGACACCGGGGCCGGTGGGCAGCCGCAGGGCGGTGACGGTGCCGGGGGCGGGCAGGAAGTTGCGGCCCGGGTCCTCGCCGTTGATCCGGAACTCGATCGAGTGCCCGCGCGGCGTCGGGTCCTCCGTGATGCGCAGCTTCTCGCCGTCGGCGATCCGGAACTGCTCGCGGACCAGGTCGATGCCGGCGGTCTCCTCGGTCACCGGGTGCTCGACCTGGAGCCGGGTGTTGACCTCCAGGAAGGAGATGGTGCCGTCCACGCCGACCAGGTATTCCACCGTGCCGGCGCCGTGGTAGCCGGCCTCGCGGCAGATTGCCTTGGCGCTCTCGTGAATCTGGGCCCGCTGGGCGTCGCTGAGGAACGGCGCGGGGGCCTCCTCAACCAGCTTCTGGTGTCGCCGCTGCAACGAGCAGTCCCGGGTGCCGACCACGATCACGTTGCCGTGCTGGTCGGCGAGGACCTGCGCCTCGACGTGCCGCGGCTGGTCCAGGTAGCGCTCGACGAAGCACTCGCCCCGGCCGAACGCCGCGACGGCCTCCCGGGTGGCCGACTCGAACAGCTGGGGGATCTCCTCCATGGTCCGGGCCACCTTGAGCCCGCGCCCGCCACCACCGAAGGCGGCCTTGATGGCGACCGGCAGGCCGTGGTCGATGGCGAACGCCATCACCTCGTCCGGGCTGGCGACCGGGTCGGGGGTGCCGGGGACCAGCGGCGCGCCGGCGCGCTGGGCGATGTGCCGGGCGGTGACCTTGTCACCCAGGTCGCGGATCGCCTGCGGGGTGGGGCCGATCCAGGTCAGCCCGGCGTCGATGACCGCCTGGGCGAAGTCGGCGTTCTCGGACAGGAAGCCGTAGCCGGGGTGCACGGCGTCGGCGCCGGCCCGGGCGGCCACGTCGAGCAGCTTGTCGATGCGCAGGTACGTGTCGGTCGCGCTGTCCCCGCCGAGCGCGTACGCCTCGTCCGCGAGCGTGGCGTGCAGGGCGTCGCGGTCGGAGTCCGCGTACACGGCGACGCTGCCGATTCCAGCGTCGCGGCAGGCGCGGATCACCCGGACGGCGATCTCGCCGCGGTTGGCGATGAGTACCTTGCGCACCTTCGTGGCTCCTCCCGGCAGGTTACTGACGGGGAGTGTATCGGCCGCCCTGGTGGCCCTAACGATCGCTCAGTGTGGGATGCCGCACTGTGCGTGCCGCGCTCTAGTCAAACTTGCCTATTACGCTTGTCCGGTGTCTGCGACTCGGATGATGATTCTCGGTCTGGTGCGGTGGATGCAGCCCGTGCACGGCTATGACGTGCGCCGCGAGCTGCTGAGCTGGAGCGCCGACAAGTGGGCCAACGTGCAGCCCGGCTCGATCTACCACGCGCTGCGAAAGCTCACCGAGGAAGGGCTGCTCCGCGCCGTCGCGACCGAGCAGGTCGGTGCCCGTCCGGCGCGGACCACGTACGAGGTGACTCCCAAGGGTGAGGACGAGTTCGAGACGTTGCTGCGGGGCCTCTGGTGGAACTTCTCCGAGCCGGTGGACCCGTTCGCGGCGGCCTTCTCCTTCCTCCCCGCGATGCCGCGGCCCGAGGCGGCGGCGGCTCTGCGCAACCGGGCCAACCTGCTGCGCGCCGGCATCGAGTCGATGCGCGCCTCGCTTGAGTCGGACTGGGTGCGCAACACCAAGCCGGTCCACGTCGGTTGGATGTTCGAGCTGTGGTCGGCGCGGGCCGAGGCCGAGATGGCCTGGTGCGAGCGGATCGCCGAGAAAATCGATTCCGGAGTGTCGTACCTACCTGCTGAGCTGGAGAGCGCCGAGGGTTGGCCGCAGTGGACGGACGGGACCGAGCCGGCCGCTCCCAACGCGGAATAATCAACGTTGACCATAAGAGCTATATCGCGTTAGCCTGCTGACGGCACAGCGGGGGAGTGCGCCGTCCGGCGTCGTCCCCTTCGACGGCCGGCGCGACCGGCCCGGACGACCAGGAGCAGAAATGATCGAGACCAGGGGGCTGCGGAAGTCGTTCCGCTCCCGCGCGGGTCGAGAGACGAAGACGGTGGACGCCGTGCGGGGTGTCAACCTCGAGGTCGCCGAGGGCGAGATCTTCGGCTTCCTCGGCCCGAACGGCGCCGGCAAGACCACCACGCTGCGGATGCTCGCCACGCTGATCGAGCCGGACGGCGGCGAGGCCACCATCGCTGGCGCGGACCTGCGCAAGGACCCGGCCGAGGTGCGCCGCCGGATCGGCTACGTCCCGCAGGGCGGTAGCACCTGGGACGAGTCCACCGCCCGCGAGGAGCTGGTGCTGCACGCCCGGATGTACGGCATCGGCAAGGCCGACGCGCAGCGCCGCGCAGCCCGCGCGCTGGACGCCTTTCAGCTCACCGAGTACGCCGACCGCAAGTGCAAGACCTACTCCGGCGGCCAGCGCCGGCGGGTGGAGATCGCGCTCGGCATCATCCACGAGCCGAAGATCGTCTTCCTGGACGAGCCGACCACCGGCCTCGACCCGCAGAGCCGCGCGCACATGTGGGACGAGATCCGGCGGCTGCGCCGGGACGGGATGACCGTCTTCATCACCACCCACTACCTCGACGAGGCCGACGCGCTCTGCGACCGGATCGCGATCATGGACAACGGCGAGGTGGTGGCCGAGGGCACCCCGGCCGAGCTCAAGCGGGAGATCTCCGGCGACGTGGTGCTGGTCGGCCTCGACCTGGCCGCCACCCCGCAGGCCGCCCAGGCGCTCGACGGCGAGCCGTACGTCAACAAGCTGGAAACCGCCGACGAGGGCGGCCTGCGCCTCTACGTCGACGAGGGCGCCACCGCCATCCCGCAGGTGCTGCGCCGACTCGACAACGCCGGGCTGGAGCTGCGCTCGATCGAGCTGCACCGGCCCAGCCTGGACGACGTCTTCCTGACCAAGACCGGCCGCTCGCTGCGCGAGTCCTGACCACCCGGAGACGACTCATGAAATTCGCCCGTGACACGTGGCTGATCTTCCAGCGGCAGATCCAACTCCTGCTGCGTAACCCGGTCTGGGTCTTCGTCGGCGTCTTCCAGCCGGTGATGTACCTGCTGCTCTTCGCCCCACTGCTCAAGCCGGCGCTGAACGCGCCCACCCAGGCCGCCGCCTACAAGATCTTCGTACCCGGTCTGCTGGTGCTGCTGGCCATCTTCGGTGGCCTGTTCCAGGGCTTCGGCCTGATCGCCGAGCTGCGCGCCGGGGTCATCGAACGCTCCCGGGTCACCCCGATCAGCCGGCTCGCTCTGCTGCTCGGCCGCTCGCTGCGCGACGTGGTCTCGCTGCTCGTGCAGGCGGTCATCATCACCCTGCTGGCGCTCCTGTTCGACCTGCGGGTGTTCATCGGGGACCTGCTGCTCGCGTACCTGATGCTCGCCCTGATCGCGCTGATGACCTCGGCCGTCTCGTACGGCGTCGCGCTCAAGGTCAAGAGCGAGGACGCGCTGGCCCCGCTGATGAACACGGTGGCGCAGCCGGTGCTGCTGCTCTCCGGAATCCTGCTGCCGCTCACGTTCGCGCCCGGCTGGTTGCAGGCCATCGCCGACTGGAACCCGTTCTCCTGGGCGGTCGACGGCACCCGGGCGCTGTTCGCCGGGGACCTCGGCAGCGACAAGGTCTGGCAGGGCCTGACCATCACCGCGGTGCTCGCCGCGGCGGGGGTCGTCTGGGCCGCACGCCAGTTCGCCCGCAGCGTCCGCTGACGTTCGCGCTCCGGATGTCGGGGTGTCCTTCGCGCGAGGACACCTCGACATCCGCGTTCACGGTTGCCTGCGTTCAGCGCACCCGGGCGAGGGTCAGGCCGTCCGCGACCGGCAGCATCACCGGGTCCACCCGTACGTCGGCCAGCACCTCGTCGTTGAAGGCGGCGATGGCCCGGTCGTCGGCGTTCTGCGGTGCGATCACCCGCCCGCCGCGCAGCACGTTGTCGACGGCGATCACCCCGCCGGGGCGCATCCGGGGCACCAGCTCCGCCCAGTAGACCGGGTAGCCGGTCTTGTCCGCGTCAATGAACGCGAAGTCCAGGTACCGCTCGTGCGGCAGCTCCCGTAGCCGGTCCCCGGCCGGGCCGATACGCAGGTCGATCCGGTCCTGCACGCCCGCGCGAGCCCAGTAGCGCCGGGCGATGCCGGTGAACTCCTCGGAGATGTCAAAGCAGGTCAGCTGCCCGCCCTCGGGCAACCCGCGGGCGATCGCCAGCGACGAGAGCCCGGTGAACGTGCCGACCTCGACGGCCTGCCGCGTGCCGAGCAGCCGGGTGAGGAAGGTCAGGAACGCAGCCTGTTCCGGAGCCACCTGCATCGTGGCGTGCTCCGGCAGCACCGACCGGGTCTCCTCGGCCAGGTCCCGGATGATCTTGTCTGGCGGGGCTCCGTGCGCCACCAGGTAGGCGTGCAGCTCGTCGGTGAGCGGGATCGATTTGGTGGTCATGACCGGACGTTACCGAGCGGCTCGACCGACTGGCCGCCGGGCGCGACCTTCGTCCACAGATCCGTGATCCGCAGGTCCAGCTCGGCGAGGAGGCGGCGCAGCAGCGGCATCGACAGCCCGATCACCGTCCCCGGGTCACCCTCGATCCGCTCCACGAACGGCCCGCCCAGCCCGTCGATGGTGAACGCGCCGGCCACCGCCAGCGGCTCGCCACTGGCCACGTAGGCGGCGATCTCGTCGTCACTGATGTCGGCGAAGTGGACGGTGGTCGAGGCCACCGCCTCAGCGCGCCGCCCGGCGACAACGTCGATCAAACAGTGTCCGCTGTGCAGGACGCCGCTGCGCCCCCGCATGCGCTGCCAGCGCCGGGTGGCGTCCGCCGGATCCGCCGGCTTGCCGAGGATCTCCCCGTCGAACGCGAGCACCGAGTCGCAGCCGATCACCAACGTCCGCTGGTCGGTCGCCGGGCTCAGCCGGGTCAGCACAGCCTGTGCCTTGAGCCGCGCCAACTCCAGGCACAGCTCCTCGGCCCGATCGGTCACGACCAGGGATTCGTCCACCCCGCTGACCAGCACGTCCGGCTCGATGCCGGCGGCCTGGAGTGACTTGCGACGGGCTGGGCTCGCCGAGGCGAGCACGAGACGGAGCGGCAGGGATGCAGACACCCGACCGACGTTACCGGCTCACCACCCTGGCCACGACCATCCGCCCCGCGCCGGCCCGTGCCCACCAGTTCACCCGCTCTTGATCGACTCGATTTCATTGATACCGGGCGGTCCCACCACCCCCCACACCGCGACATCAATGATCCCGAGTCGATCACTGTGCCGTCTTCCGGTCAGCGACTGACCCGGGGAGGCGGATCGTCCCCGCGCCGCCGCCGACGCACCACCAGCACCCACCCAGCACCGGCGGCCACGATCACCCCGAGGGTGGCCAGACCGCCCACCGACGCGCCGCCGTCGTCGTCCGGCTGAGCGCCGGCCGTCGTGGTCGGGCCACCGCCGGCCGGCGCGCTCGCCGACTCGAACCCCAACGGGGGTACGTCTGCCGTCAGCGCCGCAACGAGGTCGATCACGCCGTAGCCGTACTCGTCGTCGCGCCCGGGCGAACCCTTGTCTACGGCGGTGGCCGTGAGGCGGTGCGCCACCTCCTGCGCGGGAAGGTAGGGGTACTTGGACCTGATCAACGCCGCCGCCCCCGCCACGATCGCCGTCGCGTCGGAAGTGCCGGTTCCCTTGCGGTACTTACCGTTGGTGCTCGTGCTGTAGATGTCGACCGCCGGTGCAACCACGTCAATCTCCGGACCGGTCACCGAGATCGCGGCATGATTCCCGTCCCGATCGATACCCCCGACAGCAATAACGCCCGGATACGAGGCCGGGAAGCTGACGAACTGATCGCGTGGCTTGTTGCCTACCGCTGCAACGACGATTACATCCGCCCGTGTGGCGGCTTCGACGGCTCTTTGTAGATTGGGGTTCGGTCCAGCAACAGACGAGACGCTGACGATTTCGGCTCCGTGGGCGATGGCATATTCGATTCCAGCCGCAAGATTGTCGCTATTACCCGCCTCGTCCGTAACCTGGATCCGAATGGGGAGAATGCCAGCTCCTGGCGCAATGCCTAAGGCTCCCGTTGTGTTGCCACGTCCATGAGCGGCAATCAGGCCTGCCATGCCAGTGCCGTGACTGCTCGCATCGTCTAGACCGTCGCCGGTGCCTCCGGAAATGAGATCGGCGCCGGGCAACAGATTGCTTCGAAGGTCAGGATGTTTTTCGACACCAGTGTCTGGCACGGCCACTATAACTCCGTTGCCTCGGCTGATTCCTTGGGCCTCGGTGGTATGGAGATAACGAAGGTGCCATTGGTCACCACGAATTACTTTTACACCCGGCGGGTCTGGCGTGGTGTGCGCTGGCAGTGGGAGTTGCAGCACGGCGGCGCTCAGGCTGGCCAGGGCCGTCCAGGCGGCATGAGGCTTATCGATCAAGGCCAATGGCGGGGCCGGGATCGATCGGATCCTGTTTGTCGGGCGGGCGGACCACAGGGTCAACACCCTGATCTGTCTCCCACGGATGTTCGGGATCCCAGGGACGCCGCTCATCGCGCTGAGCTTCCCGAGGGTTCAGGCGAGATGCGCCACCACCTGGAGGGATGATGCTCGGAGCACCGCCGAACGGCGGGGATCCGTGTGGTAAGCCCGGGCTCCGGCCACTACCCGGTCGAGACCCCGCTCCGCCTGTAGGTCCAGTGCCGGCGCCTCCGCCACCGATCACGCCGCCGACTGGATTTGTGCGACGAGGTGGAGTGCTTGCGCCGGGCTGTCCGAGTCCAGTTCCGGGGATGCCCCCAATCAAGCCTCCCGGAGGCATTGGACGTGGCTGCGCGGGTGGGACTGCATGAGTTGGCGTCGCATTTCCGCTGCCCCGACCGTTGATGGAATGGGGCTGCGAGCCAAGCGTCTTGGAGTTCGTAACTGGCGGGATGCCCGGCGACCGGGACGGCGGTCCGAGATTCGACGTCGGGCTTGCTGGCGTTGTTGCCGTGGGTCCAAGACCTGGACCAGTGTTTGCGGGCGCGTTGGCTAGCCCGGTGGCCGCCGCGCCAAGCACAGGCCCGAGCCCGGGAGCAATCGGCGACTCAACAGGCCGGACGGTCGCGTGCGGCCGGGCTGCGGAAGATGTCGTCGGAGGCGCGGGCACGATGGGAGGAATAACGGGGGCGGCAGATCCGCCGTATACATCTGAGTTCGCTTGGTCGGCGACCGGTTTGGTTTTTGGTGGTGGAGGTGGTTTTTGGAGGGTGGCTTGGGCTTGTTGGAGTTCGCCGCTGAGGTTGAACATCATGCCCCGCGCCTGCGCGTTCAGCCGTTCCAGTTCGGCGTCGGTCACCGGTGATTCGGTGACTCGGCTGCCCATGACCGCTTTCGGGTCGGCGGCCGTGGCCTCGTACGCCTGTTTCCGCTGGAGCTTGGTCGCGTACTCCTCATGGATCTTGCGAAGCTCGGCGCGGGTGGTGCCGATGGCCTGGGTGGCGGCGGAGAGCGCGGTGTAGTTGGCGGCGGCGGCGTCGTGGGTGTGCCGCACCTTGTCGATCAGGTCATCGAGTTGGGCGAGGTACGTGCGGGAGGCGGCGCTGGTTTCGGGCGGCCACGCCTCGGCGAGACCGCGCCGGTATTCCTGGAGCCGGCCGAGGTGGATCTGGGCCAGGTCGCAGACCTTGCGCCAGCCGGCGACCTGCTTCCAGTGGTTGGCGGTGTCGTGGTCCTGCAGGCAGGCCCACATGCTGTTGACGTCCATCAGTTGCCAGTCGGTGACGCCGGAGGTGCGGCCGCTGCCCCGTTCGATCACGGCAGCACCACCGGCCTGTCCCCGTCGGCGCCGGTCGGGTCGGGCAGCATCGGGGTCGGGCCTCCGGGCAGGACGGTCCCCGGGTCGGCGAGTGCCCGCTGCACGTCCACGACGCGGGCGGCCGAGAAGGCGTCGGCGTCGGAGTATTGGGTGGCGACCCGGTCGGCGACGGCGGCCAGGTGGCCGGTGGCGCCTCGGACGGCGTACACCATGTCGGCGGTGGCCTGCTGTGTCTCGTGGTGCGCCTGCAGGAAGGTGACCAGCTCGATGAAGGCGTCGCACGGGTTGGGCAGTTGGGCGGACATGTCGTCGGCGATGTACGACAGGTGTGGCGCGTAGTTGCTCTCGACCTCCGCGGCGAGCCGGTCGGCGAACTCTCGGAGTTGGCGGATGTCGGCCTCGATGCCGCCGTAGTTGCGCAGCCAGGGGGTTGGCCGGTCCTCTTCGGGGATCATCGATCCTCCCTACCCGTCACGGCACCGTTTCCCTGAGTGAGGTTAACGGCTGGGAGCGACGCTGGCAGCCCCCGCACGGCGGGTCGGGTCAGCGGGGCAGATCGGCGGAGCGCCATCCGCCCGGGCGGGCCGTGAGCACCGCGCCGGCCGGTCGACCGCTGCGAGCCCAGGCCGACGTGGCTACCGGCGCGGAGGCGGCGGCCGGGCGGGACCGGACGACGATCGCCCCCACGAGGGCGGCCAGTTCCTCGGTGGTGGGCACGCCGCGGACGACCCGGAACAACGGCTCTTCGGCAGACATGACGCCAGGGTACGCGCCGCGAAGTTACCGACAATGCGGAGTGGCGTGCCGGCGGTGTGACGATCAGGGGGTCCGGGTACCGTCTCACCGATGTCGAACGCGCTTCCCCAACTCGTCGCTGACCGATACCGGCTCCTGTCGCCGCTCGGCCAGGGCGGCATGGGTCGGGTGTGGAAGGCGCGCGACGAGGTGCTGCACCGGGACGTGGCCATCAAGGAGTTGGTGCCGCCGCCCGGCCTCACCGACGAGGAACGCCGCGAGATGCGGGAGCGCTCGCTGCGCGAGGCCCGGGCCATCGCCCGGCTCAACCACGTCAATGTGGTGCGCATCTTCGACGTTCTCCGCACCGACGGCGATCCGTGGATCGTCATGGAGTACGTGGCGTCGAAGTCGTTACAGGACACCCTCGCCGAGAGCGGGCCGGTGCCGCCGGCCCGCGCGGTCGAGATCGGCCTCGGCGTGCTGGGCGCCCTCAACGCCGCGCACAAGGCGGGCGTCATGCACCGCGACGTCAAGCCGGGCAACGTGCTGCTCGGCGACGACGGCCGGGTGGTGCTGACCGATTTTGGTCTCGCGACCATCCCGGGCGACCCGAACGTCACCCGCACCGGCATGGTGCTCGGTTCGCCCGCGTACATCTCTCCGGAGCGTGCCCGGGAGGGCACCGCCGGGCCGGAGGCCGACCTGTGGTCGCTGGGCGCGACGCTCTACGCGGCGGTCGAGGGCAAGTCGCCGTACGCGCGGCCGTCGGCGATCGCCACGCTGGCCGCGCTGGCCACCGAGCCGATGCCGCCGCCGAAGAACGCCGGTCCACTCAAGCCGGTGCTCAACGGGCTGTTGCGCAAGGACCCGAACGAGCGGATCAACGCCGAGGTGGCGGAGCGGCTGTTGCGCCGCGCCGGTGGCAAGCGGGCGCGCAGCATCTCGCTGCTGGATGGCGTACGCCGGCCCGGGCCGAACGGTCCGCGCGAGCCGCGCCCGCCGCTGGTGCCGGCGCCGCGACCCGCCGACAAGGGCGCTGACCGGCCGGTTTCGCCGCCGGCCCCGCGGACCCCGCCGGCAGCCGCGGCCGTGACTCCCGTCGTCGACACCAGCTCGACGCCCAGTGATGCGAGCCCGACGGCCGTCGTGCCTCCCGCTGCGGACGCCGACCCGACCGCGCCGGTTTCGGCCGAGCCGACCGCCACGATCGACCGCCCGGACACCGCCGAGGCCGACCCGACGGCGAAGGTGACGGCCGCGGTCGGCACATCCGCCGACGGCACGACGAAGGCCGACGACGAGCCGACCGAGGTCGACGGCCCGCCGGTGGCGCCGGAACAGCGCAGGCCGCCGACCCCGACGTCGGTCATGTCGACCCCGGTGAGCCCCGCCGGGCGTGCGTCCGTGCCGCTCTATGGCGGTACGAAGCCGAACAACACCCGGCGCAACCTGCTGATCGGGGCCGTGGTGGCCCTGCTGCTGATCGGCCTCGTGGTGATCGTGCCGCTGCTCACCAAGGGCGACGGCGACGAGAGCCCGCAGGCCGGCCCGACCGGGGGTGCCGCTACCTCGGCTCCGGCGCCGCAGACCACGGCTCCGGCGGTGCCCCCGCCCACCAGCGGCGCGCCCAGCCCGACGGCCTCGGCCACCCCGTCGGTCGATCCGAACGCGCTGCCGGCGGGCTGGAAGCTGCACAAGGACCTGGCCGGCTTCGCCCTGCCACTGCCGGACGGCTGGTCGCGCCGGCAGGTCGACGGCATCACGGTCGTCTTCAGCCAGAACAACGGGCCGGGTGAACTGCTCGTGCAGTGGACCAGCACTCCGGCGAAGGACGCCGTCAAGGACTGGCAGGCGCAGGAGCCGAACCGGAAGAGGCTCGTCAACAACTACCAGTATCTCAGCATCAATGCCTGCGACTTCTGGAAGACCTGCGGCGACTGGGAGTGGCTGGAGACCCGGGACGGGACCCGCATCCACGTCCGCAACCGCGGCTTCGTCACCGCCAGCAACCGCGGTTACGCCCTGCGGTGGGAGATCGCGGAGAAGGACTGGCAGGCCAACCTGCCGAACTTCGACCGGATCGCCAAGGGCTTCGTGCCCGACCGCAAGGACTGAGCATGACCTTCCGTCGTCCGGGGTATGTGACCTTCGACGACGGAAGGAGGCACGACATGGGTTACCGACGGAGGGACGCTCGGCCCCGGCTGGCACTGTGGATGCTCGTCGCGCTCGGCGACGCCGTCCTGCTGCTGGTCAGCGCGGGAATCTGGGCGCTCATCGCGCTGCTCAGCGTCGTGACCGTTGCCGTCTGCGGGGTGACTGCCTGGCGGCTGACCCGGCGGAGCGCTCTGGCCAGTGAGGACGCTCCGGTGGTGGTGCCGGCGATGAGCCGACGGCGGGCCTGACCCGTACCGGTGGTGTGGCGGCAGCCGGACCGATTGTCGACCGTGCGGTGACAGCCGATCCCGCTGCCGCCAACCGCCTCCCCAGGCGGATCAGGCGGACCGGTCCGGTCAGGGCGTGTTGTTGGCCAGCGCGATCAGCCGCGACCGGTCGCCGTTCCAGTAGTTGCGGTCCACGTTGCCGCTGATCCCGGAGACGGCGCCGGTGCTGGTGTACTGCCAGAAGCTCCACACCGGCGCACCGGCCGGCAGGGCGCCTGGGGTGCTCGCCCAGCGGGCCAGCCAGAGCGGGTGGTTCGCCCAGGGGCCGGTCCAGCTGCCGGTGCACTGGTTCCAGAAGCTGGTCGTGGTGTAGATGACCGCGAAACGGCCGGTGCGGGAGCGGTAGGTGTTCAGGAAGTCCTGGACCCAGTTGCGCATCCCGGTGGTGCTGAGGCCGTAGCAGTAGCCGCCGGCGTACGGGTTGGCCTCCAGGTCCAGCGCGGCGGGGAGGGTCCGGCTGTCCGCCGACCAGGCGCCGCCGTTGGAGGCCAGGTAGTTGGCCTGGGTCGAGCCGGCGGAGATGTTCGGCCGGGCGAAGTGGTACGCCCCGCGGATCACCCCGGCGTTGTACGAGTTGACGTAGTTCGCGTTGAAGTTCGGGTCCTTGTAGCTGGTGCCCTCGGTGGCCTTGATGAAGGCGAACTGGATGCCGGCGTTGCGCACGCTGGTCCAGTTGATGGTGCCCTGGTAGCGGGACACGTCGACGCCGGGCGTGGTGGCGGCGGCCGCCGGGCCGGCGGTCGCGACCAGGGTCGCCGCCGCGGTGGCGAGCAGGGTGAGGCCGGCCGCGAGCACGCGGCGCAGCGGTGATCTGGTACGGGCCATGGCTGCCTCCAAGGGCGTCGGTCTATTGACGCCCATCTTTGGAGGTTAGTGCCCTAGATCGCAAGAGTTGTAGAAAAAAGCTTCATCGACCGGGGGTCGGTGGTGCCTCGACGTAGTGCTCGCCGTCGAGCCGGCACAGCCTCAGGGAATGCCACTCGATCAGTCTCACCCGATACGAGCCGGTGGCCCGGGACCGATACCGGAACGACGCCGGTAGGCTCGCGCCCCATGATGTCGATCGACGGGCTGAGCGACCTGTGGGACACGCTGTTCGGCGCGCAGCCGGACCCGCCCGCGCTGTTGGTGCTGATCACCGCGGCCGTCGCGCTGGTGGTGGTCAGCACCCGACTGCCGTGGCGGATCGCCCGTAACGCCATCACCATCGCCCACGAGGGCGGGCACGCGCTGATCGCCCTGCTCACCGGCCGCAAGCTGCGCGGCATCCGGTTGCACTCGGATACCTCCGGGCTGACGCTCTCCGCCGGTCGGCCCTCGGGGCCGGGCATGATCCTCACCCTGCTCGCCGGTTACGTCGCCCCGCCGCTGGTCGGGTTGGCCGGCGCCTGGCTGCTCGGCGGCAACCGGATCACCCTGCTGCTCTGGGTCGCGGTGGTGCTGCTGCTCGCCATGCTCGTGATGATCCGCAACGCCTTCGGCGTGGTGTCGCTGCTGGTCACCGGCGCCCTGGTGCTCGCCGTCTCGTGGTACGCCACCCCGCAGGTGCAGGCCGCCTTCGCGTACACCGGGGTGTGGTTCCTGCTGCTCGGTGGGGTGCGGCCGGTGGTGGAGCTGCAACGGCTGCGCTCGCGCGGCCGGATGCCCGCGTCCGACGCCGACCAGCTCGCCGGCCTCACCCCGTTCCCGGCGTTCTTCTGGGTGCTCTTCTTCGCCCTGGTCAACCTGGTCGCGCTCGTCGCCGGCGCGCTGCTGCTCGCCGGCCCGATCCTCACCGACGCCGGCCTGACTCTCTGACCACGAGGGTTCGGGCGGGCAGAATGAGGCGCATGCGATACGTGATCATCGGGGCGGGCGCGGTCGGCGGGACCATCGGGGTACGGCTGGCCGAGGCCGGTCGGGACGTGACCCTGGTGGCCCGGGGCGCGCACCTGGACGCGATCCGCGAGCGGGGCCTGACCCTGCGCCAGCCCGACGGCGACCTGACCGCCCGGCTCGCCGCCGCGGACGGCCCCGGTGACCGCCCGCTGCCGGCCGACACGGTGCTGATTCTCACCGTGAAGTCGCAGGACACCGCGGGCGCGCTGGCCGCCTGGGTGGACGCGCCGGTGGACGGGGGTGGCACGGCGGGGGAGCGGCTGCCGCTGGTCACGGCGCAGAACGGGGTGGCCAACGAGAGGGCCGCCCTGCGGCTCTTCGCCGACGTGCACCCGGTCTGCGTCTGGCTGCCGGCCACCCATCTGGACCCGGGCGTGGTGGTGTCCAACGGCTACCCGCACCCGGGAATGCTGCACATCGGGCGCTACCCGGCCGGCGTCGACGACACCGATCAGGCGATCGCCGCCGACCTGACCGCCGCCGGGTTCGTCGCCCCGGTCCGGCAGGACGTGCTGCGCTGGAAGTACGGCAAGCTGCTCGCCAACCTCGGCAACGGCCTCCAGGCGCTGCTCGGCCGGGACATCCCGGACGCGCTGGCCGAGCGGGTACGCGCCGAGGGCGTCGCCGCGCTCGCCGCCGCACACATCGCGCACACCTCGCCGGACGAGGAGCGAGCCGAACGCGGCGATCGGGTTCAGCAGCGCCCGGTCGACGGCGCGGGCCGCTCCGGCGGTTCCACCTGGCAGAGCCTGGCCCGGGGTACGGGCTCAACCGAGGTCGACCACCTCAACGGTGAGATCGCGCTGCTCGGCCGGCTGCACGGCGTACCGACGCCGGCCAACGTGGCCGTGCAACGCGCGGTGCGCCGGGCGGTGCGGGAGCGGATCGGAGCCGGCGCGTTCCCGCTCGCCGACCTGGAGAAGATGATCGCCTGACCGGGGCAACCGAGGACCCCACCCGGCGCGTGTTCCCTGCGACCGACACGGGGAGGTAGCGGGTGCCGGACGTCAACGGGTTCGACGAGTTCTACCGCGGGAGCCGGCAACGGCTGCTCGGTTTCGTCTACGCGCTCACCGGCGACCGGGTCGAGGCGCAGGACGCCGTGCAGGAGGCGTACATCCGGGCGTGGCAGCGCTGGTCGACGGTCAGCCGGTACGACGACCCGGAGGCGTGGGTGCGGGTGGTGGCCAGCCGGATCGCGGTCAGCCGGTGGCGCAGCCTGCGCAGTCGCGCCCGCGCGTACCTGCGGCACGGCGCCACCGAGACCGTTCCCGGCCCGGGCACCGACACCGTCGAGGTGGTCGCCGCGCTGCGCCGGCTGCCCGAGGAGCAGCGCACCGCCATCGCCCTGTACTACCTGATGGGCATGCCAGTCGCCGAGGTGGCGCGGGAGACCTCAGCCCCGGTGGGCACCGTCAAGGCCCGGCTCTCCCGGGGGCGCACCGCGCTCGCCGGGCTGCTCGCCGTCTCTGAACTTGAGGAGGCTACCGATGCGTGACGACCTGGCATTCGTCGAGCGGGTCCACCGGGACCTGCGGGACGTGCGGTGGCCCGAGCCGCAGGAGATCCGGGCCCGGGCCCGGCGGCGCAATCGGCGTACCGCCGTGACCGCCACGGTCGTGCTGGTGATCACGGGGGCGTCCGCCGTCGCCGTGGTCGGCAACGGTCGTGGGCCGACACCACCCCCGGTGGCTGCCTCGGCGAGCCCGACCGCACCAGCCCGGGGCGAGATCGCCGCCGACGCACTGTTGCAACCGGCCAACCTGGCGCAGCCGGCGCAGGTGCAGCTCAGCCAGTCGGGGTTGGGGGAGATGGTCGTCGTCGAGAACATGCTGGGTTACTGCCGGGAAGAGCAGGGGATGGCCCCTGCCTGGCAGACGTCCCGCTGGTCACGGGCGCTGACCATGCTCCGGGAACCCGCAGAGGCCGCCGACACCGGTCCCGATGACTTCCTACTCAGTCAGGATCTGTACCGGGTGACGCCGGAGGCTGCCGGGTCGTTCTTCGCCGACCTCGACCGGCTGGTGGCTCCCTGCGCCGAGTGGCGCAGCGTCGGGCCGTACGAGGTCGCGGGACGCAAGGGGACCGGGACGGCGGTACACCAGTGGGCGGTGGTGCAGCGGGACTTCGCCGGCGACGGTGCCGCCCTGCTGCGCCACACCGTGTCGCAGCCCCGCGACCAGAAGACCGGCAAGGCCATTGGTGACGAGCACTCGCCCACCAGCACGGCGGTGGTGCGAGTGGGTGACCTGATCACGGTGCTCAGTCTGGGACGGAACAGCTCCGAGCCGGAGCTGCGCCGGCTGGCCGTGGTGGCAGCGCGTCGGATGTGCCTCGCCGCCAACCCCTCCTGCTGACCACGGCCGCCCTTGGTCTGCACAACTTCTGTGAAGTTGCGCGGACCAGGGAGCGCGGTCAGAGCGGGATGTTGCCGTGCTTCTTCGCCGGGAGGGTTTCGCGCTTGGTGCGCAGGACTCGTAGCGCCCGGACGATCTGGGTCCGGGTCTCGTGCGGCGGGATCACCGAGTCGATGTACCCACGCTCGGCGGCCACGTACGGGTTGGCCAGGGTGTCCTCGTACTCGGCGATCTTCTCGGCCCGAACCGCCGCCGGGTCCTCGGCGCCGGCCAGCTCGGAACGGTAGAGGATGTTCACCGCGCCCTGCGCGCCCATCACCGCGATCTGCGCGGTCGGCCAGGCGAAGTTCAGGTCCGCGCCGAGATGCTTGGAACCCATCACGTCGTACGCCCCGCCGTACGCCTTGCGGGTGATCACGGTGACCTTGGGAACGGTCGCCTCGGCGTACGCGTAGATGAGCTTGGCGCCGCGGCGGATGATGCCGTCCCACTCCTGACCCGTGCCGGGCAGGAAGCCGGGGACGTCCACGAAGGTCAGCACCGGGATGTTGAACGCGTCGCAGGTGCGGACGAACCGGGCGGCCTTCTCCGAGGCGGCGATGTCCAGCGTGCCAGCGAAGTGCATCGGCTGGTTGGCCACCACGCCGACCGGGCGCCCCTCGACGCGGCCGTAGCCGACCACGATGTTCTGCGCGTAGAGCGGCTGGACCTCCAGGAACTCCCCGTCGTCGAGGACGTGCTCGATCACCTGGTGGATGTCGTACGGCTGGTTGGCCGAGTCGGGGATCAGCGTGTCCAGCTCCCGGTCCTCGTCGCTGATGGCGAGATCCGCCTCGGCGGGGTGGACCACCGGCTCGTCGAGGTTGTTCGACGGCAGGTACGACAGCAGTGCCTTGACGTAGTCGACCGCGTCCTCCTCGTCCGTGGCGAGGTAGTGCGCGTTGCCGCTGCGCGAGTTGTGCGTACGGGCCCCGCCCAGCTCCTCCATGCCGACGTCCTCGCCGGTCACCGTCTTGATCACGTCTGGGCCGGTGATGAACATGTGCGAGGTCTGGTCGACCATCACGGTGAAGTCGGTGACCGCCGGGGAGTAGACCGCGCCGCCGGCGCAGGGGCCCATCACCAGCGAGATCTGCGGGATGACGCCGGAGGCGCGGACGTTGCGGAAGAAGATCTCGCCGTAGAGGCCGAGGGAGACCACGCCCTCCTGGATGCGCGCCCCGCCGGAGTCGTTGATGCCCACCACCGGGCAGCCGATCTTCATGGCCAGGTCCATCACCTTGACGATCTTCTCGCCGAAGACCTCGCCGAGGGAGCCACCGAAGACCGTGAAGTCCTGGGCGAAGACGCAGACCTGCCGGCCGTCCACCGTGCCGTAGCCGGTGACCACACCGTCGCCGTACGGCCGGTTCTTCTCCAGCCCGAAGGCCGTGGACCGGTGCCGGGCCAGTTCGTCCAGCTCGACGAAGGAGCCCTCGTCGAGCAGCATCTCGATCCGCTCGCGGGCGGTCTTCTTGCCCCGGGCGTGCTGCTTCTCGACCGCGCGCGCCGATCCGGCGTGCACCGCCTCGTCGACCCGGCGCTCCAGGTCCGCCAGCTTGCCCGCGGTGCTGTGGATGTTGGTCCCGGTCTCGGTAGTCACCCAGGGAATATAACGATGGTTCAGGACGACGCCGCTGTGCAGTACGCCTCAGTGCCGGTGCGGCCACCGCCGTAGGCTGGCGGGATGCCGGGCTCCCCGTACACCGATCTGGACCGCCCGCCGTTGTCGGCGGCCCGGCTGCGGCGCGCGTTGGTCGCGCCGCACGGCCCGTGGGCCCGGCTGGAGCTGCGCACCGAGACCGGCTCCACCAACGCCGACGTGGCCGAGGCTGCCCGGGTCGGCGAGCCCGAGGGCCTGGTCGTGGTCGCCGAGCGGCAGACCGCCGGTCGCGGCCGGCGCGGCCGCGTCTGGCAGTCGCCGGCGCGGGCCGGGATCACCACCAGCGTGCTGCTGCGGCCCGGCGAGGCCGTGCCGGACCGCGGTTGGCAGGCCGCGCCGCCCACCGGGTACGGCTGGCTGCCGCTGCTGGCCGGCGTGGCGCTGGTCGAGGCGGTGGCCCGGCTGGCCGAGCTGGAGGCCACCCTGAAGTGGCCCAACGACCTGCTCATCGGTGACGCGAAGTGCGCCGGCGTGCTCGCCGAGGCGGTGCCCGGGGGTTCGCCGGACCAGCCGCCGGCGATCGTGCTCGGTATCGGGCTGAACGTGACGCTGCGCGCCGACGAGCTGCCGGTGAACCCGACCGGGCTGCCGGCCACCTCGCTGAAGTTGGCCGGCGGGGCGGCCACCGACCGGGACCCGCTGCTGCGGGCGTTGCTGCGCGCGGTCGCCGACTGGTACGACCGCTGGCGCGCCGCCGGTGGAGACGCCGTGGCCAGCGGCCTGCGCGACGCCTACCTGGCGGCCTGTGCCACGGTCGGTCGCGAGGTGCGGGTCCTGCTTCCTGGCGGCGACGACCTGACCGGCACCGCCACCGGCGTGGATCCCGACGGGCAGCTCCTGGTCACCACCCCCACCGGCGACCGCGTCCTGGCCGCCGGCGATGTCCTGCACCTCCGGTGAACGCAACCCGCCCCGTGCGGCTGATCCGCCGGGGCGGTTGGACCGGTTACGGTCTGCGCGTCGGAAAAATGGCGATGGAGGTTCCCGTGGCGTTCCCCGAAGACGTGCTCACCGAGGACGAGCACGTCGTGCTGCACCTGCACCCGCACTGGAAGGCGTTGATCCGGCCGATCGCGGTGCTGGTGCTGGCCGTTGCGGCGGTAGTCGTTGGCGTGCTCCTGCTGCCGGCCGGCGGCGGAGGCTCGATCGCGCTGGCCGTGATCGGGGTGCTCGCCCTGGTCGCCGTGTTCTGGCTGGGGCTGTGGCCGTTCCTGGTCTGGCGCACCACGCACTACCTGTTCACCAATGAGCGGGTGCTGCTCCAGCAGGGTGTCTTCTCCCGAGACCGGCGGGACCTCCCGCTCACCCGGATCAACGACCACTCGATGAACCAGCGTTTCATCGAGCGGCTGCTCGGCTGCGGCACGCTCACGATCGAGTCCGCCGGCGAGCGCGGCCAGTCGGTGCTCGCCGACGTCCCAGGCGTCGGCCAGGTGCAGACCACCCTGTACGAGCTGGTCGAGGCGCAGCACGACAAGCACTCGCTGGGCGACGGGGAGATGCGTGACATCCTCGCCGACATGCGCGAGGGCAAGCCGCTGCGCGACACCACGAGCTGATTCCGACTGCGTGACCGCCCCGGCCACCGCGCCGGGGCGGGTCAGGCGGGCGGTTCGGTCTCGGTCGGTTCGGTCTCAGGCGACGGGTCGGCGGGGCGCAGGGCGAACCAGCCGCGGAAACGGGTCCGCAACACCTCCTGCTCGGGCCGGTCGTCCGGGCCGAGGCGGAGCATGGTGCCGGTGAGGCTGGCGGTGCCGAGGCCCGGGCGGGCGGTGGACGGCCGGGCGCCCATCACGTCGACCCGGACGGCGAGCCGGTCCCCGGCGCGCACCGGGGCGAGCCAGCGCAGCTCCTCCAGGCCGGGGGAGGCGTCCGCCGCCGCGCGGGACAGCAGGTGGTCGACGTACGCCCGCATGAACAGGCTGACCGTGTAGAAACCGCTGGCGATGAGCCCCCCGTGCCGGCTCGCTCCGGCCAGCTCCGGGTCGACGTGGTACCACTGCGGGTCGAAGCGGCGGGCGAAGGCGACCATCTCGTCGCCATCCACCGTGACCACGCCGAGGTCGACGGTGAGCCCCGGGACGAGGTCCTCGAAGAACAACTCGGCGCGTGCCCCGGTGCCGGAGCGGGCTGCGGGTGGGGTCACCGGCGGGGCGCGCGGCGGGTGCCGGCGTGCAGCTCCGCGGCGAGTTCCGCGTCCAGGTCGGCGGAGAAACCAGCGCTCAACGGCGTGGGCCTCCCCTGGGTGGGAGCGCCGATCGGGCCGGGTGCGGTCGCCGGACGGCCGTCGGACTCCTCCAGCTCGGAGACGGATTCGGCCAGCTCGGCGACCGGGTCCATCCCGGCCATGGTGTCCCACTCGTCACGCGGGATGCTGTGCCAGGTGGGCTCGGCCTTCGCCTCGGTCTCGGCCGGTACGACGGGCTGGAAGACGAAGGTCCGGTACGACCAGAACCGGAACAGGGTGGCCAGCAGCACGCCACCGGTCTTCGCGACGTTCAGTGCCAGCAGGCCGTGGACGCCGAGGCCGTACTTGGCTGCGGCCAGTACGCCCAACTCAATGAGCAGGCCGGTCGCGTTGAAGAGAAAAAACAGGACGTACTCCCGCCGGAGCGCCGATTTCGGGCGGTCCCGGTACGTCCAGTGACGATTCATAAGATACGACGTGATCGTGGCGACGATGGTCGCGATCACGGTGGCCTTCAACTGACCATCGGCAAAGACGGTGAGTGCAAGGACATTGAACACCGCGTAATTGATGACGGTGTTGATGCCGCCGACGATGCCGAATTTGAGCGCCTCGCGGATGAACTTCTGCCAGCGCTCAGGCAGCAGACGGACAAGACGCATGCGAAACACCTTAGGGCAGTCGGTGAGGCCGGCGATCACCGGCCGGACGAGGCGGGCGGCAGGTCACGCCCCGTGGTCTCGGTCGTGCTTCACCTGCGGAACGGTCCGGGTTCCCGCTTCGACGAAGACGAACCGCCGGTAGGACCAGAATCGGAAGAGCGTGCCGAGGCCCGTGCCGACGACGAAGCTGGCGATGTTGTCGGCCAGCGGCGTCTGGAACACCGCCGGCCAGATGCTGCCGAGCCCGTACCGGCTGATTGCGAGGCAGGCCACCGCGATGCCGAGGCCGACAGCGTTGAAGAAGAAGAAGAGCGCGTACTCCCGGGCCGGATTGTTGCGTTGGCGGTGCCGCCAGGTCCAGAACCGGTTGCCGACGAACGCGAAGCTGGCCGCGAGAACGGTGGAGATGGTCTTCGCCGTCACCTGTTCGACGCCACGCGCGGTCGTCAGGTAGTTGAACAGCGCGAAGTCGATGAGGAAGGCGATGCCGCCGACCGTGGCGAACTTGCTCAACTCGCGGACGAGGTGACCGAAACGGTCGAGGAGTGCCCGGACCAGACCCGGCCGGGTCTGCCGGGGACCCGGTTGCTCCCCGGTCATCGTGGCGGCCACGGGCCGAGCGTACCGGCTGATGACCAGTCAGCGGGGTAGCAACGGCGAGCATGCGTGGTCGCTCGTGCCGGGCTCGCGCCGGGTGCGTCGCTGCTGAACGCAGCGTAACCAACGGGAGGAGTGACGCGTCCCGGAACGGGAATCCACGCAACGGTCGGCGGGACCGGTTCGCCGCTCGACCGCAACTCACGTCGACGGGGTGCACAACAAGATTTGCGTGAAACTGCGCGGGAAAGCGGGTATCAGCTCCCAATGCCGCAGCGTAGCCGTAGCTTGTGCAGTTCTTCACAACCAGTCCCACTGACTCGGAAGGCTGCCCGGTTTACGCTGAGCCCAATCCCAGGTTTCCACGAAGCGACGCATCGCGCCGCTGAGACTCGTGCATCCCATAGATCGGTCAGCGTCGACCACAAGGAGATGTGTCATGGTTGCTCCGGCTGTTGTGCGGGGTATCGATCAGGCCCCGACGTCCCATCCGAAACTGCTCGCCTGGGTCCGTGAGGTCGCGGAACTGACCACCCCCGACCGGGTCGTCTGGGTGGACGGGTCCGACGAGGAGTGGCGCCGCCTCACGGATGAGCTGGTCGAGGCCGGCACCCTGATCCGGCTGAACCCGGAGAAGAAGCCCAACTCGTTCTACGCGCGCACCGATCCCACGGACGTCGCCCGGGTCGAGGAGCGCACCTTCATCTGCTCCGTCGACGAGGCGGACGCCGGCCCCACCAACAACTGGATGGCGCCGGCCGAGATGAAGCGGACGATGAACGACCTGTACCGCGGTTCGATGCGCGGTCGCACCATGTACGTCATCCCGTTCGTCATGGGCCCGGTCGAGGCCGAGAGCCCGATGTTCGGCGTCGAGGTCACCGACAGCCCGTACGTGGTCGCCTCGATGCGGATCATGACCCGGATGGGCGCCAGGATCCTCGAGGCGATGGGTGACGACGCGGACTTCGTGCACGCGTTGCACTCGATCGGCGCCCCGCTCGCGCCGGGCCAGGAGGACGTCGCGTGGCCGTGCAACGAGACGAAGTACATCTCGCACTTCCCGGAGACCCGCGAGATCTGGTCGTACGGCTCCGGGTACGGCGGCAACTCGCTGCTCGGCAAGAAGTGCTACTCGCTGCGGATCGCCAGCGTGATGGGGCGCGACGAGGGCTGGCTCGCCGAGCACATGCTGATCCTCAAGATCACCTCGCCCGAGGGGAAGGTCTACCACATCGCGGGGGCGTTCCCCTCCGCCTGCGGCAAGACCAACCTGGCCATGGTGGAGCCGACCATCCCGGGTTGGAAGGTCGAGACCATCGGCGATGACATCGCCTGGATGCGGTTCGGCGAGGACGGTCGCCTCTACGCGGTCAACCCGGAGTACGGCCTCTTCGGCGTCGCGCCGGGCACCGACTGGAAGACCAACGCCAACGCGATGCGGACGCTGGACCGGGGCAACTCCATCTTCACCAACGTGGGCCTCACCGACGATGGGGACATCTGGTGGGAGGGCATGGGCGAGCCTCCGGCGCACCTGATCGACTGGAAGGGCAACGACTGGACGCCGGACAGCGACCGCCTCTCCTCGCACGCGAACAGCCGGTTCTGCACCCCGATCACCCAGTGCCCGATCCTGGCCGAGGACTACTACAACCCCAACGGCGTGCCGATCGACGCCATCCTCTTCGGCGGCCGCCGCCGGGACACCATCCCGCTGGTGACCGAAGCTCGGGACTGGGTGCACGGCGTCTACATGGGTGCGACCCTCTCCTCGGAGACCACCGCCGCCGCGTCCGGCGCGGTCGGCGTGGTGCGTCGGGACCCGATGGCGATGCTGCCGTTCATCGGCTACCACGCCGGTGACTACTTCCGGCACTGGATCGAGATGGGCAAGGGCACCGACGGCGACGAGGCCAAGCTGCCCAAGATCTACTACGTCAACTGGTTCCGTAAGGACCCGGACGGCTCGTTCCTCTGGCCGGGCTTCGGCGAGAACTCCCGGGTGCTGAAGTGGGTCGTCGAGCGGATCGAGGGCCGGGCCGCGGCGGTGGAGACCCCGATCGGCATGGTTCCGGCCCCGGACGCGCTGGACGTCGAGGGCCTGGACATGACCCCGGAGGACGTCCGGATCGCGCTGAAGGTCGACCCGGACGAGTGGCGCAACGAGCTGCCGCTGGTCACCGAGTGGTTCGAGAAGTTCGGTGACAAGCTGCCCGGCGTGCTCTGGGCCGAGCTGGACGCGTTGCGGGCCCGACTGGACGCCGCGCAGCCGCAACGGTAGGTGTGAACATCGCCCCTGCCGGGCATCATCGGATCCCATGAGGACGGCCGCCGAGACCGAGGTCCGGCGGCCGTCCGCCGTCCGGGTGCTGACCATCCTGCTCGCGACGACCGCGGCGGCCACCGTCGTGGTCGAGCTGCTCAACTGGTGGTACGCCCCGGAGCCGGGCTTCGGGCTGGCGGTGCGCACCGGCTGGGCGATGCTGCGCTCGTTCGGTTTCCTGCTGCTGATCGGGCACGTCCGGCGGGGGCGTACGGCCGCCCGCCCGTTCGGGCTGATCCTCGCGGTCACCACGATCTTCGCCGTCGGCCGGCTGATCGTGCCCCGGCAGGGAGTGCCGCCACTGCCCGGGTTGCTCGGCTTCGCCGCGCTCACCGCGCTCTGCGCGGCGGTGGTCTGGCTGCTCTACCACTCGCCGGCGCTGACCGGGCACCTGGTCCGGCACCGGCCGCGACTGGTGATCGACCGGGCCGGCATCTCCTGGCGGGAGACGCCACCGCGCCGGCCGGAGGCCAGTGGCTGGCTGCTGACCAGTCGGGTGGCGGCGTTCACCTACAGCCCGCTGATGCTGGTGCCGGCGCTGGTGGCCGGAGGATCCATCCTGGACGATCGCCTGACCGCGGTGCCGGCCGTGCTGTTCTGGTTCGGCGCCGGGATCACGGCCAGCTACGCGGTGCTGTTCTGCACCGCGTTTCTGATGCGCGGCAAGCACTGGGCGCGCGGCCTGCTGGTCGTCGTCACGATGGCCGTACTCGCCGTGGACCTGCCGCTGTGCTGGTGGCTGTTGGGGCTGGACGGACTGATCCGGGACGGTGGCCCGCTGCTCGCTGCCGCGGCCCTGACGCTGTACGGGCTACGGCGCGCGGCTCGCGCGAAGGATGCCGCGGCCCCGGCCTGACCCGCGTGGCGCGGCTCCGTTCGGGCCTGCCACGCCTCTCTGGTGCCCTGTCGAGCTGCCCCGGAAATGGGCCGCCGGGCACTTCGGCCGTTTGCGTGGCCCGCTCGCGGGCAGCTTCTCCGGGCACCTGTCGAGCTGCCCCAGAAATGGGCCGCCGGGCACTTCGGCCTTGCATGCCCCACAGGTGGGGCAGCTCTACAGGGCCTGGGACATGCACATACCCCGGGCTGCCGCGGCAGCGTGCGGCACGAGGGGGTGCCGGCCGGTTGGGGCGTTCTGGCCAGATCGGGCGCTTCGGTGTCGGTCGACCCGAGCCGGCAGGAGGCAGGATGGCGGGTGGCGTCGGTCACAGACCGGCGTCGGCGGCACGGGCGGATCGCCGGCGGGGCGGGACGGGCCGCGTCGCACCGGCCGGAGGGAGGCTCGCGGTGGGCGACGAGTTCGACGTGGTGGTGGTGGGAGCGGGGCCGGCCGGAGCGGCCGCCGCGCTGACGGCCCGCCGGGCCGGTGCCAGCGTGCTGCTGCTGGACCGGGCCGACTTTCCCCGGGACAAGGCGTGTGGCGACGGGATCGCCGCGCACTCGGTGGACGTTCTCGCCGAACTGGGGGTGGCCGAGGCGGTGGCGGGCTACGCGCCGCTGCCCGCGCTGCGCATGATCGCCCCGGGCGGGGGCGCGGTGGCGCGGGCGTTGCCCCGCCCGGCGTACACGGTGCCCCGGCAGGTCTTCGACGCGCGGTTGGTGGCGGCCGCGGTGGCCGCCGGCGCGCAGTTGCGCCGGCACACCGTCCGGCGGGTGGAGCCGCGCGCCAACCGGGTGGTGCTCGACGGGGAGTTGTCCGGCCGTGTGGTGGTGGGCGCGGACGGCGCCGGGTCGGTGGTGCGCCGGGCGCTCGGCCACCCGGTGAACCCCGACCGGCACCTGGCGCTGGCCATCCGGGGGTACGCGCCGGCGCTGCCCGGCCCGTCCGAGCAGCTCATCGTCACCTCGCAGGCTCACTGGCCGGCGTACGCCTGGTCGTTCCCGATCGGCGACGGACGGGCGAACGTCGGGTACGGGGAAGTGCTGCGCGGGGAGCCGCTGAGTCGGGCGTACCTGCTGGACCGGCTGGCCGCGCTGCTGCCCGGCACCGACCTCGCGACGGTGACCGCGCTGCGTGCCCACCACCTGCCGTTGTCCACCCACCGGCCGGCACCGGCGCAGGGCCGCACCCTGCTCGCCGGGGACGCGCTGTCGCTGATCAATCCGTTCACCGGGGAGGGCATCTTCTACGCGCTGCTCTCCGGTGCGCTGGCCGGGGCGGCAGCGGCCCGCGCACCCGAGGCCGCCGCCCGCCGCTACGCCGACGGACTCCGTCGCCGCCTCGGCACCCACCTGCGGCACAGCTCGGTGGCGGCCTGGTTGGCGCGGCGCCGGTGGGTGGTCGACGCGGCGGTCCGGGCGGCCCGTCGGGACGATCGGGTGTTCGACGACGTGGTCGAGCTGGGGCTGGGCGACGGGCGGCTCACCGCCCGTACCCTGGCCATGATCGGATTCGGGCTCTCCGGCGGGGATCGGCCTCCGAGGCGGTGATCCGCCCGGCGGGTCGCTACGCTGCTAGGTGATGACGCTGCGGAACCTTATCTACTCCGTGTACGAGCGCCGGCTCACGGCGAAGCTCGCGGGTAAGCCGGTGCCCCGGCACGTCGGGGTGATGTGCGACGGCAACCGTCGGTGGGCGAGGGAGATGGGCTTCGTCGACCCGAACGACGGGCACCGGGTCGGCGCCGCGAAGATCAAGCACGTCCTCGGCTGGTGTGACCAGGCCGGTATCGGGCACGTCACGCTCTACCTGCTGGCCACCGACAACCTGCGCCGGCCGGCCAGCGAGCTGGACCCGCTGCTCAAGATCATTGAGGATCTGGTGGTGGAGCTGGCCGAGGAGGGCAACCCCTGGCGGCTGCGCATCGTCGGGGCGCTCGACCTGCTGCCGGCACAGACCGCGGCGGCGCTCAAGGGCGCCGAGGAGCGCACCCGCGAGCGCAGCGGCGGCGCCGAGGTCAACATCGCGGTGGGCTACGGCGGCCGGCGGGAGATCACCGACGCGGTGCGCTCGCTGTTGCTGGAGCACGCCGCCTCCGGCGGCACCATCGAGGAGTTGGCCGAGGTGCTGGACGTCGAGCACATCGCCGAGCACCTCTACACCCGCGGCCAACCCGACCCCGACCTGGTCATCCGCACCAGCGGCGAGCAGCGGCTGTCCGGCTTCATGCTGTGGCAGTCCGCGCACTCGGAGTTCTACTTCTGCGAGCTCAACTGGCCGGATTTCCGGCACATCGACTTCCTGCGTGCGCTGCGCTCGTACGCCACTCGGCAACGTCGCTACGGCGCCTGACGTCAGGGCAGGTGGGTCAGCGCCCGGGTGAGGAAGTCGCCCAGGGCGGCCGGGGACTCGATGGTCAGATCGGCGGCGTTCGCCACCTCCTGGCCGGTCTCCGGGTTGGCCACCGCCACGCAGACGCCGAAGAAGTCCGGGTCGGCCGCGGCTCGGGCGCGCAGGGCGGCGAAGGCCTTGATGTCCGAGACGTCGTCGCCGAAGTACCAGGCGCCGGTGGCATCCCGGATCACCTCGCCGATCACCATGCCCTTGTCCCCGTCGACCGGCGGCTTGAGCTCCAGCACCATCCGCCCGGCCTGCACACGCAGCCCCAGACGGTCGGCCTGGGCCTGCCCCCACTGCTGCATGGTCGGGCCGAGCTGCGGCGCGGTACGCCAGTGCAGCGCGACGGAGAGCCGCTTGTACTCGACCAGCGTGCCGGGCGGCAGCTCCGCACGGGCCAGGTCGGCCAGCTCCGCCATGGTCGGCACCCAGGGCAGCGCAGTCGGCTCGGTGACCGTCTCTCCGCCGGAGTGGCTGTGCTCCAGCCCGTAGAGGCCGTACAGGTCCACGCCTGCGAGCCCGCCGAGATGGTCCCGGAGGAACTCCACCGGTCGGGCGGAGACGATCGCGACCCGCTGCACCACCGGGGCCAGTGCCTCGATCGCGGCCAGCGCCTTGGGAGCGGGGCGTACCGCGTTCGGATCGTCGTCGACGGGCGCGAGCGTGCCGTCGAAGTCGAAGAAGAGGACGGTCCCGGCGGCCCGGCCGGCGGTGATCCGCCAGGCCTGGTCGGCGTTCAACGGGGTCCTCGGCTGCTGATTGCCCAGATTCAACGGCGGCACGCGCGTCAGCGTACCCCGGCGAAGGAGGCTCATTCCTGGCCGAGCGGGCCCACTCGGCGGCGCGTGGTCAGCGTTCGGCGGCTCCTCGTCCGCGACGGCCGAACGGCACCACCGCCGCCTCCTGGCCGTGACTCAGCAGATAACCCTCCACGAACCCGGTGTTGCGATCGCCGGTGTGGTTCTCGATCTCGTTGAGCCGTGCCACCAGGAACTCGGTGAGTGCGCTGATCCGGTCGTTCAGCCGCTCGTGCAGCTCCGCCATGACGGCCAGGATGACCGCGGTGCCGGCGCTGATGAGCACGAGGAGGTTGACGAGCAGCGGAAGCTGCCCGCCGTTGACCACGAGGGTCACCGCGTTGCCGGTCGCCCACAGTGTCATCGACACCGTGGCGACCACGACTGCCAACCACTTCAGGGTCATGGACAGACGCCTCCTTCTGTCCCGCAGGGCTGGGTTCGGCCTTGTCCCGTCCCCCGCCGACGACGAGCCCAAGCAGTACGAATAGGGACGCTAGCGTGCCCGTTCCGGCCCCGGAGCCAAACGAATGAACCTGACCAGGCGTTCTTTCGCCATCTGAGGAACTAGCCGGCCTGATTCCCTCTTTTTCGGACGTCGACCGGCAGCGTCGGGCGATATGCGAGGTATCGAATGGTTTCGCGGATGTGGAACTTCTCCGCGTCCGACACGTTCGGATCGACCAGCCGCCGCAGCAGTGCCTCCACGTCCGGGTCCATCGGCGGTGCCGGTTGGCCGGCGCGCGGGCCCGCGGCGGTGCGGTCCCAGCCGAGGGCGGCGAAGGCCGCGGCGGGGTTCAGCCCCAGACCCTCGCAGAAGGCGACCACACGTTCGGCCTCCGGGTCGCTGGCCCAGTCGCCGCGGACCCACCGGTTGATGGTCTGCCGGGAGACGCCGGTGCGCCGGGACACCTCGGTGCCGCTCCAGGCCCGGGTCGCCCGGGCCTCGTCGAGCGCGCGCCGGACGAAGGTGGCGAAGGCGATCTTCCGCGCATTGGCCGTCTCGGTCACCCCGTGACGGTACGGCCAGTCGGTCGTCGGCGCGCGCCCGGGCGCGCCGTCGTCACGCGAACGTGACGGGTTCTTCGGATTTCCGGTAAACGATCCAGTGCCACTGTTGAGGGGTGTCACCCGGGCAGAATAGATGCCTTTAGGGGCGGCGGTAAACGGACGAAAAGCTGATACTGTCACGCCCATGGGACAATCTACGGTGTGTCACGTGCATGAGACGACTGGTGCTCACATGCGTCACGCCCCCGGCGCGAGGGGGGTGCGGTGACCGAGCTCGCCACCCGAGCCCAGGCCTTCGGGCTGATTGCCGAAGGGGTGGCCGCAGGGCTGACCGCTCCGTGGCGCCTCTACGTCGCCCGAGGCTGCCGCTACCTGTCGCTGAGCGTCGGCGACCGCACCGAGTGGAACGCCTGGCGTACCCATCTCGGTTGCCCGGAGCTGAGCGTGCGGGTCTACGACGCGGGCGGAGAGATCCGCCGCTCCTCCGTGGCCGAGGTCGTGCTGGACGGCTGCCGGATCAGCGTCGAGCTGGTCGAGGAGGTCAGCACCGACGACCTGGACCGGCTGCTCGTCGCGGATCCCACCGCGGTCGAGCCGGAGGAGCGATGACCGGGCGTCCGGGCCGGGCCGGGGCCGCCCGATGAGCCCGTTCCTGGCGGTCTTCCTCGTCCTGGTGCTCGGCGCCACCAGCTACGCGGCCGGCCGGCTGCACGGCCAGCTCAGCTACCGCATCGGCTACCGCTTCGGCTACCGGCAGGGCTACTTCGACGGTGACCGGGGCGCGTGGAACCGACGGCGGCGCGACGCCCAGGCGGCCATCGCCTCCGCCCTGTCGGTCTCCCCCGCGGGCGTCGTGCGCTCAGCGGGCACGGTCGCTCGCCCCGGTACCACCTACACCGGCTCGTCGTTCACGGCGCCGGCCGCCCCGATCACCGGGCGGCACCCGACCGGCACGCTCGTCCGACGGACCGGCTGAGGCCGGTCGGCGAGCCGCCGGGGGCGGTTCCGCCGACCGGCGCCACGAGCGCGGTGCGTCGTCCGCGGCGGACACGCACCGTCGGGGCCACGTCAGACCGGTGACGGTGGCCCCACCGGCCGGGATGCACGCAGGGGGCATGCATCCCGGCCGGTTCCGCCGCGCCCCGTCGGCGCCGGCCCGGCCGCCGCCGCGTCGGGCTGTGCGCGTTCACACGGCGGTCACCGGAGATCCACGATCGCCCTCTAGCCGGGACGGTCCGCCGCCGCTAGCGTCTAGGCATGGCACGGGGTTCTCCCGGGCCAGCCGGTCCGCCCGGATCTGCGACCTCGCGCATGGGGTTCCGCATCCGACCCCGTGTCCCCGGGCACCGGAGGAGGCGGAACACGGGTGGCGGGTGCCCATCCGTCGGAGCAGGCCTGTGACGACTCGCCGTTCGACCGCCGGTGCCGATCAGACCCCGGCCGCGACTGCCACGACCCGCCGCGCCAGCAGGGGCCGCCGTGCGGCGGGCGCCGCGCCGGCCGACCCCAAGGAGCCGCGACCAACCGGCCAGGCCTTCGTCCTGGACACCTCCGTGCTGCTGTCCGACCCGGCGGCCTTCCACCGCTTCGAGGAGCACGAGGTGGTCCTGCCCCTGGTGGTCATCACCGAACTGGAGGGCAAGCGGCACCATCCGGAGCTGGGTTGGTTCGCCCGGCAGTCGCTGCGGATGCTCGACGAACTGCGGATTAGGCACGGGCGACTCGACCACCCGGTGCCCGCCAACGACAACGGCGGCACGTTGCGGGTGGAGCTGAACCACACCGACGACGGGGTGCTGCCGCCCGGGTTCCGCACCGAGAGCAATGACGCCCGGATCCTCTCCGTGGCGCTCAACCTCGCCGCCGAGGGGCGGGAGGTCACCCTGGTCAGCAAGGACATGCCGCTGCGGGTCAAGGCCGCCTCGGTGGGCCTGCGGGCCGACGAGTACCGGCACGGCCAGGCCAGCGACCCGACCTGGACCGGCATGTCCGAGCTGGAGCTGGGCGAGGAGCAGATCGGTCGCCTGTACGCCGGCGAGACGCTCGACGTGGACGAGGCGGGTGGGCTGCCCTGCCACACCGGCCTGGTGCTGCACTCGGGGCGCGGCTCCGCGCTCGGCCGGGTGCTGCCGGACAAGTCGGTCCGGTTGGTCCGGGGTGATCGGGAGGCGTTCGGGCTGCACGGCCGCTCGGCGGAGCAGCGGATCGCCCTCGACCTGCTGCTGGACGAGTCGATCGGGATCGTCTCGCTGGGTGGACGGGCCGGCACCGGCAAGTCGGCGTTGGCGCTCTGCGCGGGCCTGGAGGCGGTGATGGAGCGCCGCCGGCACAAGAAGGTGATCGTGTTCCGCCCGTTGTACGCGGTCGGCGGCCAGGAACTGGGTTATCTGCCCGGGTCGGAGTCGGAGAAGATGTCGCCCTGGGCCCAGGCGGTCTTCGACACGCTCGGCGCGGTGGTGCACGAGAACGTGCTGGAGGAGGTGACCTCGCGGGGCATCCTCGAGGTGCTGCCGTTGACCCACATCCGTGGGCGCAGCCTGCACGACGCCTTCGTGATCGTGGACGAGGCCCAGTCGCTGGAGCGCGGCGTGCTGCTGACGGTGCTGTCCCGGATCGGGCAGGGCTCCCGGGTGGTGCTCACCCACGACGTGGCCCAGCGGGACAATCTGCGGGTCGGGCGGCACGACGGCGTGACCGCGGTCATCGAGGCGCTCAAGGGCCATCCGCTCTTCGCCCATGTCACGCTCAGCCGTTCGGAGCGGTCGCCGATTGCCGCCATGGTGACGGATCTGCTGGAGGACATCCCGCTCTGATGGTGCTTATGTAGGGATTCGTCCGCATTCTCAGTGTGACGCAGATCACGAACGAGTCGGTTGGTTTCCCATCGGTCTCACTGTGCGCGATGGTGTCCAACGAGCGCCCACGCACCACAGGAATCGTTGATGATCGTTCGTCCCGAGATGGACGACATCGGCGAAGGCCGGTGCGGCGGCGCGACCGGCAACCGGTCGGGGCGCTCGCGGCACGGCTGACGGCCCTCGTGTGGCCGGCGCCGCGCCCCGTCCTTGCCCCCGACGAAGGGACCACTTCGTGAGTCGGCTGTGGAGCCGGTTGGGCGCCCGTACGGCTGCTGTCGCACTGCTCTCCGTGGGCGTTGCCGGTGGCTTCTACCTGGGCGAAGACCGCGAAACCCAGCAACAGGGCCTGACCGCGCAGGTCGGCCTTGAGGTCGACCGCGCCGATTTCGCCTACCAGCGCGAGCGCCAGGCCGCCCACCGGGTGAAGTTCGCCAAGCAGCGGGCCGCCGAGTACGAGGCCAAGCTGCGGGCGGCCCAGGCCGCCAAGGAGGCCGCCGAGCGGGCCCGCAAGGCCAAGGCCGCCGCGGCGTCGCGCAAGGCGGCCGAGCGGAGGGCGGCGGAGCAGCCCAAGCCGTACGACGGGCCGATCCCGGCGTCCTGCGCCGAGTACAGCGGCAACCGCAAGGTCGGCTGCGCCATGATGATCGAGGCGGGTTTCGGCATCGCCGAGTTCCCGTGCCTGGAGAAGCTCTGGACCAAGGAGAGCGGCTGGAACCACAAGGCCAGCAACTCCGGGTCCGGTGCTTACGGAATTCCGCAGGCCCTGCCGGGCAGCAAGATGGGTACGGTCGCCGACGACTGGCGGACGAACCCGGCCACCCAGATCAAGTGGGGCCTGGGCTACATCAAGGGCAGGTACGACACGCCCTGCGGGGCCTGGGGTTTCTTCCAGAGCAACGGCCACTACTGACGGTGTCGATGGCGGGGCGGGTGGGCGACCATCCGCCCCGCCATCGTCCGTACCGGGCCGGCGCGGACGGGACGCGAGTGGCGGCCGGCCCCATTTGCTGATAGCAGTTGGGGGGTGACCCTGCACCCTGGAAGCGGCGACCCCCACCGGTTCGGCACCGAGGCGTTCTACGCCGCGCTCGGCCGGGCCTTCGTCGCGATGTGCGCGGTGGTCCCGTTCCTCTTCCTCATCGAGGCCGTCGACCAGGGGCTGGAGTTCGGCCTGGACGCCACCGCCGGCATCATTCCGAAGCGTATCGACGGGCTGGACGGGGTCTTCTTCTCGCCGTTCCTGCACCATGGCTTCGACCACCTCTACAGCAACAGCATCCCGCTGATCCTGCTGGGCACCTTCGTGCTGGCCGCCGGCGCCCGGCGGTTCCTCTGGTCGACCCTGATCATCATCCTGGTCAGTGGGCTCGGCGTCTGGTTCACCGGCTCGCCCAACTCGGTGGTGGTCGGTGCCAGCGGCGTGATCTTCGGATACCTGGGCATCCTGCTCACCCGGGGCATCTTCGAGCGCAGTTGGTGGAACTTCGCCGTCTTCCTGCTGGTTGGTCTGCTCTACGGCTGGCAGCTGGTCGGCATCCTCCCCACCGACGAGCGGATCTCCTGGCAGGGCCACCTGTTCGGGCTGCTGGGCGGGGTGGTGGCCGCGATCCTGTTCCGTCGTCGCCGGCCGGTCGTCGGCGGCTCGGACTACACGGGGTCCACGCTCAGCCTGCCCTGACCGGTTCCCTCGGCGCGCCTCTGGGACGTGCTTGCCGGACCGCCGCCACCCGCCTACCGTCGTGATCAGCAAGCGTTGATCCGTGAGCGGAAAGCGACGGTACGCCATGCGCAAGGTCGATGTCGCCGTGATCGGGGCCGGTCCGGCCGGCCTCTTCGCCGCGTACTACGCCGGGTTCCGAGGGCTGTCGGTGGCGGTGATCGACGCGCTGCCGGAGCCGGGCGGTCAGGTCACCGCGATGTACCCGGAGAAGCTGATCCTCGACGTGGCCGGTTTCCCCGCCGTCAAGGGCCGCGACCTGGTCGCCAACCTGGTGGCTCAGGCCGCCCCGTTCGGCCCGCACTACCTGCTCGGCACCCGGGCCGAGAAGCTGTCGTACGCCGAGGAGCGGCCGGTGCTCGGGCTGGCCGGTGGCGAGCAGCTCGGCTGCGGCGCGGTCGTGATCACCGGCGGCCTGGGCAGCTTCAGCCCTCGGCCGCTGCCCTGCGCCGACAGCGCGCCAGGCGCCGGCATCGTCTACTTCGTACCGGAGCCGGCCGAGTTGGCCGACCGGGACGTGCTGATCGTCGGTGGCGGAGACTCCGCGTTCGACTGGGCGTTGACGCTGCAACCGCTGGCCCGCTCGGTGACCCTGGTGCACCGGCGGGAGAAGTTCCGGGCGCACGCCTCCACGGTCGCCCGGGTGCTGTCGCTGCCGGTGCGGGTGGTGGTCAACGCCGAGGTGACTCGGCTGTTCGGGGAGGCCACGGTGACCGGCGCCGAGGTGACCGTGCGCGGTGGCGCGACCGAGACGCTGCCGGTGGACACGGTGGTGGCCGCGCTCGGCTTCACCGCCGACCTGGGCCCGCTCGCCGAGTGGGGGCTGCGGCTGGACCGCCGGCACATCCTGGTGGACAGCGCCATGGCGACGAACCTGCCCCGGGTCTACGCGGCCGGTGACATCACCGAGTACCCGGGCAAGGTCCGGCTGATCGCGACCGGCTTCGGCGAGGCCGCGACGGCGGTCAACAACGCCGCGGTGGCCATCGACCCGAGCGCCCACCTGTTCCCCGGGCACTCGTCCGACGCCGGCTGACCGCGGTGCCGGCCGCGGACCGGTTCGCGTCGGTGGCGATCACTGCGGGCGGGGCAGACCGATCAGGTCGGCCAGCAGCCCGACCTGGTGGTCGAAGTACGCGTCCCGGTGCGCGACGGTCCGGTTGAGCCGGCCGAACAGCTCGAAGCTGATCAGCCCGAAGAGCTGGGTCCAGCCGGCCATGCCCCGGGCCAGCAGGGCGGGGGGCATTCCGGGGAAGAACGTGTCGGCCAGTTCGGTCAGGTCGTCGTGCAGCGGCGCCGGTAGCTCACCGGCGGGCGGCGGGCTGAGCAGCCCCGCGTCCAGCCCTTCCCGGAGCAGGCCGACCAGGGTCAGTGGGGGGCGCTGGGCCGGGCCGACAGTGTCGTCCGGGGCGGCGTACCCGGGGACCGGGCTGCCGTAGAGCAGCGCGTATTCGGCGGGGTGAGCCAGCGCCCAGTCCCGGGCCGCCCGGCAGGCCGCCTGCCAGCGGGCGCGGAGGTCGATTCGGTCGGGCACGGCCTCGGCCGCCTCCACCGCGTCGCCGAGTGCGTCGTACGCCTCGATGATCAGCGCGGTGAGCAGGTCGTCCCGGCTCGGGAAGTAGCGGTAGATGGCGGACGAGACCATGCCCATGTCCCGGGCCACGGCGCGCAATGAGAGGTTCGCGCCGTCGGTGGCGAGGTGCCGGCGGGCGACCGCCTTGATCTCGCCGAGCATCTCGGCGCGGACCCGGGCGCGGATCGAGGAAGCGGGCATGGGGCCAGTCTGCCACGGTTTGGAGCACCAATCAAAAAAGAGAGCACTGCTCTTGACTATTGCCACGGTGGCAGGCCATGCTGGACGAGCAACCGAGAGCACCGCTCTCGCTTCATATCCCCGCTCGGAGGAGTTCCCATGGCACTGCACGTGATCGTCGGCACCGGCCCGGTCGGCACCGCGACCGCCCTTCTTCTCGCCGAACGAGGTGAACGGGTCCGGGTGATCAGCCGCCGAGGCGCCGGGCCGGAGCACCCCGCCATCGAACGGATCGCCGCCGACGCCGCCGACGCCGACCGGCTCAGCGTGCTGACCGACGGCGCGCAGGCGCTGTACAACTGCGCGAACCCGGCCTACCACCGCTGGCCCATCGACTGGCCGCCGCTGGCCGGCGCGCTGCTCGCCGCCGCCGAGCGGACCGGCGCGGTGCTCGCGACGGTCGGCAACCTCTACCGGTACGGACCCGTCGACGGCCCGATGACCGAGCAGACCCCGCCGAACGCGACCGGCACCAAGGGTCGGGTACGCAACCAGATGTGGGCCGACGCGCTCGCCGCCCACCGGGCCGGCCGGGTCCGGGCCACCGAGGTGCGCGGATCGGACTACATCGGCGTCGGCGGCACCTCGCTGGCGATGATGGTGCTACCCCGGGTGCTCGCCGGGCAGCGGGTCTTCCTGCCCGTCAACTGGGACGCCCCGCACACCTGGACGTACATCGCCGACGTCGCCCGTACCCTCGTCGCGGCAGCCGCCGAGGAGCGGGCCTGGGGGCGGGCCTGGCACGTGCCCAGCGCGCCGGCCGCGCCGATGCGCGAGCTGGCCACCCGGGCGGCGACGCTGGCCGGCACGCCCACGCCGAAGCTGATCCGGATGCCCTACCCGGTGCTGTGGCTGGGCGGCCTGACCAACCCGTTCATCCGTGAGCTGCGGGAGACCGCCTACCAGTTCGACCGCCCGTTCCTGATGGACTCGACCGCCACCACCGCCACCCTCGGCGTCGAGCCGACCCCCCTGGACCGCGCCCTGAAGGAGATCGTCGAGGCCCTGCACGGCTGAACCCGCACGTCACCCGCCGCGAGACCGGTCCCGCTCAGCGGCGGGCGGGCGGTGCGAGCGCGGCGATCAGCACGGCCACCATGGTCAGCGCGGCCCCGAGCAGGGTGTTCGGGCCCGGGTGCGACGCCGCGGTGGGCAGCAGCAGGTCCAACAGGACGGCCCCCACGATCTGGCCGGCGATGGTGGCCAGGCCGAGCAGCAGCACACCGGTGAAGCGCACGATCGCCGCGGCGATCGCGATGAACACGATGCCGATCGGGCCACCCAGGTAGAGCCACGGTTCGGTCGGCAGGTGGCCGATCGGCCAGCCGCGTACGGCGATGTCGACCGCGAACGCGACGAGCAGGGCGATCGTGCCCACGGTGAAGTTGACCAGGGTGGCGGTCAGGGCGCTGTCGGCCGCGGCCCGGACCCGGCCGTTGACCGCCTGCTGCCACGCGATGCCCACCCCGGCGAGCAGCGGCAGCAGGGCCAGCGCCAGCGCGCCCGGGTCACCGAACCGGTCGCCGACCGCCAGGCCGACCGCCAGCACGGTGAGCACCGCACCGGCCAGCCGCTGCCGGGTGACCGGCTGCCGGCCGGTCGGCCCGATCCCCGCCCGGTCCACCGCGAGACTGCTGCCGGTCTGCCCGGCGACCACCGCCACGGTGAAGACCGCCACGCCCAACGAGCCGATGGTCAGCCCCTGGGTGGCCACCAGGAACGCCCCGCACACCCCGCCGAGGCACTGCCAGGGCCGGAGCGTGCCCGCCGCGAGGGCCGACCGCACCGCGACCAGCCCCCGCCGCCCGCCCGGGGTGGCGGGCACCAGCACCAGCAGCACCAGCAGGCCGACGCCGAACGAGACCACCGCGGCGGCGAAGCCGTCGGCCAGGCGTACCCCCATCTCGCCGTTGATCCGAGACTGCACCGCCACCGCGAGCCCGGAGACCGACGCCAGCCCGACACCGGTGATCCGGCGGGTGGCTGACAGGGTCTGTGGCGTCGCCGTGCCGGTGACACTCACTCCTGCTCGGCCAGTGGACGACCGTCGAAGTCGACCGCGGAGTAGAGCGCCAGCTTCTCCAGCCGGTGGTACGAGTCGATCACGCGGATGGTGCCGCTCTTCGACCGCATCACGATCGACTGGGTGTACGCGCCGCCGGCCCGGTAGCGCACCCCGCGCAGCAGATCCCCGGAGGTGACACCGGTCGCCACGAAGAAGCAGTTGTCCCCGGTGACCAGGTCGTCGGTGCCCAGCACCCGGTCCAGGTCGTGCCCCGCGGCGAGCGCCTTCTCCCGCTCCTCGTCGTCGCGCGGCCAGAGCTTGGCCTGCATCGCCCCGCCCATGCACTTCAGCGCGCAGGCGGAGATGATGCCCTCGGGGGTGCCACCGATGCCCATCAGCACGTCGACGTCCGACTCGCCCCGCGCAGCCGCGATGGAACCGGCGATGTCCCCGTCGGAGATGAACCGGATACCCGCTCCGGCGCGGCGGATCTGCGCGACCAGGTCGTCGTGGCGGCTGCGGTCCAGCACACAGACCGTCACCTCCGAGACGTCGGTGCCCTTGACCTTGGCGATCCGGCGCAGGTTGTCGGCCACCCCGGCGTTGATGTCGATCACGTCGGCGTACGCCGGCCCGACGGCGAGCTTCTCCATGTAGAAGACGGCGCTCGGGTCGAACATCGCGCCGCGCTCGGAGACGGCGAGCACCGCCAGCGCGTTCGGCATGCCCTTGCTCATCAGCGTGGTGCCGTCCACGGGGTCGACCGCGACGTCCACCTCCGGTCCGGTGCCGTCGCCGACCTGTTCGCCGTTGAAGAGCATCGGGGCGTTGTCCTTCTCGCCCTCGCCGATCACCACGACGCCGCGCATCTGGATCGAGTTGATCAGCTTGCGCATGGCGTCGACGGCGGCCCCGTCGCCGCCCTCCTTGTCGCCCCGGCCGACCCAACGGCCAGCGGCCATCGCCGCGGCCTCGGTGACCCGGACCAGGTCGAGGGCAAGGTTACGGTCGAGATCCTGTGGGATCCGCGTCCTGGTGTTCGTCATGACGGCTGCTCCTCCTCGCGACGGTGCGGGGTGGACCGACGGCGGGACGCCTCCCGCTGCCGGCTTTGTCGCTGATCCTCACACGATGGCTGACCCGGCGTCGGCGCGGGGCGGCGATGGGCCGGATACCGCCGGTCGGGCGGCTGCGAAGATAAGAGGGTGGAACCCGCACAGCCAGCCGACCGCGTACCCGACGACCCCACGCCGCCCGGCGGCCAGCCGCCGGCGGACGTCCCCGCCGGTTCCGGTGCTGAGCAGGCCGAGACCGACCGGACGACGCCGCCGGCCGACGAGCCGGCCCTGGTCGCGTCGGGCCCGGCCGCCGGCGAGCGGCCCGCGCCGCCGCCGCCGACAGGATCCGTGAAATCCGAGCGGTCGCCGAAGGACATGGCGATCTCGCTGCTGGTGCTGCTGATCCCGATCGCGCTGCTGTTGGCCTTCTACCGGGGATTCCTCGGCGGCGACGAGCCCACCACGGTCGACCCGGCGCCGGCGATCGAACAGGCCCAGTCGGCGAACGCCTTCCCGGTGAACCAGCCGCAGGGGCTCAGCTCCGGCTGGCGCACGGTCAGCGCCCGCTTCCAGACCGTCGAGGACGGCGCGAATCTGCGCATCGGGTACCTCACCCCGGAGGGGCGGGGCGTCCAGCTGGTGCAGAGCAGCGTGCCGGCGGAGCGGCTGCTCCCCGCCGAGCTGACCGACCAGGGCCAGCCGCAGGGCCCGACGGAGCTGGCCGGACGCACCTGGCAGCGCTACACCGCACGGGGCAACCAGCAGGCGCTGGTGCTGCTGGAGCCGGCCCGGACGGTGCTGGTCATCGGCGACGCCCGGGACAACGAACTCCGCCAACTCGCCGGCTCGTTGCGTTGACGGGCGGGGTGGCCTCGTGCCGCCCCGGTCCCACCGGCGCCGTCCTCCACCGGGCAACCGGACAGAAAGGGTGATTGTCCGACGGGTCGACAGGGAACAGAGAGGGAGTGATCCGGGCGCGCGCACGGCCCGGGTCGCGCGGCGCAGCCGAGGGTGCTGCTGCGTCGCCCGGTTTCCGGCGCCGTCCTGGTCGTCGGGTGACCCCCTTGGGAGACACATATGACTGTTCGACGACTCAGTGCCGGCCTGGTGGCCGCCGCCCTGTTCACGCCCGGCCTGGCCGCCTGCAACAGCAGTGGGACCTCTAGCGCCGGATCGACCGCGTCCCCGACGGTGAGCGCGTCCGGCGTGCCGAGCCCGTCCGGCTCGCCCGTGGCGGGCGACGCCAAGCAGGCCCTGCTCGACTCCACCCGGGAGATCAGCAACGGAAACTTCCGCTTCACCCTCGCCGGCGTCGGCTCCACCGCCGAGGGCCAGGTGCACCAGCCGAGCCAGAGCGCGTCCATGAAGATCGCGCTTGGCGGTCCCTCGTCCGACCTGGCCATGAAGCTCGACGTGATCCACTTCAAGCCGGACAGCTGGGTGAAGCTGGAGCTGACCGGCGCCACCGCCGACAGCCTGCCCGCCATCAAGCGGCTCAACCTCGGCAAGTACCAGCACCTGGACCAGACCCGCATCAAGGGCAACCGGAGCCTCGGCTTCGACTTCGAGAAGGTCGACCCGGCCGGCAGCGCCGTGCTGACCCAGGGCATCACCGAGGTCCGCAGCACCGGCACCGGCACGTACGCCGGCACCATCGACGTCAGCAGGGCGGCCGAGGCCGGCTCGCTGAACGCCGCCACGATCGCCGCGCTGGGCACGCAGGCGAAGACGGTTCCGTTCACCGCGAAGGTGGATCCGCAGGGCCGGCTCAGTGAGCTGGTGCTGCAACTCCCGGCCGCCGGGCAGACCGCGGCGCAGGAGATCCGGATGACGTACTCCGACTACGGTGCCGCCACCGCCGCGCAGAAGCCGCCGGCGAACCAGGTCGTCGAGGCGCCGGCCGAACTGTACAGCCTGTTCAACTGACGGTCGTACGCGGGTGGGGCGGCTCCGGTCGCCCCACCGGCGGTCAGGAGGCGGACTCCTGCCGGGCCGCTTCGATCCGCGCCCGGGCGCCGTCCAACCACCGCTGGCAGATCACCGCCAGCGCCTCGCCACGCTCCCAGAGCGCCAGCGACTCCTCCAGGGACGTGCCGCCGGCCTCCAGCCGCTCCACCACCGAGGCCAGCTCGGCACGGGCCTGCTCGTAGCTGAGCCGCTCGTCCGGCCCGGCTTTCGTGTCGTCAGTCATCGCGTCCATCTCAGCACACCACGCTCCGGTCGCCGCGCCCCGCCACTCAGCCGTCCACCGTGGCGGCCAGCTCACCGTCGGCCAGGCGGACGCGCAGCGGGTCGCCCTTGCCGACCTCGGCCGCCGCGCGGACCACGTGGCCGTCCGCGCGCTGCACGATCGCGTACCCCCGGTCGAGGGTGGCCGCGGGTGAGAGGGCGCGTAGCCGGGCCAGGGTGTGCCGCAGCTCGTCGTCGGCCGCACCCAGGCGGTGGGCCAGGCATCGTCCGGCCCGCTGACGCAGCGCACTCAGGTCGGTCGCCCGCTGCTCCACCATCACCTGCGGCCGGGCCAGCACCGGACGGGAACGTAGCCCGTCGAGCCGGTGGGACTCCCGGTCGACCAGGTTGCGCACCGCCCGTTCGAGGCGGTGCCGGGCCTGACCGATGAGGCGTACCTCCTCGGTGAGGTCGGGGACCACCCGCTTGGCCGCGTCGGTCGGGGTGGACGCGCGGACGTCGGCGACGTAGTCGATCAACGGCGCGTCCGTTTCGTGACCGATCGCGCTGACCACCGGGGTGCGGCAGCCGAACACCGCGCGGCAGAGCGCCTCGTCGGAGAAGGGCAGCAGGTCCTCGATGCCGCCGCCACCCCTGGCGATGATGATCACGTCGATGCTCGGGTCGGCGTCCAGCACCTTGAGCGCGTCGATGATCTGCGGCACCGCGGACGGGCCCTGCACGGCCACGTTCACCGTACGGAACTCCACCGCCGGCCACCGTCGCCGTGCGTTGGTCAGCACGTCCCGCTCGGCGGCCGACGCCCTGCCGGTGATCAGCCCGATGCGGCCGGGCAGGAACGGCAGCCGGCGTTTGCGTGCCCGGTCGAAAAGTCCCTCGGCGGCGAGCAGCTTCTTGAGCTTCTCCAGCCGGGCCAGCAGCTCACCCAGCCCCACCTGGCGGATCTCGTCGGCACGCAGGCTCAGCGTGCCGCGGGCGGCGTAGAACTCCGGTTTGGCGTGCAGCACCACCCGGGCGCCCTCGCGCAGCTCGGGCGCGCCGGCGTCCAGTACGTCCCGGTTGGTGGTGACGGTCAGGCTCAGGTCGGCCGACGGATCACGCAGGGTGAGGAAGACGGTGCTGGCCCCGGGCCGGCGGCTGATCTGCGCCACCTGCCCGTCCACCCACACCCAGCCGAGCTTCGCGATCCAGGCGCCCACCTTCTGGCTGACCACCCGGACCGGCCACGGCTCCTCCGCGCTGCTCCGCGCCCCGTCACTCACCCGCCCACCCTACGACCCACCCACCCCACCCCACCGGATCGGCCTCGGGCCTCGGCGCGGCAGGAGGGGCGGGGTCGCGGCCGCTGCCGCCGGGAAATCGGACACGTACGATGGACGGGTGACCGAGGCTCAGGCGACCCCCCAGACCGGTAAGCGCGTGCTCCTGGCCAAGCCCCGCGGCTACTGCGCGGGCGTCGACCGCGCGGTGCAGACCGTCGAGGAGGCGCTGAAGCTCTACGGCGCCCCGATCTACGTCCGCAAGCAGATCGTGCACAACAAGCACGTCGTGCAGACCCTGGAGGCGCAGGGCGCGATCTTCGTGGAGGAGAACGAGGAGGTGCCGGAGGGCGCCACCGTCATCTTCTCCGCGCACGGGGTGGCCCCCGAGGTCTACGAGCAGGCGAAGGCGCGCTCACTGAAGGCCATCGACGCGACCTGCCCGCTGGTCACGAAGGTGCACCAGGAGGCGAAGCGGTTCGCCGCCGAGGACTACGACATCCTGCTGATCGGTCACGAGGGGCACGAGGAGGTCGTCGGCACCGCCGGCGAGGCTCCCGCCCACATCCAGCTGGTGGACGGGCCGGACGGCGTCGACAAGATCACCGTTCGCGACCCGGAGAAGGTGGTCTGGCTCTCCCAGACCACGCTCTCGGTGGACGAGACGTTGGAGACGGTCGCCCGGCTCAAGCAGCGGCTGCCGCTGCTCCAGTCGCCGCCCAGCGACGACATCTGCTACGCGACCTCCAACCGGCAGCACGTGGTCAAGGAGATCGCCCCGGAGTGCGACGTGGTGATCGTCGTCGGCTCGCGAAACTCGTCCAACTCCGTCCGGCTGGTCGAGGTGGCCCTGGACGCCGGCGCCCGCGCCGGTCATCTGGTCGACTTCGCCCACGAGATCGAAGACGCCTGGCTGGCCGACGCCCGTACCGTCGGCGTGACCTCCGGCGCGAGCGTCCCCGAGGACCTGGTCCGGGACGTGCTGGCGCACCTGGCGGCACGCGGTTTCGCCGACGTCGAGGAGATCACCACCGCCAACGAGCGGCTCACCTTCTCGCTGCCGCAGGAGCTGAAGCGGGACATGAAGGCCGCGGCGGCCCGCGGTTGAGTGGTCTCGGCGGGTTTCCGGCGGGAACGCCCCGCCACTCCGGCGCGTCCAAATCGGCATGAGGACCTTTCGGCTCGTCGTCTCCGCCCTGGTGGTCTGCGCGGCGCTGAGCGCCTGCGGCGGCACGGACGGTCCTGCCACCCCCACCCCGAGCGGATCGTCACCGGCCACCGGGCAGCCCAGCCCGTCGGCGGCCGTCCCGCCGACCCCTGGCCCGGTGACACCCACCCCCGCCCCGACGCTCAAGCCACCCGGTGGACCCACCGTCCCGCCGCCCGTCGGAGCCACCGAACTCACCGGCACGATCACCCCTGGCGTGGAGCCGAACTGCGTGCTGCTCGACGGCTACCTGCTGATCGGCGGCCCGCGGGACGTGCTCACCGCCGGTGCCAAGGTGACCGTCACCGGCCGGGTCGAGCCCGGCATGATGACCACCTGCCAGCAGGGCACGCCGTTCGTCGTCGAGAGCGCGCACCGTAGCTGACACGGTGGGCCAGCGGGTAACCCGCCCGGCCGACCGGTCAGCCGCCGGCGAAACCGGTCAGCGGTCGCGGTCGACGGGGACGACGTCGTCCAGCAGCTCGGGAGCCTGCGGCTGACGGGGAGTCAGCTCGACCTGGGCCGGACTGGCCAGTTCCTCGTCCGAGACGCCCAGCTCGGCGAGCTTGCGCGCGCTGACCAGCACTCGGGCCTCCAGCGATCCGACCGCCCGGTTGTACGCCGTCACCGCGCCGGCCAGCGACGAGCCGAGCTTGCCCACGTGGTCGCCGAGCGTGGCGAGCCGCCCGTACAGCTCCCGGGCCAGCGTGTGCACCGCGAGCGCGTTGCGGGCCAGCGCCTCCTGCCGCCAGGAGTAGGCCACCGTGCGGAGCAGGGCGACCAGGGTGGCTGGCGTGGCCAGCACCACGTTGCGGGCGAAGGCGTGCTCCAGCAGCGTCGGGTCACGCTGGAGCGCGACGTCGAGGAACGGGTCGGCGGGCACGAACAGCACCACGAACTCCGGCGAGCTGTCGAACGCGGCCCAGTAGGACTTGGCGGCCAGCGCGTCGACGTGCCCCCGCAGGTGCCGGGCGTGCGCGTCGAGGTGCGTGTCCCGGCCGCGCTCGTCGCGGGCCTCCATCGCGGTGAGGTACGCGTCGAACGGCGCCTTGGCGTCCACCACCACCGACCGGCCGCCGTGCAGCCGGACCACCAGATCCGGGCGGACGACCTGCTCGTCGGTGGCGGCGGTGACCTGCTCGGAGAAGTCGCAGTGCTCCAGCATGCCGGCCGCCTCGACGATCCGGCGTAACTGGTGCTCGCCCCAGCGGCCCCGCACCTGCGGCGCGCGCAGCGCCGCCACCAGCTGCTTGGTCTCGGTGCGCAGCTCGCCGGAGACGGCATTCATCGAGCGGACCTGCTCACGCAGCTCGGCGTACGCGTCGACCCGGTCGTGCTCCAGGTCGGCGACCCGCTGCTCGTAGCGGCGCAGGGTCTCGTGCAGCGGCGCCACCGCGCGGGCCACCGCCTCCTGGGACTGGGCGGTGGCCTCGTAGCTCAGCGCCCGCATGGACTGCTCTAGGCGCCCCTCGCCCTCCCGGGTCGCGGTCAGCGTGGCGTCCAGCCGGGCGATGTCGGCCGCCGACCGGGACCGGGCCGCGAGCCAGCCCACCGCCCCGCCGGCGCCGAGGCACACGATCACCAGGAGCAGCGTCGAGACGTCCATCACCGGAGCTTGCCAGACGGATACGACGTGACGCCCGGGGGTACGTTCGGAGACATGGAACTTCTGCTGTGCCTCGCCATCGTGGTGGTCGGCGTGCTGGGCGCCGCGGCGATCATCCGTGCCCAGGCCACCGCCCGGCAGCGCACCGAACTCGGTGACGCCCGCGCGGAGGCGCAACGCTGGTACGAGCGCCTCGGCGGCCAGTTGATGAACCTGCACGGCGACGAGCCGGCGGTCCGCCAGGCGCTGTCCGACGCCGGTGAGCGGTACAACGCGGCGGGCTCACAGCTGGAGCAGGCGCGTACGCCCAACCAGTTCGCGCTGGCCCGGGAGACCGCGCTGGAGGGGTTGGCGTACATCCGGGCGGCACGGACGGCACTGGGCATCGATCCCGGCCCGGAGGTGCCGCAGTTGGCCGCGGCGCGCGGGGTCGGACAGCTCACCAAGGAGCGGGAGGTCGACGTGCAGGGGCAGACCTTCCGGGCCGGCCCGCAACCCGGCCGGGACACGCCCTACTACTACCCCGGTGGCCGTTACAAGGGCCGGCCGGTGCCGGCGGGCTGGTACTCGACGCCGTGGTGGAAGACCGCGCTGGGCGCCGGCGCCGGTGTGCTCGGCGGCATCCTGATCGCCGACGCGCTGTTCTCGCCCGCCTTCGCGGACCCGGGTTACGGCTACGACGAGGGCTACCAGGAGGGCTTCGGCGACGGCGTCGACCAGGGCGCTGACGGCGGCGACCAGGGCGGTGACGGCGGCGACCAGGGCGGCGACCAGGGCTTCGACGGCGGCGACCAGGGTGGTGGCGACTACGCCGGCGGCGACTACGCGGGCGGCGATTTCGGCGGCGGCGGTGACTTCGGCGGCGGCGGTGACTTCGGCGGCGGCGATTTCGGCGGCGGTGACTTCGGCGGCGGCGATTTCGGCGGCGGTGACTTCGGCGGCGGCGACTGGTGACCGCCGCTGAGTGACACGCGAACAGGCCCCGGTCGAAGGACCGGGGCCTGTTTTGTTGTGCCGTCGCTCAGCCCGTGTTGCGCATTCCGGCGGCGATGCCGTTCACCGTGGTGAGCAGTGCCCGTTCCAGGGCCGTGCCGTCGCTCGGTGCGCGTCGGCCGCCCGGCGCGGTGGCCACCGCCCGTCCGGCGGCACCGGACTCCCGGTACTGCCGCAGCAGCGCCACCTGGAGGTGGTGCAGCGGCTCCAGGTAGGTGTCGCGGACGGCCAGGGTGCGCTGGAGCACCGGCGAGTTCTCCAGCAGGGCGGGCGAGGCGGTCACCGCCAGCACCTCCCGCTTGGTCAGCTCGTACTCCTGCTCGATCTGCTCGAAGATCGGGTGCAGCTTCTTCGGCACCAGCGTCTCGACGTACCGGCGGGCGATGCTCAGGTCGGTCTTGGTCAACATCATCTCGACGTTCGACAGGAACGTGCGGAAGAAGTGCCAGTTGCGGTGCATCTCGGCCAGCACGTCCGCCAGGCCGGCCTCGCGGGCGGCGGCCAGCCCCGCGCCGACGCCGAACCAGCCCGGCACGATCTGCCGCGTCTGCGTCCACCCGAACACCCACGGGATGGCCCGCAGCCCGGACAGCCCGGCACCGGTGTTCGGGCGCTTCGCCGGCCGGGAGCCGATGTTCAGCGCGCCCAGCAGCTCGGTGGGGGTGGACGCCCAGAAGTACGCCGGCAGGTCCGGGTCCTCGACCAGCGACCGGTACGACCGGTACGCAGACTCGGAAACCACGTCCATGGCGGCGTCCCAGCGTTCGAGCATCTCCGCCGGCTGCCGGGGGCCGGTGTGCAGCAGCGTCGCCTGGAGCACCGCGGCGAGGGTGAGCTCCAGGTTCTCCCGGGCCAGCGAGGGCAGGCTGTACTTGTCGGAGATCACCTCGCCCTGCTCGGTCACCTTGATCGCGCCGTCCAGCGTGCCGTACGGCTGGGCCAGGATCGCCTCGTGCGTCGGCCCGCCACCGCGACCCACCGTGCCGCCCCGGCCGTGGAACAGCCGCAGGTGCACGCCGTGCCGGGCGGCCACGTCGCGCAGCGCGCGCTGGGCCCGGTGGATCGACCACTGGCTGGTGGTGATCCCAGCCTCCTTGTTGGAGTCCGAGTAGCCGAGCATGACCTCCTGCACGTCACCCCGGGCGGCCACCAGCGCCCGGTACGCGGGCAGCGACAGCAGTTCGTCGAGAAGTTCACCGCCGGCGTTCAGCTCGGCCGGGGTCTCCAGCAGCGGCACGAACCCGATCCGGGCCCGCCCGCTGTGCACGTCGACCAGCCCGGCCTCGCGGGCCAGCACCACCGCGGCCAGCACGTCGTCCACGCCGAGGGTCATCGAGATGATGTACGACTCGATCACCTCGGTGCCGAACCGGTCCTGCGCCTCCCGGATGGTGCCGAACACGTCGAACGTCTTGCGGGCCGGCTCGGACAGCGGAGTGTCCAGCGTGGACAGCGGTCGGCGGCCGGTCAGCTCGTCGGCGAGCAGCTTGGTGCGCTCCAGGCGGCTCAGCGCCGGATAGTCGGAGACCTCGCCGACCGCACCGTACAGCTGGGCGAGCACCGCGTGGTGTGCCTCGGCGTGCTCCCGGACGTCCATGGTGGCCAGGTGCAGGCCGAACGCGGAGACCGTCCGGATGGTGGAGGCCAGCCGGCCGACTGCGGTGAGCTGCCCGGAGTTACGGGCCAGCGAGGCGCGCAGCAGCTCCAGGTCGGCGATCAGCTCGGCGGAGCCCAGGTAGTCCCGGCCCGGCACGTGCGCGGTGCCCTGGCGCAACCGCTGCCGGGTGTTGGCCAGCTTCGCCTTCACGCAGCGCGCCTTGAGCCGGTACGGCTCCTCGGCGTTGACCCGGCGGAACCGGGGTGCCACCTCGGGCAGCGCGTCCAGGTCGGCGGCGAGGCTGGCGGAGAGGTCCAGTGACACCCCGCGCAACCGGCGCGAGACCGACACCTCGTTGATCAGGTGGTCCATCGCCTTCTCGGTGGCCGCGATGCCGTGCTCGTGCTGAATGGTCAGCACCTCGCGGGTGACCGCCGGGGTGACGAAGGGGTTGCCGTCCCGGTCACCGCCGATCCAGGTGCCGAAGCTCAACGGGCGGGCCGTCGGCGAGGTCTCCACGCCGAGCGTGCGCAGCGTGTCGGCCAGGTCGTCGAGCACCTGGGGGGCGGCCTCGGCGTACAGGTCACGCAGGTAGTAGATCGCGTTGCGGGCCTCGTCGGTCGGGTCCGGCCGGTCCAGCCGCAGCTCGTCGGTCTGCCACATCAGGTCCAGCAGCTCGGCCAGCCGCCGGTTCGCCGGGCCCTCGTCGCTGGCGCCGTAGAGGATCGCGTTGGCGGTCTCGGTGTCCAGTTCGTCGGCGATGGCCCGCAGCTTGGACAGGATCGAGCGGCGGGCCGCCTCGGTGGGGTGCGCGGTGAAGACCGGCCGTACCGCCAGCCGGCGGGCCGCGGCGGCGATCTCTTCCGCCGGCACCCCGCGCTCGGCGATCATCTTGGCCGCCTGGTCCAGCCAGCCGCCCTGCACGGCGCGGCGGCGGCGCAGGTCCCGGCCGCGGTGCACCTGCTCGGTGATGTTGGCCAGGTGGAAGTAGGTGGAGAAGGCGCGGGCCAGCTTGGTGCCGGTGGTCACGTCCAGCCCGCCGAGCCGCTGGGCGGCCGCCGGGGCGTCGGTGCGGACCTGGGCGCGGATCTCCTCGACGAGGTCGAGCAGTGGTCGGCCCTCCTGGCGGGCGAGCGTCTGCCCGAGGAGGGTGCCGAGCCGGCGGATGTCGGCGCGCAGCGCGGCGTCCGGGCCGTCGTGGTCGTGCTGGTCGGTCACGATGCGCTCCTTACGTGAGTACGAAGGACAGCGCTGTCCGACTCCCTGGATGGTATCCGCGCCGGGCCGGATGGCAGGAGGGGCTCTCCGAATGGTGCGCCGTGACGCGGAACACCTCGGAGATCACCTCAACGGCCCGCGATCTTGGTCTTGTCGGTCAGGGCCGGATTCGCCCTGCTCGTGGCGTTTCGCCGGGCGGTAATCCGCTGGCCCCCACCGATACCGTTCGATCATGGATGCGCCGCGATATCCCACCAAACCGAAGCCCGGCGACCGGGTCGCGATCGTCTCACCCTCCGCCGGTCTGCCGGGTCTCTTTCCCCACGTGTACGAGTTGGGGCTGCGCCGGCTGCGCGAGGAGTTCAATCTGGAGCCGGTGGAGTACCCGACCACCCGGGTGATGGGGGCCGACCCGCGCGACCGGGCTCGCGACCTGACCGCCGCGTTCGCCGACCCGACGATCACCGCCGTGCTCGCCACCGTCGGCGGCGAGGACCTGATCACGGTCACCCCGCACCTCGACGACGACGTGCTGCGGTCCAACCCCAAGCCCTACTTCGGGTACTCCGACAACACCAACGTGCTCAACCACCTGTACCGGCTGGGGATCGTGGCGTACCACGGCGGCTCGGTGCTGGTGCACCTCGGCCGGCCGGGCGCACCGCACCCGCTGACCTTCGACTCGCTGCGCGCCGCGCTCTTCACCACCGACTGGTACGACCTCGCCCCGGCCGTCGAGTGGGGTGACGAGCCGCGCGACTGGCGGGACCCGGCGACGCTCGCCGAGGAGCCGGTGATGCTGCCCGGCGAGGGCTGGCACTGGCAGGGCCCGGCGCGCGTGGTCCGGGGACGCACCTGGGGCGGCAACCTGGAGGTGCTCAACTGGTTGCTCGCCGCCGACCGGGTGGCACCGGCGGCGTCGCTGTCCGGCTCGGTGCTGCTGATCGAGACCTCCGAGGAACTGCCCTCGGACACCGAGGTGTACCGGATCCTGCGCAACCTGGGGGAGCGCGGCCTGCTCGCCAGCTTCCCGGCGGTGCTGGTCGGACGGGCCAAGGCATGGGACTTCGACCGGCCGCACACCCTCGACGAACGCCGGGCGTACGCGGCGGCCCAGCGGACCGCGGTGGCCCGGGCCTGCGCCGAGTACGCGCCCGACGCGGTGCTGGTCTTCGACGTCGACCTCGGGCACACCGACCCGCAGCTGATCATCCCGTACGGCGGAGAGATCCTGGTCGACGCTGAGGCCCGACGCATCGCGGTCCGCTACTGACCCGGTCCGGCTGCCCGGCTGGCCCGCCGGCTTTCGCAACTTCAAGGAAGTAGTGGTGTCCCGGCGCACCGGAGGCCACTACTTCCTTGAAGTTGTGTAGATCTTGGGCGCGGGGCGCGGGGCGCGGGGCGCGGGGCGCGGGGCGGCCGAGGCTCGGACGCCGCGTCCGGTGCGGTGTGACGCGCGCTCAGCCGTCGATGATGGCGAAGGCGCGGACCGGAAAGGTGCCCATGCCGGCGACCCTCGATGGCGCCGCGGTGAACCGGAAGCCGTTCGGCGGCAGGGCGTCCAGGCCGGTCAGGTGCTCCACGATCGGGATGCCCGCGGCGAGCAGCGCGCTGTGCGCGGGGCGTTCACCGCCGGCCGCCGGGCTCATGTCGTCGATGTTGATCGAGTCGATGCCGACCAGTGCCACGCCGGCGTCCACCAGCGCCCGGGCGGCGTCCCCGGTCAGGTGCGGCGCCTCCGGCGCGCCGTACCGCTCGGTGCCGAAGTGCGCATCCCAGCCCGTGTGCAGCAACACCGCGCGCCCGGCCACCTCGTACGGGGCCAGCATCAACCGGTCCACCGCCCGTGTGCCGACCGGCACCCGGACCACCACGCCGGGCAGGTCGGCGAGCCGGTCCAGCGGCACCCCGGCCAGGTCATCGCCGTCGGTCCAGCGGTGTGCGGGGGTGTCCAGGTACGTGCCGGTGTTGGCGATCATGTCGATCCGAGCCACCCGGAACTCGGTGCCCGGCGCATAGCTCGCGCGGGACGCCGCGAACGTGAGCCAGTCGCCGATCCGCGGCCCGGGCCAGCCGGGCAGGGTGGTCATCCCGTCGCTGATCACGTGGCTCAGCTCGACCAGCCGGCGGCCGGCGCCGGTTTCGCCGACGGCGACGCCACGGCCACCCTTGTGCGGCTCCTCGATGATCGTCTTCGCGCTGATCCGGACCTCGGCGACCATCAGCAGCCCGAGATGCCGGACGAACAACGCCGCCAGGTCCTGATCGGTGATCTCTCGACCCGGGATGTCCAGCCGGAACCCCTCGGTGCGCAGCCCACCGCCGTTGGCGAAGCTCACCTCAGCATCGAACTGCGCCCGCCACTGCCCGCCCATACCAAGACCTGATCACGGCCTCCGGTCGCCGTCAAGATCGAACATCCCCGTCCGCCGGGACGGTGTGCAGTTCGGTGGGTACCGGCGGTCCGCCGGCAGGCGGTCGGCCTGACCGTGGCGGCGCCGAGCCGGGTCAGGGCCAAGGCCAGGTCGTGCACATGGCCCGCCCCGGGCAGACGCGGCAGCGGGCAGCGGGGCAGTGGGGGCAGCTGGCAGCGCGGGGTGGCGGGGGCAGCGCAGGTGGCGGGGGCAGCGCGGGCAACGGGGGATGATCCACACAACTTCAGGGAAATAGTTGTCTCCCGGCGCGCGGAGGCCACTACATCCCTGAAGTTGTGCGGATCTTGGGCGCAGGGCGCAGGGCGCAGGGCACGGGCCGCAGGGCACGGGCCGCGGAGGGGGGCACTGGCCGCGGGAGCGGGGCACGGGCCGCGGAGGGGGGCACTGGCCGCGGGAGCGGGGCACGGGCCGCGGGGGCGGGGCGGGGCGCGAGGCTTGGGGCATGGACCTGGGCGGAAGGGGGTGGCTGTCGGTGGACGGGGATAGGCTGGTTGTCGTGCACCCCCCGTCCGACCGGACGAGGGGCAGCCGTCGTGTGCGTCGACTCCCCTGGAAGTGATCACATGCTCACCGGTCTGTTTTCTGCCGCCCTGGCCGACCCCGGGCTGGCCCGGGCGCGTGACCTGGCGCGCTCCGGTGCCGCTCAGGTCGACGGCCTCGACATCACCGCTCCACCGGCGCTGCGCCCGTTCGCGGTGGCCGCCGTCGCGGCCGACCCTGACGGGCCCGGTGGCGGGGCTGGGCGGCCGGTGCTGGCGGTGACCGCCACCACCCGTGAGGCCGACGACCTGGCCGCCGCGCTGGGCGGGCTGCTGCCGGCGGAGCAGGTGGTGGTCTTCCCGTCGTGGGAGACGCTGCCGCACGAGCGGCTCTCCCCGCGTTCGGACACGGTCGGCCGGCGGCTGGCCGTGCTGCGCCGGCTGGCGCACCCGGAGTCGGCTGACGCGCACGGCAGCACGGGGCCGCTGCGGGTGGTGGTGGCCCCGGTTCGTTCGCTGCTCCAACCGCAGCTCAAAGGGCTCGGTGACCTAGAGCCGGTGCAGCTCGCCGCAGGCGAGGAGGCGGATCTGGAGGAGGTCGCCCGCCGGCTGATCGACATGGCGTACGCCCGGGTCGACCTGGTCACCAAGCGCGGCGAGTTCGCGGTGCGTGGCGGCATCCTGGACGTCTTCCCGCCGACCGACGAGCATCCTTCCCGGGTCGAGTTCTGGGGCGACGAGGTGGAGGAGATCCGCACCTTCGCCGTCGCCGACCAGCGGACCATCGAGCAGGTTCCGCTGCTCTGCGCGCCGCCCTGTCGGGAGCTGTTGCTCACGTCGCCGGTCCGTGAGCGGGCCGCCGCGCTCGCCGAGCAGCACCCGGAGCTGGCCGAGATCCTGGACAAGCTGGCCGAGGGCATCCCGGTGGAGGGGATGGAGTCGCTGGCGCCGGTGCTGGTCGGCCCGGACTCGCTGGAGCTGCTGCTGGACGCCATGCCGGCCGGCACCCACGTGCTGCTCTGCGACCCGGAGCGGATCCGCACCCGGGCGCACGACCTGGTGCGTACCTCGGAGGAGTTCCTCCAGGCCAGCTGGGCCGCCGCGGCGGTCGGCGGGCAGGCCCCGGTGGATGTCGGCGCCGCCGCCTTCCGGACCCTGGCCGAGGTGCGGGCCGCCGCCGGCAAGCTCGGCCAGCCGTGGTGGACGCTGTCCCCGTTCGGCCTAATGGAGGCGGAGACCGCCGAGACCCGGCAGCCCTGGGAGGACGCGCCGGAGCAGGCCGCGGTCACTCCGGACGACGCCATCGCGGTGACGCTCTCCGCTCAGCCGGCCCCGCTCTATCACGGTGAGACCGCGCGTGTGGTCGACGACCTCAAGCGCTGGGCCGGCGAGGGCTGGTCGATCGCGCTGGTCTTCGAGGGGCACGGTCCCGCCCAGCGGGCGGTGGAGGTGCTGCGCGACGCCGGGCTGGGCGCCCGGCTCACCGAGGAGATGCCGACAGCCCCCGCCGCCGGCGAGCTGGTGGTCACCTGCGGTGCGCTGAGCAGCGGGTTCGTCGATGAGGCGTCCCGTTTCGTGCTGCTCACCGGCAACGACGTCACCGGGGGTCGGGGCACCTCCACGCGGGACATGCGCAAGATGCCGAGCCGGCGGCGCAACACGATTGACCCGCTGGAGCTCAAGGCCGGCGACCACGTGGTGCACGAGCAGCACGGCATCGGCCGGTACGTCGAGCTGGTGCAGCGCACCGTCAACGGCGCCAGCCGGGAATACCTGGTCATCGAGTACGCGGCCAGCAAGCGCGGCCAGCCCGGCGACCGGCTCTTCGTGCCGACCGACCAGCTGGACCAGCTCTCCCGTTACGTGGGCGGCGAGCAGCCGACCCTGCACAAGATGGGCGGCTCGGACTGGCAGAAGTCCAAGGCCCGGGCGCGCAAGGCGGTCCGGGAGATCGCCGCGCAGCTGATCCAGCTCTACGCCGCCCGCAAGGCGTCCAAGGGTCACTCGTTCGGCCCGGACACGCCGTGGCAGCGGGAGCTGGAGGACGCCTTCCCCTGGCAGGAGACGCCGGATCAGCTCGCCGCGATCGACGAGGTCAAGCGGGACATGGAGCAGACCGTCCCGATGGACCGGTTGATCTGCGGTGATGTCGGCTACGGCAAGACCGAGATCGCGGTCCGGGCGGCGTTCAAGGCGGTACAGGACGGCAAGCAGGTGGCGGTGCTGGTGCCGACCACGCTGCTGGTGCAGCAGCACTACAACACGTTCGCCGAGCGGATGAGCCAGTTCCCGGTGGAGATCCGGCAGCTGTCCCGGTTCCAGACTCCGAAGGAGACCGAGCGGACGCTGGAGATGGTCGCCGACGGCACGGTCGACATCGTCATCGGCACCCACCGGCTGCTCCAGACCGCCACCCGGTTCAAGCAGCTGGGTCTGGTGGTCGTCGATGAGGAGCAGCGCTTCGGTGTCGAGCACAAGGAGCACCTGAAGACGCTGCGGGCCTCGGTCGACGTGCTGAGCATGTCGGCCACCCCGATCCCGCGCACCCTGGAGATGGCTATCACCGGCATCCGGGAGATGTCGACCATCGCCACCCCGCCGGAGGAGCGGCACCCGGTGCTCACCTTCGTGGGCGCGCAGGACGACCGGCAGGTGGCCGCGTCCATCCACCGGGAGCTGCTCCGCGACGGGCAGGTCTTCTACCTGCACAACCGGGTCGAGTCGATCGACCGGGCGGCGCGGCGGCTGCGTGAGCTCGTGCCCGAGGCGCGGGTCGCGGTGGCGCACGGCCAGATGGGCGAGGAGGCCCTGGAGAAGGTCATGGTCGGCTTCTGGGAGAAGGAGTTCGACGTGCTGGTCTGCACCACGATCGTGGAGTCCGGCATCGACATCCCGAACGCCAACACCCTGATCGTGGAGCGGGCCGACCTGCTCGGCCTGGCCCAGCTGCACCAGATCCGTGGCCGGGTCGGCCGGGGCCGGGAGCGGGCGTACGCGTACTTCCTCTACCCGCCGGAGAAGCCGCTCACCGAGCACGCCCACGAGCGGTTGGCGACCATCGCCCAGCACACCGAGCTGGGCGCCGGCATGTACGTGGCGATGAAGGACCTGGAGATCCGGGGCGCCGGCAACCTGCTCGGCGGCGAGCAGTCCGGGCACATCGAGGGTGTCGGCTTCGATCTGTACGTGCGGATGGTCGGCGAGGCGGTCTCCGCGTTCAAGGGCGAGCGGCCGGAGGAGGAGGCCGACGTCAAGATCGACCTGCCGGTCGACGCGCACCTGCCGCACGACTACGTGGGGGTGGAGCGCCTGCGGTTGGAGATGTACCGCAAGCTCGCCGAGGCGCGCGACGAGGAGCGGCTGCGCGAGGTGGTCGCCGAGATGACCGACCGGTACGGCGAGCCACCGGCCCCGGTGCAGAACCTGGTCGCGGTGGCCCGGTTCCGCCTGCTGGCCCGCCGGTACGGCTTGGCCGACGTGTCGATGCAGGGCAAGCACGTCCGGTTCGGGCCGCTGCCGCTGCCCGACTCGAAGCAGCTGCGGCTCAAGCGCTACCACCCGGACGCGGTCTACAAGCAGGCCACCGACCAGGTGAGTGTGCCCCGGCCGAGCACGCGTCGGGTCGGTGGCGAGCCGCTGCGCGACCAGGCTCTGCTGGAGTGGTGCGCCCAGCTCCTCTCCGACGTACTCGGCGCCCCGGCCGTCACGGCGGGGGCGACCGCCTGAGCCGGTGCCGCGTGCGTCGAGCGGCGGCCCGTGGCGCGGGGGCGTGTCGAGCAGGCGCACCCGGTCGCGGGTGCGCGGAGGTGGGGGGCGTCACAGCGACGTGTCCTGCCGTGAGAGAGTGACCGTCATGCGTGCTCGCCGTCTTCTCGCCGTCGCCAGCGTGGCGGTCGGCCTCGTCGTCCTCTCCGGTTGCCGTGCCGAGCCGGGTGTCGCCGCCTACGTCGGTGACTTCCGCATCACGGAGGACGCGCTCACCGCCGCGATGAGCGACCTGCGGACGAAGAACCCGACGCCGAGCGCGTCGGCGACGCCGACCACCGGCGACCAGCCTCCGGTGGAGAAGCCGCCGCTGCCCGATTCGGCGCAGGTGGCAAGCGTGCTGGTGCTGGCCAAGGTGTGCGAGCAGGTCTCCGCCGAGGAGAACTACCAGCCGCGCGGCCAGATCGCGGTCGACCAGGTCGCCCAGCAGCTCGGCCTCTCGCCGGACACCGGTTACGTGCGGCGGATGACCGAGCTCTACACCTGCCTGTCCGGGGTGCCGGTCGGCGAGTCGGTCGCGCCGACCGAGCAGGAGCTGGCCGCGGTGGTGGCGGCGGGCCGCAAGGCGGGCACGATCCCGGCCCAGGTGACCGACCAGGAGGCCGCCAGTCAGCTTGACGGCGACCAACTGCGGGGCGCGTTGGCCACCCGGAAGGCCCTGGGCGAGGCGGTCGATCGTTACGACGTCACGGTCAGCCCGCGGTACCGTCCGCTGGAGTTTCCGCTGCTCACCTTCCCTAACAACGCCCCCGCGGTGAGTGTGCCGCTGGGTGAGCCGGGCTCCGACGCGGTCACGGACATCTCCACTCCGGAGTCGGTCCCGTCGACCGAGACTCCGGAGGCCGAGGGCACGGCCAGCTGAGCATGACGGCACGGATCGTCCTGCTGGTCACCTCGCCCCGGCTGCCGGCCGGTCTGCTGACCTCCGCCGCCTGGGATGTCGTACGCCAGCATCCGGTGTTGACCGGCGCGGAGAGCGAGCTGGCCACGGCCGTGCGCCAGGCGGGCGCGGCGGTCACCGTCGTGGACGGCCCGGCGACGCAGCCGCTGCTGGACACGGTGGCGGCGCACGGCGCCGCGGTGTGGCTGGCCGGGCCGGCCGGCGACGAGTCGCTGGCCCGGGAGTTGGGCCTGCGGCTGGCGCGGGAGCCGGGGCTGGCCGAGTTGGAGCTGATGTACGGCTCGTGGGATCCGCCGGGTGCCCGGCTGCTGGACGCGGTGGCCGTGCTGGACCGCCTGGCCTCGCCGGGCGGCGACCCGTGGAAGCGGGCGCAGACGCACCGCAGCCTCGCCGGTTATCTGCTGGAGGAGAGCTACGAGGCGTACGACGCGATCAGCGCCGGCGACACGGACGCGCTGCGCGAGGAGTTGGGCGACGTGCTGCTTCAGGTGGTGCTGCACGCCCGGCTCGCCGAGGAGTTGCCCGAGGGCGAGCGGTGGAACGTCGACGACGTGGCGGGTGGCCTGGTCGACAAGATGATCCGGCGCAATCCGCACGTCTTCGCCGGCGCGGAGGCGGGCACGCTGGAGGAGATCACCGCCAACTGGGAGCGCATCAAGCGGGCCGAGAAAGCGCGCGACTCGGTGCTGGACGGCGTGGCGCTGAGCCAGCCCGCCCTCGCCCTGGCCGCGACGATCCTGGACCGAGCCGCCCGGGTCGGGCTGGCCGTCCCGCCGCCGCTGGCCGACTCCCAGGTGGACGCGGAGGCCCGACTGGGCGCGAGCCTCCTGGCCACCGTCGCGGCGGCCCGCCAGGCCGACCTGAACCCGGAGGCCGCCCTCCGCCGCACCACCCTGGCCTACGCCGAGGCGGTCCGCGCCGCCGAGCGCACCACCCCACCCACTGCACCCACTCCACCCGCCGACTGACGTTGATCAAGAGGTTTGCGTCAGCTCCAGGCCGGATCCTGACGCAAACCTCTTGATCAACACGGCTGGCCGAGGGGCGGTCGATAGGGTCGGGGGGTGGAAGCGTTTGGGGTTTTGGCGGAGCGGGTCGTCGAGGCGTTGCTGGAGACGCGGCCGGGGGTCGCGACCGCGGCGGGGGACCACCGGTTCGACGACCGGCTGCCGGATCGGTCCGCCGGGGCGATAGCCGGCGATCAGGCGATGCTCTCCGACGCGGCGAACGCACTGTCCGAACTGGACCCCGACTCGCTCGACGTCGAGGAGCAGGTGGACCACGCGCTGCTCACCTCGTTCGTGGACCGGGAGCTGTTCGAGCTGACCGAGATCCGCGCGCACGAGTGGGACCCGCTGCACCACAACCCCGGCCCGCTGCTGCATCCGCTGCTGGCCCGCCCATACGCCTCGGCCGAGGTGCGGCTGAACCACCTGGCCGGTCGGCTCGCCGCCGTACCGGACGCCCTCGCCACCGCCCGCGCGACGCTGCGGGACATGCCGCGGATCCACGCCGAGACGGCGGTCGGGCAGTTCACCGGCACGGCCGCGCTGATCCGCGACGAGCTGCCGCCCCTGCTCGCCCAGTCGCCCGGCAGCCTCGACCGGGTGGAGCCGGCGGCCACCGCGGCGATCGCCGCGCTGGAGGAGTTCGTCGCCTGGCTGCGCATCGGCCTCGCCGCCGACGGCGGCCCCGGCCGTGACCCTCGCCTGGGCCGCCGCCATTGGGAGGCCCGGCTCTGGCACACCCTCGACACCGAGCTGGGCGCCGCCGAGATCCAGCGCCGCGCCTGGGCCAACCTGGACCGGGTCACCGCGGAGATCCGCGAGGCGTCCGTCGAGCTGGTCGGCGGCCGGGCCGACGACGCGACGGTACGCCGGGCGCTGGACCTGCTCGCCGCCGAGCACCCGGACGACCGGACCATCGTCGAGCTGGCCGGGGTGACCCTGGACGAGGCGACCGACTTCGTCCGCGCGCACGATCTGGTCACGCTGGTCGACGACCGATGCGTGATCCAGGAGATGCCGGAGTTCGCCCGGGGTGTCGCGGTGGCGTACTGCGACTCGCCCGGCCCGTTGGAGACCGCGGCGCTGCCGACGTTCTACTGCATCGCACCCACGCCGGCGGACTGGCCGGCGCACCGGGTCGAGTCGTTCTACCGCGAATACAACGATCACATGATCCGCAACCTGACGGTGCACGAGGCGATGCCCGGGCACTTCCTCCAGCTCGCCCACGCCCGCCGCTACGTCGGTGGCACCCGGGTCCGGGCGCTGGCCGAGTCGGGTCCGTTCATCGAGGGCTGGGCCGTGTACGCCGAGGAGCTGATGGCCGGGCTCGGCTTCGGCGGCCTGCCGGTGCGGTTGCAGCAGCTCAAGATGCAGCTGCGGATGACCATCAACGCGCTGCTCGACCAGTTGGTGCACGCCGAGGACCTGCCCGAGGCCGAGGCGATGGCGCTGATGACCGGGCGCGGCTTCCAGGAGGAGGGCGAGGCGGCCGGCAAGTGGCGTCGGTCGCTGCTCACGTCCACCCAGCTCTCCACCTACTTTGTCGGGTACAGCGAGGTGGCCGAAATCGCCAGGGACCGCCCGCACGGGGTGTCGGTGCGTGACTGGCACGACGCGATGCTCGCCCACGACTGCCCGCCCCCGCGCCACCTGCGCTCCCTGCTCGGCGTCTGACCCGCCCCGGTCGGGGCTCGCAGGTCGGTCGCGGTCGCGCCGGTCACCGCCGTCCGGCGGTCACCGTCGCGTCGATCAGCCAGCGCGAGATGGAGTACGCGGGCGGCAGCTCCGCCGGCAGCGCGTCCAGGCCGAACCAGCGGGCCTGGGTCAGCTCGCGCCCGTCGACGACCGGCTCGGCGTGCGGGTCGGCGGCACGGGCGGTGAAGCCGGCGAGCAGCACCCCGGGGCCGGAGATCGCCCACGGCTGGCTGCCGAAGTAGGCCAGCCGGTCGACGCTGAGCCCGACCTCCTCGGCGACCTCCCGGTGCACCGCCGCCTCCAGGGTCTCACCGGCCTCGACGAAGCCGGCCACCAGTGCCCACAACCCGGTCGGCCCGGTGGCGTGCCGGACCAGCAGCAGCTCGTCGGCGCCGCCGGCCGGACCGGCCCGGGTGATCGCGACCAGCACCGCGGCGGAGAGCTGCATCGGCACGTACAGGCCGCAGCCGGGGCAGCGCCGGGCGGTCTCGCCGGGCTGGTCCGTCAGCTCGGCACGGCAGGCGCCGCACCACCGGTGGGTACGCCGCCAGGTGACCACGGCCAACGCCCGCCCGGCCAGCGTGGCGAGCGGCTCGGGCACCTCGGCGGCGAGCGACGCCCAGCCACGCGCCCGGCCGAGGATCCCGTCGGCCGTGGCCAGGTCGGTCGCCCACGCGGGCACCCCGTCGAGGGTGCCCAACGGCACCCACGGGGTCTCGGCGGGCAGATCGGCGACCCGGGCCACCGTCCCGTCGGCGGTGGTCAGCAGCTTCGCCCCGAGCACCGGCAGGGCCAGGTCGGTGGGCTCGGGCGGGCGGCCGAGGTCGGCGCCCGGCTGGAACCCGGTGCGCCGCGCGGTTGGCACGGACCCGACGGCCGGATCGGTCACGACCCGCCCGGCCGCTGGTCCACCACGCTGGCATTGGCGGGCGGGTCGAACGCGTCCTTCGCCACCGTCTCGGAGTAGCTGCTCAGCGCCAGCTCCATCGGCTTGCCGTCGACAGCCCCGGTGAAGCTGCCGAGCACGCCGTCGGTGGTCACGCAGGCCGTGAGGTCGCCGTCCGCCCGCTGCACCTCGACGCAGGTGGCGTGGTGCCCGGCGACGGTGGTGTCGCTCTGCTTGATGACCGCCTGCGGGTCGAGCGCGGCGGCGGTCAGCAGCCCGACCACCACCGGCGGGGTGACCAGACCCTGCTGGTTCGCCTCGGCGAAGAGCGCGACGGTGGGTCTGCTGCCCGGGGTGGGTGGCGTGACCAGCGTGCACGCCGTACGGCCGTCGGTCGTCGTGCACCGGGTGACGCCGTCCGGGGTGACGGTGAGTCGTCCGCCCGGGTAGCTGTACGCGGAGCGGGCCGGATCCTGGGCCTGCACGATCGCGGCGGTCTCTCCGCCGGGGAGCTGGTATTCGGCCGAGTAGGTCAGCTCCAGCGCCCGGTCGAGCCGGACGGCGAGGTCGTTGACCAGATCGGAGCGGCCCATGGCGCGTCCGGCGTCCTCGAATGTCTGACAGCCGGTGACCGTGAGCGACGCGATGACCGACACGGCGAGCATGCGGAGGGTGGTCGAGGCGGCGGGCATGGCGACCAGCCTGGTGGATGGGGTCCGCGCAGCGCAAACCCGTTGCCGGTTGAGGCCCGGAAATCCGGGAATGTCCGTCACCGTGGGGCGACTCGGGTACGCGGGCGACGCCGTGCCCGTTCCCGTGGCCCGATACGCTGCGTTCAACACCTGCCTCAGCCGCACCGTCGCGGCCCACCCACGGACCGGATCACAACAACGAGGAGCGACTCAGTGGCAACCATCGAGGGAATCGTCGCCCGGGAGATTCTCGACTCGCGGGGCAACCCGACGGTCGAGGTCGAGGTCGGCCTGGACGACGGCACGGTGGCCCGCGCCGCCGTGCCCTCCGGCGCCTCCACCGGCGCCTTCGAGGCGATCGAGCTGCGCGACGGTGACGCCGACCGCTACCAGGGCAAGGGCGTGGAGAAGGCGGTCTCCAACGTCGAAGACAAGATCGTCGACCAGATCATCGGGTACGAGGCCAGCGAGCAGCGGCTGATCGACCAGAAGATGCTCGACATCGACGGCACCGACAGCAAGTCGGAGCTGGGCGCGAACGCCATCCTCGGCGTCTCCCTCGCGGTCGCGAAGGCCGCCGCCGGCAGCGCCGAGCTGAGCCTCTTCCGCTACCTGGGCGGCCCGAACGCGCACCTCCTGCCGGTGCCGATGATGAACATCCTCAACGGTGGCGCGCACGCCGACTCCAACGTCGACATCCAGGAATTCATGATCGCGCCGATCGGCGCGCCCACCTTCCGTGAGGCGCTGCGCTCCGGCGCGGAGGTCTACCATGCGCTCAAGTCGGTGCTGAAGAAGAAGGGCCTGTCGACCGGGCTCGGCGACGAGGGTGGCTTCGCGCCGAACCTGCCGACCAACGCCGCGGCGCTGGACCTGATCGCCGAGGCGGTCGAGAAGGCCGGCTACCGGCTGGGCAGCGACATCGTGTTCGCGCTCGACGTGGCGGCCACGGAGTTCTTCGACAACGGCACCTACACCTTCGAGGGTGCCGCGAAGTCCGCCGAGGACATGAGCACCTACTACACGAAGCTGGCCGACGAGTACCCGATCGTGTCGATCGAGGACCCGCTGGCGGAGGACGACTGGAGCGGCTGGCAGACGCTGACCGCCTCGATCGGCGACCGGGTGCAGATCGTCGGTGACGACCTGTTCGTCACCAACCCGCAGCGCATCGCCCGTGGCATCGCGGAGAAGTCGGCGAACGCGGTCCTGGTCAAGGTCAACCAGATCGGTTCGCTGACCGAGACCCTGGACGCGGTGGACCTGGCCCACCGGGCCGGTTTCAAGTGCATGATGAGCCACCGTTCGGGCGAGACCGAGGACACCACCATCGCCGACCTGGCGGTGGCCACCGGCTGCGGCCAGATCAAGACCGGCGCGCCGGCCCGCTCGGACCGGGTCGCCAAGTACAACCAGCTGCTCCGGATCGAGGAGGAGCTGGCCGACGCGGCGCGCTACGCCGGCGTCGGCGCGTTCCCGCGCTACCGTTCGGCCTGAGACGCGGAAGCCTCGGGGGAGGGGTGTGACGATGCAGCAGCGCCGCACACCGGGTGGTCAGCGCCCCGCCCGCCGGCCGGGTCAGTCCGGTCGGCCGGGTGGCGGCCGCGCCACACGGGGATCGGTCCGCGAGGCAGGCGTACGCGCCGAGCCGCGCGGCACCGCTGGTCGGGCGCCGGGCGCGGCCCGGGGGGCCGAGGGGGTTCGCTCCGCGAACCGTCCGGCCGCCGCTCGGCGTACCGCCGCCGGTGGTGCCGTCAAACGGCTCGCCGCACCCCACCCCCGTCGCTTCACCGGCCGGGCCACCGTGCTGTTCGCGGTCCTGATCGCGCTCGCTCTGGCCTACACCTACCCGGTCCGGGTCTACCTGGACCAGCAGGCCGACATCGAGCGGATGGAGGCCGCCCAGGCGGCGCAGGAAGAAGAGATCGGCAAGCTCGCCGCTGAGGCCGCCAAATGGCAGGACGACGAGTACATCAAGACCCAGGCCCGGGAACGGTTCTTCATGGGCCGGCCGGGCGAGAAGATGATGGTGGTGCTCCACGACCCGGAGGGCGCTGCCCGGGACGCCGGAAAGTCGGCCGGACCGGCGGCCCCGGCCGGTCCGGTGACCTGGTACGACACGCTCTGGTCGAGCGTTCAGGCGGCGGACAGCCAGCAGCCGGGCAAGTGAACCACCGACCAGCGCACCAGGAGAGATGGGCACCGTGACTGTCGCACCACCGCCGGAGTCGGCGGCGGATTCCGTACCCCTGCCGCACCGCGAGCCGGCCACCGAGGCCGACCTGGCCGCGGTGGGCGCGCAGCTCGGCCGCCCGCCCCGTGGGACCCGGGCGGTGGCGCACCGCTGCCCGTGTGGTCTGCCGGACGTGGTGGAGACGACGCCCCGCCTCGCCGACGGCACGCCGTTCCCGACGTTGTACTACCTGACGTGCCCGCGGGCCACGGCGGCGTGCAGCCGGCTGGAATCGGGCGGGCTGATGAAGGAGATGGCCGACCGGCTGACGACGGATCCCGAGCTGGCCGCCCACTACCGGGCGGCGCACGAGGACTACCTCGCCCGTCGCGAGGCGATCGGCGAGGTGCCTGAGATCGCCGGCATCTCGGCCGGCGGCATGCCGGGCCGGGTGAAGTGCCTGCACGTGCACCTGGGGCACGCGTTGGGTGCCGGCCCCGGGGTGAACCCGTTCGGTGACGAGACGCTGGCGCTGGTCGAACCCTGGTGGACGGCCGGCCCGTGCGTGGACGTGCCGGCGGGCGAATGAGTGCGGACGCCGGGTCGTCGGCACCGGTTGCCGAGAGCCAGATTCTGGTGCGGCGGGCCCGCACCGGGGATGTTCGTGGCATCCGGCGGCTGGTCGACACGTACACCGACGACCGGCGGTTGCTGAGCAAGGCCACCGTCACCCTCTACGAGGACGTGCAGGAGTTCCGGGTGGCGGTCCGCGCCGAGGACGGCGCCGTGGTGGGCTGCGGCGCGCTGCACGTGATGTGGGAGGACCTGGCCGAGATCCGCACCGTCGCGGTGGATCCGTCCTGCCGGGGCCAGCGGATCGGGCACCGGCTGGTCGGTGAGCTGATCGACGCGGCTCGGGAGCTGGGCGTGGCCCGGATCTTCGTGCTCACCTTCGAGACCCGGTTCTTCGCCTCGTTCGGGTTCCAGGCGATCGACGGCGCGCCGGTGCCGCAGCCGGTCTATGAGCAGCTGCTGCGCTCGTACGACGAGGGTGTCGCGGAGTTCCTGGACCTGGAGCGGGTGAAGCCGAACACGCTGGGCAACACCCGGATGCTGCTGCGGCTCTAGGGGGTGGCCTTGCGGGGGTGCGCGGCGAAGAACCCCCACATCAGGTCGGTGGCCGACAGACCCGCGGTGGGTGCGGCGAGCTGACCGGTTGTCGCTCCCGGCCAGCTGTGGCCCATGCTGGCGATCGTGTAGACGCTGACCTCGCTGCCGTCCGCGCAGCCGGCCACGGTCCGGGTCACCCCCGGCACTCCGGACGCCTTCGGGCTGGGCTTGCACCGGAGTCGCTGCTGCCAGGTCCGCATGCCCGCCTGGAAGACCGATTCGTACCGGTCCTGCGCGCCGATGAAGGTGATCACCGAAACCGGTCTCTTCGGTACGTAGTCGTCGGCCGTGGTCAGGGGACCGCTGTACCCGCCGCTGACCACCCCGATCGCGGCGAACCGGCCCGCACCCTCCACCGCCGTCCGGAAACTCATGTCGGCGCCGTTCGAGATGCCGGTGAGGAAGACCCGGGTCGGGTCCACCCGCCAGGTCTGCACCAGGTGGTCGGTGAGGGCGTTGAGGAAGCCGACGTCGTCCGCCTTGCCGCAGCAGACCAGCGCGTTGAAGCCGCCACCCTGCCCGTCGGGGTAGGCGACCAGGACGTTGTCCTTGTCGGCCTTGGCGTCCAGGCCGGTCAGCTCCCGGATGGAGGGGCCGGTTCCGGGATAGAAGTGCAGCGCGATGACCAGTGCGGGCGACCGGCTCGGGTCGTACCCGTCTGGTGCGTGCAGCAGGTAGGCGCGGTCCAGCCCGTTGTGCTTCAGGGTGAGCCGGTGATCGCCCGGCGCTGGGCGTGACGCGGAGGGTGCGGCTGGCGGGGTCGACGAGGGCTGCCCCCGCTCGCAGGCCGCGACGGCCACGATGAGGCAGAGCCCCGTCAACACTGCCATCGTCCGACGCACGCCGGCCCACCCCCCGTCGATCCCGACGTCCACACTGGAGGCGGCCGGCGTGCGGATCAACCCTTTCGGTCCTGGCCGAAGGCAGGCAGGCTGTCCCCATGCTTCGCCTCCAGCTCGGGCCGGCGGATCTGTGCCGGGTGCGGCTCGCCGACCGGCTGCACCCGGTCGGGACCGCGCTGCTGGCCGGTCAGTGGCTGCGTGATCCCACGGTCGCGGTGATGGCGCCGTCCCTGGCCGAGCAGGCAGGGGCTGTCGAGGCCTCCGGCGTCGCCCAGGCCGCCACCGCGACCCTGCGGCACCTCCTGCCCGGTCGGGGGAGCCTGCCGGATTTCGTCACACCCTTCGACGGCCTGGAGTCGGTGACGGCCGGTCTCGAGGCGATCCGGGCCACTCCGGCGCGCCGGGTCCGGGCCGAGGTCGCCGCCGCGTACGCCGATGTGGCCGCCAGCCCGCTGCGGCGACGGTTCGCGACGGCCGACCCGGAGACGCTGGACCTGTTCGGCGGGGCCGTGCGCACCTGGTTCGAGGCCGTCCTGGCACCGCACTGGCCCGATCTGCTGGCGGCGCACCGCCAGCAGGTGATCTGCGCCAGCCAGCGGTTGGCGCGGCACGGCCTGGCCAGCCTCTTCGACGGTCTGCACCCGGCGATCCGGTGGCGGGAGCCGGTGCTGGAGGTGCGGACCTGGTGGCACGGGGAGCTGACCGGCACCGGGCACGGGCTCATCCTGTTGCCCTCCCCGTTGGCTGGTCCCCGCCCCCGGGTGCTGGTCGAGCCGGGTCGGCCGATCCTGCTCGTCTACCCGGTGCCGATGCCGCGCCGGGCCGCTTCCGCGGGGGTCGACTCCCTCGGGCGGCTGCTCGGCACCACTCGGGCGCTGGTGCTCCGCCGGCTCGCGGACGACGGCGGGCTGACCACGACGGTGCTGGCCCGGGCCGTCGGGATCAGTCTCAGCTCGACGTCGGAGCACGCCAGCGCGCTGAGGTCGGCCGGGTTGATCGCCAGCGAGCGGGACGGCGGGGCCGTCCGGCACCACCTGACACCGCTCGGCGCGCACCTGCTGGTCGCCGGCTCGGAGTCGTCGGTGTCGGACCTCTCCGCGGTGTGGCCTTCGGCCGGACAACCCGCCGGGCGACCGCCTGGCCTGCCGTAGGGTTGCTGCCGTGACGACGCGTGTGGCGGCCATCGACTGCGGGACCAACTCGATCCGACTGCTGGTCGCCGGATTGCCCGACCCATCGGCCGGGCCGCAGGCGCCGCTGACCGACCTGACCCGACGGATGGAGATCGTCCGGCTGGGGCAGGGCGTGGACCGGACCGGCCGGTTGGCGCCGGAGGCGATCGAGCGGACCAGGGTGGCACTGGCGTCGTACGCCGCCGACATCGAGAAGCTGGGTGCGGAGCGGGTGCGGATGTGCGCCACCTCGGCCTCCCGGGACGCGGCCAACGCCGACGACTTCACCGAGATGGTGCGGCGCACCCTCGGGGTCGCGCCCGAGGTGGTCAGCGGTGACGAGGAGGCGCGGCTGTCCTTCACCGGCGCGGTGCGGGGGCTTCCCGCGGACGCGAAGGAGCCGTTCCTGGTCGTGGACATCGGCGGCGGCTCCACCGAGTTCGTGGTCGGTGACCGGGCCGGCGGGGTGCGGGCCGCGATCTCGGTGGACATCGGGTGTGTCCGGATGACCGAGCGGCATCTGCCGGGCGATCCGCCGACGCCGGAGCAGGTCGCCGCCGCGCAGGCCGACATCGTGGCGGCGGTGGACCGGGCGCTCGCGGCGGTGCCCGGCCGGGAGGCGGCCACGCTGGTCGGTCTCGCCGGGTCGGTCACGACCGTGGTCGCCGTGGCCCAGGGTCTGCGGGAGTACGACCCGGAGCTGATCCACCACGCCCGGGTCTCCTACGAAGCGGTGGCCGAGGTGACGGCCGACCTGCTGGGTCGAACCCGCGAGCAGCGGCTGGCGATCCCGGTGATGCATCCGGGCCGGGCCGACGTGATCGGCGCGGGTGCGCTGGTGCTCCGCGTGATCATGGAGCGGGCCGGCATGCCGTCGGTGGTCGCCTCGGAGCACGACATCCTCGACGGCATCGCCTGGAGTCTTCAGTGAAGACATCACACTGATCGTCGTCGAACTGTGACGACGCTGAGGCCCTGAGTCGACGCTGAGCTGTGACCGTCGGAGGATGGGCCTTCAAGCGCGGACGACGCGCCGGGCGGCTGCTGTGCTGGCCGTGGCGGCATTCGTACTCGGCGGTTTGACCTCCTGCTCGCCGGAGAGGAAGGGCATCACCGGCCTGACCGTTGACGCCGCTGGCCGCCCGCTCGCGGCGCTGGCCTGGTGTTCGGACCGGCCGCCCGACGTCGTGGTGCTCTTCTCCGTCAGGGAGTCGACGTCGCCAAAACCGTCGGGTCGGGCGACCCCGTCGGGTCGGGCGACGCCGTGGCCGAAGTGGCCGGGGCGGAACTTCACCGTGCCACGTGCCGCGACTTCGCCCACCACCGTGCCCCTGGATGGCTTCCCACCGGAGTCGATTGCTGACCCGGACGGTGCCTTCGACATGTACGGAGTCGCTGACGACAGCAGCTTCACTACGCACCGGGTGAGCTTCCGCCTCGGCGAACTGACCGAACTGGCGTCCGGATCGGTCCTGGTCACCGCCATCGTCCGCGGCGAGGAGGTGCAGGAAGTTCTCTCCCTCGAGGAGTTCGCGCATCGGGGAGAGAACGAATGCTGATGGGGCGAACGAGGCTGAATCGTTGACGCTATTTCGCATTGCACAGTAGTGTGCAGTGCGTGGACACCACACAGTTACTGAAGGGCGTGCTCGATCTGGCCGTCCTGGCCGTGCTCCGAGAGGAGGACGGCTACGGCTACGACATCCTGCGCCGGCTCCGCGAGGCCGGGCTGGAGGAGGTCGGCGACGCCTCGGTCTACGGCACGCTGCGCCGCCTCTTCGGCGCCGGCCTGCTCACCACCTACGTCGTGCCGAGCGAATCCGGGCCGCACCGCAAGTACTACGCACTCAACGCGGCCGGGCGCGACCAGTTGACCCGCTCCGGCAAGCTCTGGCGCTCGTTCGCCACCACCATGGACAGTCTGCTCGACGATCGGGGGATGGCGGCATGACCGTCACGGGGCAGGAAATCACGGACTATGTCGCGCGGGTCCGAGCGGCGCTGGCCGACCTGCCGCCCACCCAGCGCGACGAGCTGACCGAGGATCTGGCCGATCACCTCGCCGAGGTGGCCGCCGAGGCCGGCGGCACCCTCGTCGAGCGGCTTGGGGAGCCCGAGACGTACGCCGCCGAGCTGCGCGCCGCGGCCGGCGCACCGGGCGGCGGGCGCAACCTCGACCAGCGGGTCGCCACCGCGGTGGTCCGGGCCCGCAGGCGACTGCGCTCGATCGACTCCCGGCTCGGCCCACCGCTGGGGTACGAGACGGCCAGCGACTTCCTCCGGTTGCTGCGTCCCGGCTGGTGGGTGCTGCGCGGCTACCTGGCGGCGATGCTGATCACCATGATCACCACTGGTGGTGGCTTCGGGCTGCTGCCCCGGTTCGGTGGAGAGCTGCTCGGCGGCCTGATCATGCTGGTCGGTCTCGTGCTCGCCTCGATCTGGCTCGGCCGCCGCTCCGAGCGGTTGACCCGCTGGCCGCGTTGGGCACTGCACGCCGGCAGCCTGGTGCTCGTGTTCTTCGCCCTCGCCACGCTGGCGAACGCCGAGGACCGGCTCGGCTACAGCGACTACTACTACGACCAGACCTCGGTCGACAGCCAGTACAGCCGGGTCCGGGATGTCTTCGTCTACGACCGCGAGGGCCGGCTCGTGGAGAACGCCCGGCTCTTCGACCAGAACGGTGACCCGATCCGGCTCGGCTACCCGGACTGCGCGGACCCCGCCGACGTCTATGGCAAGCCGCTGCTGCGGGCGTACCCGTACTGCCCGGACCAGGCACCCTTCGGCCCCCGGGCTCCGGGCGCGCCGGCGCCGACGGTCCCGCCCGCGCCGCCGACGACGGCCCCGACCGTGACGCCCGAGCCGACCGGGACGGCCACCGGTGGGCCGACGGTGGGTCCGACCGCGACGCCGACCGGCACACCGATCCCCACCGCGACGGGCTGAACGACGATGTGAATTGGATCATGCATACGAAGCTGGGAAATAGCTGAACGGACGAGGCGAGCGGGACGACGCCGGAAATCAATGATCGTTACGGTGTCGTCTGCTCATCAACCCCTCGGAAGGAACCCCCGTGTCAGAGCAGGTTGCACCGCCCCCCGCGTCCGACGTCGCGCCGCCCCAGCCGGCCGTCGAGACGCCGTCGCCGGTCGAGCCGGAGGCGAAGAAGCCCGGTGCAAAGAAGGCCCTCGGCATCATCGGCGCGATCCTCGTGTTCGTCGTCATCGCCGGCCTGAAGTTCGGCGTCGCCAGCGCCATCGGCAACTTCCTGAACAAGGACGAGACCGCCGACGCCAAGGCCGGCGACTGCATCGCCGAGCTGCCCGAGGTCACCGGCACCGAGGAGGAGGAGGTCGACGGCGCCAAGGTCGTCGAGTGCACCTCCACCGACGCGGCGTACAACGTGGTCGGTCGCGTTGATGGGCAGACCGAGGCGCAGGCCAAGGCCGGCACCGCGTGTGACGAGTACCTCAAGGAGGGCGAGGAGGGGTACGTCTTCTACAGCATCGAGCCGGGCAAGACGGGCTACCTGCTCTGCCTGACCAAGAAGGCCTGACCGGAGCGTCAGCAGCAGGGCAACGGCACCGACGGCGGTGGGGGAACGGTCCCCGCCGCCGTCGGCGTACGCGGAGTCACGACCCGGCGAACGGGAGGTGAATGCCACTGTTCCCGTGTCTTCCCCGGCGACGGCGCGGCATGGCAGGCTACCGGCACGTAGGACCACTGGGCGACCAGCCAACGATGACTGACCGCTAGGAGGACGGGCCGATGGGCGAGATGGTGAGCTACCGCAGCAACGGGGGCATGAGCGAGGGGTATCTCGCGATACCTGCCAGCGGCGTCGCCAGCCCCGCCGTCATCGTCATCCAGGAGTGGTGGGGCCTGGTCCCGCACATCCGGTCGGTGGCGGACCGGTTCGCCGAGGCCGGCTTCGTGGCCCTCGCCCCGGACTTCTACCACGGTGAGACCACCAGTGAGCCGGACGAGGCGCAGCGGCTGCTGATGGCCATGCGGATGGACGAGGCGGCGAAGGACATCGCCGGCGCGGCCGACTACCTCGCCGGCCGACCGGAGGTCACCGGCAAGGTAGGGGCGGTGGGCTTCTGCGCCGGCGGCAGCCTGGCTCTCTGGTCGGCGACGCTCTCCGAGCGCATCGTCGCCAGCGTGGGTTTCTACCCCGTGCTGCCCTGGGAGTCGATGCGCCCCGACTGGGTCGACTACGCCGGCAAGTCCGCCGTCATCCACTGCTCTGAAGAGGACGGCACGTCGGCCGCCGAGGGCGTGCAGACCGCCCGCCGGGCCATCGAGGAGGCCGGCGGCACCTGCCACCTCTACGACTACCCGGGCACCTCGCACGCCTTCTTCAACGACGACCGGCCGGAGGCGTTCGACCAGCGCGCCGCCGCCAGCGCCTGGGCCCGCACCCTGGAACTCTTCCGGGCCAAGCTTGGCTGAGTCGCGTACCCCCGATCAGGTGGTCGCCCGCGCCGTGCGGGCGACCGACCTGGCCGATCTGGACGCGGCGGTCAGCGACTGTTTCGCCTGCCCGCGGCTCGTCCGCTGGCGGGAGGAGGTGGCCCGCACACGCCGGGCCGCCTTCCGTGACCAGGAGTACTGGGGACGGCCGGTCCCGGGCTTCGGCGCCGCCGACGCGCGGATCGCCATCCTCGGCCTGGCGCCCGCCGCGCACGGTGGCAACCGCACCGGCCGGATCTTCACCGGCGACCGGTCGGGTGACGTGCTGTTCGCCGCCCTGCACCGGGCCGGGCTGGCCAACCAGCCGACCAGCGTCGCCGCCGACGACGGGCTGGCTCTGCGCGACACCCGCATCTTCTCGGCCGTCCGGTGCGCGCCGCCGGACAACAAGCCCACCCCGGATGAGCGGGACACCTGCGCGCCCTGGCTGCACCGCGAGGTCGCGCTCATCCGGCCCACCCTGCGCGTCGTGGTCGCGCTGGGCGCGTTCGCCTGGGCGGCGTGGTGGCCGGTGCTGCACCAGGTGTACGGGCAGCGCCCGCCCAGCCCGCGACCGAGGTTCGGCCATGGGGCACACTGGTCCGGCACGGCCGCACCGGAATTGCTTGGCTGTTACCACGTCAGCCAGCAGAACACCTTCACCGGGCGGCTGACACCAGGGATGCTGGACGACGTCTTCGGCCGGGCCAGGCAGCTGGCCGGAGTGGACTGAGAGTGCGTGGGGCGGTGGCCATGACGGACGGAACGCGCCCGCCCACGCCGTACCCCGCCGAGGAGCCCGGGGTGCTGCGCCAGGTGTTCGGCCTGCTCCGCCGGTGGTGGCCGGTGGGTGCGGTCGCCGTTCTGCTCGCCGGGGCCGCGCTGGCCTCCGCGCACTCGTCGATCGGGGCCAGCCGGATCCCCCCGGCCGCGGAGAACGTCCCCTGGGTCCCCGAGTATCCGACGGCGGAGCCATCGCCGTCGATTCCGGTGGAGCCGCGCGACGCCGGCGAGGCCACCCAGGCGCACATCCCGCAGTGGATCGCCACCGTGGCGATGGTGCTGCTCGGGCTGGCCATCGCCGCCGTGTTGGGTTACCTCACCTGGATCCTCGTTCGCGGCGCGGTGCGCCGTACCACCCGGGCACTGCCGGCGCAGCGGGGCCGGCGTACCGCCGAGGGCACCGCCCGCGAGGTGGTCGCCGCGCTCGACGCCGGCCTTGTGGAGCTGGACGACCGGGACACCGATCCCCGGGTCGCGGTGATCGCCTGCTGGGTACGACTGGAGGAGGCCGCCGCCACCGCCGGTGTTCCCCGGCGGCCCGGTGACACTCCCACCGACCTGGTCACCCGGCTGCTGCGCGGCGACCCGTCGGCCGGGGTGCCGGCGATCGTCAGCGCCGATGTGCTGGCCGAGTTCGCGCACGTCTACCGGGAGGCCCGGTACGCCACCCGCCCGGTCGACGAACGCACCCGCGACCAGGCCCGAGCCGCGCTGCGCCGGTTGCGCCACGAACTGGCCGCGGTGGCCCCCAGCCAGGAGGTGCCTGCTTGAGCACCACCAGCATCGACGACCTGCTCGCCTTCGAGGAGGAACCGGCACCGGCCGACCCGCAGTCGCGGGGCGGGCCGGCCCGCCTGGTGCTGCGCTCGCTCGCGATCGCGGCCGCCCTGGTCGCGGTGCTCGTCGCCGGGCTGCGCGCCATCGGCCTCCAGGTCTCCCTGCCCGTGCTGATCGCCGGGGTGCTCGCCGTGCTGGCGGTCCGCCGGGTGACCGGCCTGCTCGCGCCGCCACCCCCGCCGCCGCCGAGCGGTCGGATGACGACGGGCGAGGAGGACGGCAGCTACAACTGGGGCTCCCGGGACGCGCTGCGCACCGCGATCAACCGCTGGGAATGGCCACTCGACTGGTCCACGACGCGACCCGAACGCTTCACCAGCGTGGTCCTGCCCCGGATCGGTGAACTCGCCGACGAGCGGATGCGCCTGAAGCACGGCGTGACCCGTGAGTCGGACCCGGGCCGCGCCCGTGTCCTGCTGGGCGACCGGCTGTGGACGTTCCTGGAAAACCCGCCCCGCCGCCCCCCGTCGCCGCGCGACCTCGCGGTGATCGTCGCCGAACTGGAGCAGATCTGATGAACGACGTGGACCCGAGCATGCCCGCCGCCGAGGTCGGCCGTCTGGCCCGGGCGGTGCTGGACGCGGTCGGCACCGTCGTGGTCGGCAAGCGGGACGCGTTGGAGCTGGTCCTCGCCGGCATCCTGGCCGGTGGGCACGTCCTGCTGGAGGATCTGCCGGGTCTGGGCAAGACGCTCACCGCGCGCTCGTTCGCCCAGGCGCTCGGGCTGGACTTCCGCCGGCTCCAGTTCACCCCGGACCTGCTCCCCGCCGACGTCACCGGCTCGTTCCTCTACGACCAGCGCAACGGCGACTTCACCTTCCGGGCCGGCCCGGTCTTCACCAACCTCCTCCTCGCCGACGAGATCAACCGGACGCCCCCGAAGACCCAGTCCGCGCTGCTGGAGGCGATGCAGGAGAAGCAGGTCTCGGTGGAGGGCGTGACCTACAAGCTGGACGAGCCGTTCCACGTGCTGGCCACCGCCAACCCGATCGAGTACGAGGGCACCTATCCGCTGCCCGAGGCGCAGCTGGACCGGTTCCTGCTCCGGGTCTCCTTCGGCTACCCGGAGCACGACGAGGAGTGGGAGGTGCTGCGCCGCCGGATGGGCCGCCGCCGCGAGGAGGCGGAGATCAAGCCGGTGGTCGACGCGGCCACCCTGCGGTCGATGCAGGCCGCCCTGGAGGACGTGGTGGTGGAGGACTCCGTGGGCCGCTACATCGTGGCGCTCACCGCGGCCACCCGGGAGCACCCGTCGGTGCTGGTCGGCGCGTCGCCGCGGGGCTCGCTGGCGCTGCTGCTGCTGGCCCGGGTCCGTGCGGTGTTCGGCGGCCGGGACTACGTCGTGCCGGAGGACGTCAAGGAGGTGGCGGCGCCCGCGCTGGCCCACCGGATCACCCTGCGCCCGGAGATGTGGCTGCGGCGGGTCGACCCGGCGTTCGTGGTCGGCGAGGTGCTGGAGGGCACTCCGGCGCCGGCCAGCGGCGCGCTGCCCAGCTACGCCGCCGGCGGGCCCCGGCGCTGATGACCGGACCGACCGTGCCCGCGCCGAGATCCGCCGAGCCGGAACCGGCCACCGGCTGGGCGCCCACCTGGGCACTCGGCCGGGCGGCGCTGCTCGCCGGCCTGTTGCTGGTGGCGGGGGTGCTGCTGGGGCGGGTCGACCTGATCGTGCTGGCCGCCCCGTTCGCGCTCGGCACCGCGTACGCGCTGCGCCGCCGACCCTCCGCGCTACCGCAGGTGTGGATCACCCCGGGTGACGACGGGCCGATGGTCGAGGGCGGCGCGGTGACGGCGGCGGTGAGCGTCGGCAACCCGGACACGGTTGACTACGACCTCGTGGTGGTGCGGTCCCGGGTCTCGCCGTGGCTGCGGATCGAGCGGGCCGGCTTCGCCCTCGACGGGTCGCACGACGATGCGACGCACAACGGTGCTGCCGCACCGGCCGGTGGCGCGGGGCGCTCGGTGGCCGATCGGCCGTTCGTGACGTCGGTGCCCAGGGCGACGGCGGTGGACCTCGGCCTGGCCGGCAGGGCCCTGCGCTGGGGTCGGCACCCGGTCGGTCCGGCCGGCGCGCGGGTCGCCACGGCGGGTGGCCTGCTGGTCTCCCGGGCGGTGATCACCGAGCCGGTCCGGGTCCGGGTCTATCCGCGAACCGAACCGTTCGAGGCGGTGAAGGCGATGCCCCGAGCCGCCGGCCTGGTCGGGGCGCACCACTCCCGCCGGCCCGGCGAGGGCGGCGAGCTGGCCGGCGTACGGATCTTCGCGCCCGGCGACCGGCTGCGCCGCATCGACTGGCGGGTTTCGCTGCGCGCCCGGCAACTGCACGTGGCGTCCACCCTCTCCGACCGGGACGCCGAGGTGGTGGTGCTGCTCGACGTGCTCGCCGAGGCAGGCCGCTCGGGCGGGGTGGGCGGCGCCGCCTCGGTGCTGGACACCACGGTGCGGGCCACCGCCGCGATCGCCGAGCACTACCTGCACCGGGGCGACCGGGTCTCGCTGCTGGAGTACGGGCCCGCCGCGCGGCGGCTGCGCCCGGCCGCCGGTCGCCGGCAGTACCTGACCGTGCTGGAGTGGCTGCTCGACGTACGCGCCCAGGCCTCCCAGCACGAGCCGTACGACCAGGTGTTCGGCCCGCAGCTGCTCTCCTCGGACGCGCTGGTGGTGGTGCTCACTCCGCTGCTGGACGAGCGGTCGGCGCAGATGCTGGCCCGGCTGGCCCGCGCCGGGCGGTTCGTGGTGGCGGTCGACACGCTGCCGACCGACCTGACGCCGCCGAAGGACCGGGGCTGGGCCGAGGTGGCGTACCGGCTGTGGCGGCTGGACCGGGAAATCATGATCGGGCAGCTCCGGGAGCACGGCGTGCCCGTGGTGCGCTGGGCGGGCGCCGGCAGCCTCGACCAGGTGCTGCGGGACGTGGCGCGGCTGGCGATGGCCCCGAGGGTCGGTGCCCGGTGAGCGGGGGTGGGCACAGATGATCGACGCCGTCACCGGGCGGGTCAGGGCGGCCCAGGACGCCTTCGCCCGGATCAGCGCCGCCCCGCTCATGGTTCGGGCCGGGATCTTCGTCACCGTGCTGGCCGGGTTTGCGCTGGCGTTCCCCGCCGAGGTGCTGTCCGGCCGGCCGCTCGGCTTCCTGGCGGTGGCCGCGCTGCTGCCCGCGGTGGGTCCGCGTCGGGTCTGGCCGACCTTCGCGGCGCTGGTGATGGTCGGCGGCTGGCTACTCGCCACCGACGGTTACGGCCGGCCGGTGGCGCTCTGGCGGCTGCTCGCTCTCGCCGCGCTGCTCTACCTGGGGCACACCCTCTGCGCGTTGGCCGCGCTGCTGCCCTACGACGCGGTGGTGGACCCGGAGCTGATCACGCGCTGGCTGCTGCGGGCGGCCGCGGTGCTGCTGGGTACCGCCGTGCTGGGGGTGCTGCTGTTGCAGGTCGCGGGCCTGGGTGGGGAGAGCGGCCACCAGTGGGTCACCGTGCTCGGGTTACTCGTGGCGGTGGGGATAGCAGCATTGCTGGGCTGGCTCCTGCGACGCGGGTAGATTGTGTGTCGACCAGGGTTATCCAGGTCACAGGGGTTGTGCTCCGTCACAGATGGGGGGCGCGAGCGGGATTACCTGAGCCGACCGGGGAAAGATAGATGACGTGAATCCGAAGCGGATCCTTGTGGTGGGTGCCGGGCACGTCGGTCTCTATGCCGCCCTGCGCCTGTCGAAGAAGCTCAGCTCCCGTGAGGCTGAGGTCATCGTGGTGGACCCCCAGCCGCACATGACGTACCAGCCGTTCCTGCCCGAGGCCGCGGCCGGCAACATCTCCCCCCGGCACTCCGTGGTGCCGCTGCGGCGGGAGTTGCAGCGGTGCACGGTGGTGGCGGGCACGGTCACCCGTGTCGAACACGATCGCAAGGTGGCGACCGTGCAGCCGATCGTCGGCCCGGCCCGGGAGATCCCGTACGACCACGTGGTCGTGGCCCCGGGCTCGGTGTCCCGGACGCTGCCGATCCCCGGCCTGCACGAGCATGGCATCGGGTTCAAGACCATCGGCGAGGCGATCTACCTTCGCAACCACGTGCTGGACCGGCTGGACGTGGCGGCCGTCACCCCGGATCCGGACGTCCGCCGGTCGGCGCTGACCTTCACCTTCGTCGGTGGTGGCTACGCCGGCATCGAGGCGCTCGCCGAGATGGAGGACATGGCCCGCGACGCCCTGCGCTACTACCCGGAGCTGAAGCCCGAGGAGATGCGCTGGGTGCTCGTCGAGGCCACCCAGCGGGTGCTGCCCGAGGTGGACCGGGACATGGGCGCCTACACGGTGCAGCAGCTTCTCAAGCGGAACATGGACATCCGGCTGGACACCCGGCTGGAGTCCTGCGTCGACGGGGTGGTCAAGCTCTCCGACGGCGACAGCTTCCGCTCCGACACGATTGTCTGGACGGCCGGCGTGAAGCCGTCGCCGATGCTGGACGCCACCGACTTCCCGCGCGACGACCGGCGGCGGGTCACCTGCCTGCCCACCCTTCAGGTGGTCGACGGTGACCGGGTTGTCGAGGGCGCGTGGAGCGCCGGCGACTGCGCCGCGGTGCCCGACCTGACCAAGGAGCCGGGCAACTTCTGCTCGCCGAGCGCCCAGCATGCGGTGCGTGAGGCCGCCCGGATGGCCGACAACATCGTGGCGGTGATCCGGGGCCGCGAGCCGGTCAACTACAAGCACAAGCACGTCGGCAGCGTGGCCAGCCTCGGGCTGCACAAGGGCGTCGCCCAGGTGTACGGCGTGAAGATGACCGGCTGGCCGGCCTGGTTCATGCACCGGACGTACCACATGAGCCGGATCCCGTCGTTCAACCGCAAGGTCCGGGTGGTGGTGGACTGGTCGCTGGCGTTCTTCCTCAAGCGTGAGGTGGTCGCCCTGGGCCAGCTGCACGACCCGCGCGAGGAGTTCGTCGAGGCGTCCCAGCCGGTCGGCGTCCCCCGCGTCTGACCCGATCGACGACAAGGGGCCCTGCCGTGTTGGCGGGGCCCCTTGTCGTACGCGGTCAGACCCGCCAGGTCCAGGCGTCGGCGATCCGGGTGGCTGGGCCGTAGAGCTGCTCCAGGGTCGCGCGCAGGCTGTCCGCGTGTGGGGCGTCGTCCGCCAGCGCCACACAGGACGCACCCCAGAAGTCGGCGTCCCGGGCGGCCTGCCGGCGCTGCTCGTCGCCGATGGCCGGCTGGTCGCCGCGCCGCGCGACGTCCGCCAGCAGGGCCGAGGTGGGCTGCTTGAAGGTGCCCATCGCCGCGGTGCCGCCCCGACCGTACGGGCCGATGAAGAATCCCTCGGGCAGGCCGAAGCCCGCGTCGGCGGCGGCTGCCCAACGCATCGGCCACGGTTCCTTGGGCGTGGGCAGCGGCACCGGGACCAGCACCCCGCCGGGCTGGACGCACTGCCGCCAGTGCCCGCCGGTGACGAACTCCGGCACGGCGGGCCGCTCGGCCGTCGGCAGCGGGGCCGGGAAGATCGGCAGCAGCGCCGCGACGACGGCCAGCGGCACCAGCCGCCGCGCCCGACCGGTGCTCCGGAGGGCCTTGTCGAGCGCCAGCACCAGCAGCGTCGCGATGATCGGGAGCAGCGCCAGGCCGAACCGCATCGGCAGCGCGCCGTCCACCACCGGCAGCCCGGCCAGCAGGGCGTACGGGCCGGGCAGTGCCGTCCTGGTGCCGCCGAGCACCACTTCCGGGCCGAGCGAGAGCGCACCCATCACCAGCGCCGCGACCACGCAGGCGAGCACCAGTCGCCGCCGCCCCGCCCAGATCCAGATCGCGCTGGCCGCGGTGACCAGCAGCAGCGGCCAGCCGAGGAAGGTGTTGTACTCGGCCGGGCCGGTGGTCAGCCGGGCGGACTCGGCGCTGCCGGCCACCGACAGTGGGGAGACGGTCCACCAACTGCTCAGGTCGGCGGAGAAGTAGGCCGGACTGAACATTCCGTCGGCGACCCCCTGCGGCCCGGCGAACTGGAACCACAGCGGATATCCGAGCACCAGCAGGGCCAGCCCGGCGGCGACGGCCAGCCCGCCGGCGAAGTTGGGCAGCGCCCGACGGGCCAGGTCCCGGTCCGCCACGGCGTAGCTGACCGCCATCACCAGCAGTGTGACGGCGGCGAGGAAGAGCACCTCCTCGCCGATGAAGACCTGCGCGGTGACCGCCGCGGCCAGCCCGGCCGCGGAGCTGAGCATGCGCCGCCGGTCCGGCCCGGCGACCAGGCGGCGGGACCCGGTGGGCGGCGTGGGCCCCGGGTCGGACGCCCGCAGCAGCCGGACCACCAGCCAGATGATCACCGGCACCAGCCACTGGGCGGTCATGTGCAGGTGGCTGTTGGTCTGCGAGATCATGCCGGGGCCGAACCCGCACAGCCCTCCGCCGAGGGCGGCGGCGAGCCGCCGGGCGCGCATCGCCCGGTGGAACAGCAGGTACCAGGCGACGGCGGTGCCGGCCAGGTTGGCCGCGGCGAGCAGCGCGAAGGTGACCGGCGCGCCGAGCAGCAGGGTGATCGGCGCGCAGACGATGCCGAGCGCGATGACCGTGGTGTTGGTCATCAGGTTGACCCCGTCGGGGGCGTTGAGCCGGTCGGTGAGCAGACTGAAGTCACCGAGCAGCGCGCGCGCGTCGACCGCGAGGAACCACTCGTAGAGGGTCTGGTCCTCGGGGTTCAGCGCCAGCGTCCGGCCGGCCGGGTCGGGCCACAGTCCGTGGGTGAGCCAGCCGGCCACCACCGTGCAGATCAGCGCGACGAGCAGGTCCCCCCGGTGCCGGCGGACGGCGGCCAGCAGCCGGACGGCCCAGGCTTGGCGGTTGACCTGATCGGCGAGGCGGAAGGCCTGCTCAGGGGCGGCGTCGGGGGCCGTGGGGGCTGCGCTGCTCACGGCATCGACCCTAATGCGGCCAGGCTGGTGGGGTACGCCGGGTCGCCGCGAACCGGCTACGGTGACACTGCACCGTGCGTGTCGGCGCGCCGGTGCCACCCGCCCGGGTGGTGGAACGGCAGACACGGCCGCCTTAAAAGCGGCTGCCGCAAGGCGTGCGGGTTCGACCCCCGCCCCGGGCACCAGCGGGCTGAACGCATTCTCATTCGTGATCACCATGAGTTGGTCGGGCCGTTTACTCTTGGAGGGCACGTTCACGTGCAAACGACCCCCTGAGGGAGGCCAGACAGTGAAGACCTCGAACCCGGTGCTCGCCCGGCTCGGCCAGGCGGCCGAGCGGGAGCGCTCCGCCGGGTACGCCCCGACCGGGCCGTACGGACAGCCCGGCATTCCGCAGCAGTACCCGTCCCAGGCCGGTTACCCGGTCGCGCCGCCAACCGTGGCGCCCATGACCGTCGACGACGTGGTGGTCAAGACCGTCGCCCTGCTCGGCATCCTCGGCATCACCGCCGCGGCCGCCTGGGTGCTCGTGCCCGACGCGCTGGTCGGTGCCGCCTGGATCGGCGCGGCGGTCGTCGGCCTGGTGCTCGGCCTGATCATCTCGTTCTCCCGGATGGCCAACCCGGCGCTGGTCATCACGTACGCGGTCGTCGAGGGCGTCTTCGTCGGCATGGTCAGCAAGGCGTTCGAGACGGCGTACGACGGCATCGTGCTCCAGGCCGCCGCGGCCAGCTTCGGCATCTTCTTCCTGATGGCGATGCTCTACCGGGCGAAGGTCATCCGGGCCACCCCGGCCTTCGTCAAGGGCATGATCGCGGTGATGACCGGCCTCTTCGCGGTCATGCTGATCAACCTGGTGCTGGCGCTGTTCGGCGTCAACACCGGCCTGCGCGACGGCAGCCCGCTGGCGATCGGCTTCAGCCTGGTGTGCATCGTGGTCGCCTCGCTGAGCTTCGTGCTCAGCTTCAAGGAGATCGAGGACGGCGTCCGGATGGGCCTGCCGCAGCGCTACTCCTGGACGGCCGCCTTCGGCATCCTGGTCAGCCTGGTCTGGCTCTACATCGAGATCCTGCGACTGCTGAGCTACTTCCAGGGCGACGACTGACGTCGTCCGCGCTGCCGACCGGCGCCCGCCCCCGCTCCTGGGGGCGGGCGCCGTCGTCTGCGCCGGCCGTGCCGTTTGCCCGCCGCCGCCGGTCCGCCCGGGGCAGAGTGACTGCGAGGGGTACGCGGGCGAAGGAGGCGGCGGTGCGCAGCAACAACCCGGTGCTCAACCGGCTGGACGAGACCGGCCGGTTGGAAGCCCGGGTGCTCGGTGCCCGTGACGTCGAGCCGATGACCGTCGACGACGTGGTGGTCCGCACCGTCGGGTTGCTGCTGCTCACCGGCGTGGCGGCGGCGGTCTCCTGGGCGGTGGTGCCGGAGGCGGTCTGGGTGCCCGCCGCGCTGGCCGGCAGCGCTCTCGCGTCGATCGCGCTGGTCCTGGTCATCTCGCTGCGCGGGATCACCAACCCGGTGCCGATCGTCGGCTACGCCCTGCTCCAGGGGCTGCTGCTGGGGGTGGCCAGCCGTGCCTTCGAGCTGGTCTATCCGGGCATCGTGGTGCAGGCGGTGGCCGGCACCTTCGGCGTCTTCCTCGGCATGGCGGCGCTCTACCGGGCCCGGATCATCCGGGCGACGCCCCGGCTGGCCCGCGTGGTGATCGGCACGCTGCTCGGCATCGCCGTGCTCAGCGTGGTCAACCTGGTGTCGTACCTGATCTCCGGGCGGCCGGGGCTGGCGGTTTACAGCGTCAGCGGAGAGGTGGGCTGGCTGCCGTACGCCTTCTCGGTCGTGGCGATCATCGCCGGCGCGCTCAGCTTCATCCTCGACTTCGACCTCGTCGAGCGTTCGGTGCGCGACGGCCGACCCCGCCGGTACGCGTGGTTGAGCGCGTTCGGCCTGCTCACCGGGCTGGTCTTTCTCTACTGGCAGCTGCTGCGGCTGCTCAGCTACCTGCGCCGCTGACCGGCCGACGTGACTCGCCCGGCGTCGGCCGTAGACTCGGCGGCGATGAGCACAGCGGAGTTGGACCAGGCCGTACGGCTGCTGGTCCGTCAGGTCGGGCACTGGGAGCAGCCCCGCTGGGCGGCGGTCGCGACCACCGGCAACATGTCCCGCGCCGACCTGGTGCACCGGCTCGTGCAGGAGATCGCCAACCTGGCCGCCGACGCCGAGGGCGAACCCCGCCGGGTGGTGCCCCGGCTGGACAACGACCTGGCCCTGCCCGACCAGGTGCGGGTGGTGGTGGCGGACCTGGTCGCCGCCGGGCCGGGTGCGGAGGTGCTGGCGCGGGCCGCCGCCGAGGTGACGGCGACCCGCAGCGCGCTCTGAGCGACGGTCGGCTCAGCTGAGCCGTTCCAGCACCATGGCCATGCCCTGACCGCCGCCGACGCACATCGTCTCCAGGCCGATGGTCTTGTCGTGGCACTCGAGTGCGTTGAGCAGGGTGCCGGTGATCCGGGCGCCGGTCATGCCGAACGGGTGGCCGACGGCGATCGCGCCGCCCATCACGTTCAGCTTCTCCTCCGGGATGCCCAGCTCCCGGTAGGAGGGGATGACCTGCGCCGCGAACGCCTCGTTGATCTCGACCAGGTCGACGTCGTCGATGGTCATGCCGGCCCGGCGCAACGCCTGCCGGGACGCCTCGACCGGACCGAGGCCCATGATCTCCGGCGACAACGCGGTCACGCCGGTGGAGACGATCCGGGCCAGCGGGGTCAGCCCGAGCTCCTCGGCCCGCTGCGCGCTCATCACCACCACGGCGGCGGCGCCGTCGTTGAGCGGGCAGCAGTTGCCGGCGGTGATCCGGCCGTCCGGACGGAACACCGGCTTCAGGCCGGCCACGCCCTCCAGGTTGACCCCCGCCCGGGGGCCGTCGTCGGTGCTCACCACCGTGCCGTCCGGCGTGGTGACCGGCGTGATCTCCCGGGCCCAGAAACCGTCGGCGATGGCCTTCTCGGCGAGGTTCTGACTGCGGACGCCGAACGCGTCCATGTCGGCGCGGCTGACGTCGTACACCTGGGCCAGGTTCTCCGCGGTCTGCCCCATGGTCAGGTAGATGTCCGGCAGCTCGCCGGACTCGCGCGGGTCGGCCCACACCTCGGCGCCGCCCTGCGCGCGACGCTTCGAGCGTTCGCCGGCCGCCGCGAAGCGCGGGTTTTCCCAGCCGCCGCCGACCAGCGCCTGCGCCTCGGGGGGCAGCCCGTCGGAGCTGCCCCGGGCGTACCGGGAGACCATCTCCACGCCGGCGGAGACGAACACGTCGCCCTCGCCGGCCCGGATCGCGTGCATGGCCATCCGGGTGGTCTGCAAGGAGGAGGCGCAGTATCGGGTCAGCGTGGCGCCGGGCACGGTGTCCAGCCCGAGCAGGGTGGCCACCACGCGGGCCATGTTGAAGCCCTGCTCGCCGCCGGGCAGGCCGCACCCGAGGTAGAGATCGTCGATCGTGGTCGGGTCGAGCTGGGGGATCTTGTCCAGGGCCGCCTGGACGATGGTCGCGGCGAGGTCGTCGGAGCGGACGTCGCGCAGGGATCCCTTGTGCGCCCGGCCGATGGGGGAGCGGGCGGTGGCGACGATGACGGCGTCGCGGGACGACTCAATCGGCATGGACCCACGTTAACCCGCCGGTAACTTGGCGCGGAAGGAGCCGGCCCGGCGGGAAATGTCACCCCGAGCCGCGTCGATCTAGCGTCGGGAGGCGACCGCCGCGGCGGCCGCGACGGCGGGGAGCAGGGCGTGCGCCCACACCCGGTAGCCGTCGGCGGAGGGATGGAAGCCGTCGTGGCAGAGCGTCCCCGCGTCGGCCCGGAACACCGGCCCGGTCTCGGTGGCCAGATCGACCACCGCGCCGCCGGCATCGAGCACGGCCGTCGTCTGGGCGCGGGCCACGCGGCGCCCGGACCAGCCGACCAGCTGGCGCAACGGGGGCGCGATGGCCCGTACGGCGCCGAGGTCGGGGCAGGTGCCCACCACCACCTCGACCCGCGCCTCGCGCAGTCGGTGCACCGCCGCACCGAGATACGCCGACGCGTCGGCGGGCCGACGCAGCCCGGTGGCGTCGTTCGCCCCGATCAGGACCAGCGCCACGTCGGGCCGCTCGCCGAGCAGGGCCCGCGCCACCTGGGTGGTCAGGTCCGTCGAGCGGGACCCGGAGACGCCGACGCTGGACAGGTGCACCCGCCGCCCGGCGGGGCCCTCGGCGAGCAGGTTGGCCAACTGCCCGCCGATGGTGTCCTCGAGCCGGTCGACGCCCACGCCCAACGCCGACGAGTCGCCGAGCAGCACCAGCCGCAGCGGTGGAGCGTCAGCCCGACCGATCGTGGCCCGCAGCGCCAGCCCCAGCTCCGGCTGGGCGTAGCGCCGGTGCCGGGCGACGAACGCCTCGCCGGCCAGGACGGCAGCGCCGCCCACGGTGCCGGCGAGCAGCGAGAGCGCCGCCGCCCGACCCAGTCGGACCGGGAAACCGGCGGTCACGTCCCGCTCGCTGCGCTCGTTCATGCCAGTCCCTCCACTGTCGAGGTGTCCGGGGCGGACCCGCGTTGCGGCACCGCACCGACACCGAAGAACGCCCGGCGGCGCAGCTGCGCCCACCGGCCGGCCGGCCCGTGGTCGTGGCCCCGGACCTGGGTGCCGCTGACCTCCGTGCCGGCGTGCCGGGCCGCCTCCTGCGCGGCCTCCGGCAGCGACCGTACGCCCTCGCCCGGTGTCGGTGTGACCCGTCGTTCCTGCCCCGTGCCGAGCGCGGAGAGCATCGTCGGCAGCAGCGCGGCGGCAGCCACCGCGTACCCCTCGGCGGAGGGATGGAACCGGTCCCAGGCGAACATCCGGTGCGGCTCGGCGGCGAAGCGGGGGCCGAGCAGGTCACCGAGGGAGACCGTCCAGCCGCCAGCCTCGACCACGGCCACCGTCTGGGCGGCGGCGAGCTGTCGGCTCCACCGGTGCGCCAGCCAGCGCAGCGGTGGCTGGATCGGACGGATCGCGCCCAGGTCGGGGCAAGTGCCGACGACCACCTCGCAACCGGCGTCGCGCAGCGTGCGGACCGCCTCGACCAGGTAGCGCACGGCCAGCCCGCGCGGGGTGCGGTTGGTGATGTCGTTGCCGCCGATCAGGATCACCGCGATGTCGGGCTCGCGCTCCAGCGCCGCCTCCACCTGGTGCCGGAGCACTGCCGAGATGGCCCCGACCACCGCGAAGCGGTGCACCCGCACCGGCCGGTGCAGCCGTCGGGACAGACCGGTGGCGAGCAGCGCGCCCGGCGTCTCCCGGCGGCGGTGGACCCCGTAGCCGGCCGCCGACGAGTCACCGAGCACGACCATGGTGAGCGCCGCGCCAGGGAACTTGGCGCCGTAGAGCCCGTCGCAGCGCGGCGGCGGCGCCTCGGCCATCGGGATGGTGCGCCGGGCCTGGCGGGCCTGGCCGAGCAGCACCCCGCCGGTCGCGATCGCGGCCGCCGCGATGGCGCCCGTCCCGATGGCTGCCAGCCAGGCGACCCGCCGGGCCTGCCGCCAGCGCGGATCAACGGGTACGACGGAACCAGCCACCCCCATTCCACGACATTATCTCGCCGGGCCGACACGCCGCTGTCGTCGTGACGGCTCGCGGGTGCCTGGAAACCGACGCGACGGGGTACCTGTCCGGGGGAGGCCGGCCGACTTGCGCCGACCCGTCACGCTGATCCGGCGGAGAGGAGCGCGACGATGGGGAAGACACTGAAGCGCAGCGCGGCGTTCGCGGCCCTGGCCCGGGCGTTGGCGGCCGGGGCACGCGGCGGGCCGTCGCTGGGCGCCCGGTTGGCGGCGTTGCCCCGGATGATCCGGGCCACCGCCCGTGGGCAGTACGACGGCGGCCTCCGGCTGGCCCTGATGACCGCGGCGACGGCGTACATCGTCTCGCCGATCGACCTGCTCCCCGAGATCCCACTGGCGATCTTCGGGCTGGCCGACGACGCGGTCATGATCACCTGGCTGGCCGGGAGCGTGCTCGCCGAGACGGACCGTTTCCTGGAGTGGGAGGCCCGGCGCAGCTCGGTCATCCCCGGGGGGCTGGTGCCCTGACGGCACGTACCCTGGGCGGCGAGGAAACGTCTGCCCGGCCGCCATCGCCGGCGCCGCAACGGAGGGCACACCGTGCAGTACTACGACAACGTCGTCGACATGATCGGCAACACCCCGCTGGTACGTCTGCGTAACGTCACCGAGGGCATCCAGGCCACCGTGCTCGCCAAGGTCGAGTACGTCAACCCGGGCGGTTCGGTGAAGGACCGGATCGCGCTGCGGATGGTGGAGGACGCCGAGGCGGCCGGCCTTCTCAAGCCCGGCGGCACCATCGTCGAGCCGACCAGCGGCAACACCGGTGTCGGGCTGGCCCTGGTGGCCCAGCTCAAGGGCTACCGCTGCGTCTTCGTCTGCCCCGACAAGGTCAGCCAGGACAAGCAGGACGTGCTGCGGGCGTACGGCGCCGAGGTGGTCGTCTGCCCGACCGCCGTCGCCCCGGAGGACCCGCGCTCGTACTACAACGTCTCCGACCGGCTGACCCGGGAGATCCCCGGCGCCTGGAAGCCGAACCAGTACAGCAACCCGGCCAACCCGCGCTCGCACTACGAGACGACCGGCCCGGAGCTGTGGAAGCAGACCGAGGGCGGGCTCACCCACTTCGTGGCGGGCGTCGGCACCGGCGGCACCATCTCCGGCATCGGCCGCTACCTCAAGGAGGCCTCCGAGGGCCGGGTGCGGATCATCGGAGCCGACCCGGAGGGCTCGGTCTACTCCGGCGGCACCGGCCGGCCGTACCTCGTGGAGGGCGTCGGCGAGGACTTCTGGCCGGAGACGTACGACCGGGGTGTCGCCGACGAGATCGTCGAGGTCTCCGACAAGGCGTCCTTCGAGATGACCAGGCGGCTGGCACGCGAGGAGGGGCTGCTGGTCGGCGGCTCCTGCGGGATGGCTGTGGTCGCCGCGCTGGAGGTGGCTCGTCGGGCCGGCCCGGACGACGTGGTGGTCGTGCTGCTGCCGGACGGCGGCCGGGGCTACCTGTCCAAGATCTTCAACGACTCGTGGATGGCCCGGTACGGCTTCCTCGACAACTCCGGCACCGAGCCGACGGTGGCCGACGCGCTGGCCAGCAAGCCGGGCGGGCTGCCCGAGCTGGTGCACGTGCACCCGACCGAGACGGTCCGCGACGCGATCGACTACATGCGCGAGTACGGCGTCTCGCAGCTGCCGGTGCTCAAGGCCGAGCCGCCGGTGGTGACCGGCGAGGTCGCCGGCTCCATCGCCGAGCGGGACCTGCTCGACGCGCTCTTCACCGGTCAGGCGCACCTGCACGACACCATCGAGCGACACATGGGCGACCCGCTGCCGATGATCGGTGGTGGCCAGCCGGTCAGCGAGGCCGTCGGCCTGCTGGAGAAGTCCGACGCCGCCCTGGTCCTCGTCGACGGCAAGCCCAAGGGCGTCCTCACCCGCCAGGACCTCCTGGCCCACCTGGGCGCCCACTGAGCGATAAGGAAGGGCACCTTATTAACGCCTCGTGTAGAGCAGGGGCCCCTTGTTAACGCTCCGGCCGCCGGGCGCCCGGCGGCCGGAGCGTCAGGCACGCAGCTCGGTAGGGACCGCGACGACGTCGACGAACGCGCCCTTGCGCAACACGGTCACCGGCAGCCGGACGCCGATGGCCGGGCCGAGCATCAACCGCTGCAACCCCTGGCCGTCGGCCACGGGTCGCCCGCCCGCGCTGAGAATGATGTCGCCCAGGTAGAGACCGGCCACGCCGGCCGGGCTGCCTGGCACCACCTCCACCACGCGCAGCCCGCGTCGCTGGCCGGTACGTGCGGTCACCTCTGGCGGCAGCGGAACGGGTACGCCCGCCACGCCGAGCCAGGCCCGTCGGACCCGGCCGGCGGTGGTCAACTCGGCGATGATCTGCCGGGTGGTGGCGTTGATCGGCACCGCCAGTCCCAGTCCGTAGCCGGCGACGGCGGTGTTCACGCCGATCACCCGCCCGGCGGAGTCGGCCAGCGCGCCGCCGGAGTTGCCGGGGTTGAGCGCCGCGTCGGTCTGGATCACGTCCTCGATCAGCCGGGTGACCCGCCCGTCCCGGGCGGGCAGCGAGCGGCCGAGCCCGGAGACCACCCCGGCGGTCACCGAACCAGCCAGCCCCATCGGGTTGCCAACGGCCACCACCAGCTGGCCGATCCGCAGTGCGTCGGCGTCGCCCAGCTCCACCGGTGGCACGGTGGTCTCGTCGACTCGCAGCACGGCGAGGTCGGAGAGCGGGTCGGCGCCGACCACCCGGAACGTCGTCTCGGTGCCGTCGCCGAACGCCGCCGAGCCGTCCGCGGCACCCTGCACGACGTGTGCGCTGGTCAGCAGCAGACCGTCGGTGCCCACGGTGACCGCGGAGCCGGCGCCGCGTGCGGTCCGCACCGACAGCGCGGCCACACTGGGCAGCACCCGGGCCGCCACGGTCGTGACCACCTGGGAGTACGCGTCCAGCGCGGCCTCCTCGGCCGGGCCGGACCTGGTGTGACCGGTGTCCATGCACCCGGCAACGCCGCCCGTGGCGCCGGCATGCCCTGATCCGCCGACAGCGAACATCGACCTGCGCCGTGTTAATAAGGGGCCCCTGTACAACCGGAGGCGTTAATAAGGTGCCCTTCCTTACACCGTCAGCGGGCGGGTGTAGCGGAGTTGCGGGGTGGGGGCGGAGCCGATGTACTCCTCGCGTTCGGCGCCGGTGGGGGTCCAGCCGCCGCGTTCGTAGAAGGCGCGGGCGTGGGCGTTGTCCCGGAGCACCCAGAGCACCGCTCGCCGCCAGCCCCCGGCCCGCATGGCGTCCAGCGCGTCCACCATCAGCGCGCGGCCGGTGCCCCGCCCCTGCTCGGCCGGGTCCAGGTGGATCGCGTTGAGCAGCCCGGTCGCCGGGTCGTCCTCGTCGTCCGGGCCCAGGTAGCTGAACCCGACCAGCGTCCCGGCGCGTTCCGCCACGGTCAGCTGGTGGGTGTCCCGCTCCCAGCTCCACCGCTCGGTCCAGTACCGGCCCATCGCCTCCGGCGTCGGGTCGGCCAGCGCCTCGGCGGGCAGGAAGGAGGAGTACGCGGCGACCCGCGAGCGCTGGTGCAGGGCACCCACCCCCATGAGGTCGTCACCGGTGGCGGGGCGGAGCGTGACGGTCACCCGGCCGAGGCTACCCGGCGTGGTGGGAGCTGCACCGTGGTCAGATCCTCGGCGATGATCAGGTCGCCGTCGAAGTGCTCGCGCGCCTCGTCGTGGAACCGGCGCGGGTCCGGGTAACGCTGGGAGAAGTGGGTGAGCAGCAGCCGCCGTACCCCCGACTCGGTCGCCACCCGGGCGGCCTGCGCCGCGGTCAGATGGCCGACCTCGGCGGCGAGCGCGGCCTCCGACTCCAGAAAGGTCGACTCGATGACCAGCAGGTCGGCGTGTTCGGCGAGGGCGTAGACCCCGTCGCAGAGGCCGGTGTCCATCACGAAGGCGAACCGCTGCCCCGGTCGGGGCACGCTCACCTCGTCCCGGCTGACGCGACGCCCGTCCAGGTCGAGGTGGCCGACGCGGATCAGCTCGCCGATGGCCGGCCCGGCGATGCCGTACGCGGCCAGCTTCTCCGGCAGCATCCGGTAGCCGTCCGGCTCGACCAGCCGGTAGCCGTACGTCTCGATGGGGTGCCGCAGCCGGCGGGCCTCCAGCGTGCCGCATCCCAGGGTGATCCGCTGCCCGTCGGCCTCGATCGGCTCGACCCGCAGCTCGGCGGTCTCGTAGAAGGAGGTGGCGTGCCGCAGCCGGGCGAAGTATTCGGCGCCGCCGGCCGGGAAGTGCACGGCGACCGGGTGCGCCACCCGGTCCAGTGAGAGCCGCTGGATGGTGCCGGGCAGGCCGAGGCAGTGGTCGCCGTGGAAGTGGGTGACGCAGATCCGGGTCAGGTCGGTGGCGGTGACCGTGGTGTGCAGCAGTTGCCGCTGGCTGCCCTCGCCCGGGTCGAAGAGGATCACCTCGTCGTCCCAGCGCAGCACGTACCCGTTGTGGTTGCGCTGGCGGGTCGGCGCCTGACTGGCCGTCCCCAGGACCACCAGCTCGCGCATGGACATCGCGGGTCCTCCGGCTGAGCTGACCGGCCCGACCGCTGCCGGCAGATGAAGCGACCCCCGGGGTGTTCCGCGCTTTCGCGCGGGCCGGCTGGACTGGGCCGGCACCCCGGGGGTCGGGTGGCTGTCATGGATTCGCCGCACCGCTGCCACACGGTCTCGACGTTGGTACTGGTGCCCGCCTCGCGGCGGACCGATCACTGTCGAGGACAGCGGCTAGCGGACAGCCACCTCACGAGTCCGATTGCTATACAAGTCTGGACCACCTCCTTTCACGTGTACCGCCACGCTATCGAGTCCCCGGCGGGCTCGGCAACGGATTTCGATCACACGCCGGACGGGAATGCCCGGCCGCCTCTCGGCGGCCGGGCATCGTGGTCGTGCGGGTTGCTGACGGTCAGCCGGCGGTACGGGCCACACCGACCGGGCAGCTCAGCCCGTTCGGGCCGTGGTTGCAGTACCCGTTCGGGTTCTTCGTCGGCGCCAGGTACTGCTGGTGGTAGTCCTCGGCGAAGTAGTAGCTGCCGAGCGGGGCGATCTCCGTGGTGATGTCACCCTTGCCGGCCCGCTTCACGATCGGCTGGAACGCGTCCCGGGACGACTCCGCGACGGCCCGCTGCTCGTCGGTGGTCGTGTAGATCGCCGACCGGTACTGGGTGCCCACGTCGTTGCCCTGGCGCATGCCCTGGGTCGGGTCGTGGTTCTCCCAGAAGACCTTCAGCAGGTCCTCATACGCGATCTTGCTCGGGTCGTAGACCACCTGGACGACCTCGGCGTGCCCGGTCCGGCCGGAACACGCCTCCTCGTAGGTCGGGTGCCTGGTGATGCCACCCGCGTAGCCGGCGGAGGTGGTGAACACCCCGGGCAGCGTCCAGAACAGCCGCTCGGCGCCCCAGAAGCAGCCCATACCGAAGACGGCGACCTGGAGTCCCTCCGGGTACGGGCCCTTCAGCGGGGTCCCCAGCACCTCGTGCCGGTCGGCGACCGGCATGGGGATCGGGCGGCCCGGCAGGGCCTGGTCGGGGGTGGGCAGCTCAGCCTTGGACTGGCGAAGGAACACGGTGGAACTCCTCTCGTACCTCTGCCGCATGCAACCCGGTGGGCCCAGGTTCCTTACCCGCCCAGGCTGGAGTCAGCCCGGCGGCCGGGACGGGCGTGGCAGGGCGTCGGCCACCCGGGCCGCGATGTCTCGGGCGTCCTGATCGGCGGGGTAGCGGGTACGCGGCCAGAAGAAGCCGCGCAGCCCGTCCCCCTTGGTCCGAGGAACCACGTGGGTGTGCAGGTGCGGCACCGATTGGGACACCTTGTTGTTGATCGCCACGAACGTCCCACCGGCCCCCAGGCCGGTCTCCACCGCCACCGCCAGCCGCTGGACCAGGGCGAAGTAGCCCGGCAGCAGCTCGGCCGGCAGCTCGGCCAGGGTCACCAGGTGGACCCGGGGCACCACCAGCACGTGCCCCGCGAAGACCGGGCGGGTGTCCAGGAACGCCACCCCGTCCGACTCGTCGGTCACCCGGAACGCGGGCACCTCGCCGGCCACGATTCCGCAGAACACGCACCCGCTCATCGGCCCAGGCTAATGCCGACTGCCCGGCCCCGCCCCGAAGCGCCGGGCGGGGCACTAGCCTCACCAGCATGAACCACGGCTTCGAGACGCTCGCCATTCACGCCGGTCAGGACCCTGAGGCCCGCACCGGCGCGGTGATTCCACCGATCTACCAGACCAGCACGTACGCGCAGGACGCCGTCGGCGCGCCCCGGCTCGGCTACGAGTACAGCCGCTCCGGCAACCCGACCCGCGACGCCCTCCAGGAGTGCCTGGCCGCGCTCGAGGGCGGGCCGGTGGGGCTCGCCTTCGCCAGCGGCCTGGCCGCCGAGGACACCCTGCTGCGGGCCCTCTGCCAGCCGGGCGACCACGTGGTCATCCCGGACGACGCGTACGGCGGCACGTATCGGCTCTTCGCCCGTGTCTCCCAGCGGTGGGGCCTGGAGTTCACCCCGGCCAAGGTGTCCGACGCGGCCGCGGTCCGGGCCGCCGTGCAGCCGGGCCGTACGAAGATCGTCTGGGTGGAGACGCCGACCAACCCACTGCTCGGCATCGCCGACATCGCCGCCCTGGCCGGCGTGGCGCACGACGCGGGCGCGCTGCTGGTGGTCGACAACACCTTCGCCTCGCCGTACCTGCAGCAGCCGATCGCGCACGGCGCGGACGTCGTGGTGCACTCCACCACCAAGTACATCGGTGGCCACTCCGACGTGGTCGGTGGCGCGCTCGTCGTCGCCGACGCCGCGCTCGGAGAGGAGCTGCGCTACCACCAGAACGCGATGGGCGCGATCAACGGGCCGTTCGACGCCTGGCTCACCCTGCGCGGCATCAAGACCCTCGGGGTACGGATGGACCGGCACTGCGACAACGCCGAGCGGCTCGCCGGGTACCTCGACGGGCACGCCAAGGTGGCCCAGGTGATCTACCCCGGGCTGCCCTCCCACCCCGGTCACGAGGTGGCCGCCAAGCAGATGCGCCGGTTCGGCGGCATGATCTCCTTCCGGGCCGCCGGCGGCGAGGACCACGCGGTGGAGATCTGCAATCGGGCCAAGCTCTTCGTGCTCGCCGAGTCGCTGGGCGGGGTGGAATCCCTGATCGAGCACCCGGGCCGGATGACACACGCAAGTGCTGCCGGCTCGCCGCTTGAAGTTCCCGGCGATCTCGTGCGACTGTCTGTCGGCATCGAGACGGTCGACGACCTGCTCGCCGATCTGGAGCAGGCACTGGGCTGACCGCTGGGGAAGGATGGCCGTGCAGGACATCATGGCGACCTGGGTCGGGGCGACCGCCAAGCAGATCGCCCGGGGCGTACGCAGGGGCGACGTCTCGGCCACCCAGGTCGTCGCCGACCACCTCGAGTACATCGCGCGGGCCGACGGCGAGCTGGCCGCGTTCCGCGCCGTGCGCGGCGGTGAGGCGATCACCGAGGCGGAGAAGGTCGACGAGCAGGAGGACCTGGCCAACCTGCCGCTGGCCGGGGTGCCGGTGGCGGTCAAGGAGAACACTCCGGTCGCCGGCCTGCCCACCTGGAACGGCTCTGCCGCGGTGCGTACCGACGTGGCGGAGGCCGACCACGAGGTGGTGCGCCGCCTGCGCGGCGCCGGCGCGGTGATCCTCGGCGTGACCCGGATGCCCGAGCTGGGGCTGTGGGCGCTCACCGACGACAACAGCGCGGTGACGCGCAATCCGTGGGACAGCGGGCGTACCCCCGGCGGCTCGTCCGGCGGCGCCGCCGCCGCGGTGGCCGCCGGGCTGGTGCCGATCGCGCACGGCAACGACGGCCTCGGTTCAATCCGGATCCCGGCGGCGTGCTGTGGCCTGGTCGGGCTCAAGCCCGGCCGGGGCGTGGTCCCGTGCCAGCTCGGCGCGGACGACTGGTTCGGCCTCACCGAGCACGGCATGTTGACCAGCACGGTGGCCGACGCGGCGGTTGGCTTCTCGGTGCTCGCCGGTCGGCGGCCGGAGAAGCTCGTCCCGCCGCAGCGGCTGCGGGTGGGCGTCTCGCTGCGCTCCCCGGTGCGCGGTGTCTCGCCGGACGCACCCAACCGCGACGCGGTCGCCGCCGCCGGCCGGCTGCTGGCGGCCGCCGGGCACGACACCGTGCCGGCCGATCCGGTCTATCCCACCGCGCTCGGCCTGCAGGGCATCGCCACCTGGTTCGCCGCCGCGGCCGCCGACGTCCGGGCCGCCGGGCTGGACCGGCGCGACCTGCAACGGCGTACCCGGCGCCACGTCGGGCTGGGGGAGTGGGCGCAGCGTCGCGGCTACGTCCGGGAGGCCGACCGGGCCGCCTGGCGGCAGCGGTCGATCGACTTCTTCACCGACCACTCCGTCGACCTGCTGCTCACCCCGGCGCTGGCCAGCGCGCCGCCGGAGGCCGCACGCTGGTCCGACCGGTCCTGGCGGGCGAACATGACGGCCAACATCAGGTACGCCCCGTACGCGGCACCGTGGAACATCGCCGGTCTGCCGGCGATCGTGGTGCCGGTGGGTCGCCGCCCGGACGGGCTGCCCGTCGCCGTGCAGCTGGTCGGTCCGCCCGGCTCGGAGCTGCTGCTGCTCGGCGTGGCCGGTCAGTTCGAGATGGCCGCGCCGTGGTCGCGCCACGCCCCCGGCTATCCCCGGGTCGGAACGGGGTCGCCGGCCACCGCATGATCGTCTACGGTGTGCGCGCATCGTCGCGCGGACCGGGGGACATCAATGCGCTGCCAGACCTGCGGGGACGCCACGCCCCCCGAACACAACGAATGCCAGCGTTGCCACACTCCGCTCGGCCAGCCCGCCGTCACTCCGGGGCTGCCGACCTACTCCGTACGCGGCATCGGCCTGGCTGCCGGCATCGCGGTCGGCGCTACCGCTGTGCTGTACCTAGTGGCGGCACTCGCTTCGCTGGTGGGGCTGGCGATGGCCCGGCAGGCCCGGGCCGACGGTGACCCGGATCTGCTGCTCGCCGCGGTGGTCGTCGAGGCGCTGTTGGCGCTGCCCATGGTGGCCGCGTACCTCACCGCCGCCGTACTGGTGATCATCTGGACGTGGCGGGCGCGGAAGAACATCGAGGCGTTCCCGGGTGCGCTGCCGACGCTCGGGGCCGGCTGGGCGATCGCCGGCTGGCTGGTGCCGTTCGCGAACTTCGTGATGCCGGCCCGGGTGGTGGCCAACGTGGCCCGGGACAGCCTTTGGCGGCGGTTCACGCCGGACCTGGTGTACGTCTGGTGGGCCGCCTGGTTGGTGTTCAGCGTCGGCGAGCGGTTTGTCAGTCGCCGCGACAGCCAGGCGTACGACAGGCTGCCGGAGACCCCTTCCACCGACGCCGACTACCAGGCGTACCTCGACTACTATCCGGACTCTCTGCTCCGCCACGCCGTGCCCGCGGTGGCCTGCGTGGTCGCCGCCGTGGCGCTGATCGTGCTGGTCCGGCGGATCTCCACCATGCAGGAGGCGCGGATCGCCCGGGGAATGCCGGCCTGGCCGACGACCGCCCAGGGCTGGCCGATGTCCCCGACTCTCGGGGCGCCGGCGCCGGGCGGACCCGTGCCGGCCGTTCTGCCCCCGGCGACCCCGGTGTCGCCGCAGGAGGCGCCGGGGGCGGGTGGCACGATCGGGGCATGACGGAACTGGTCGGTCTCGACGACGTGCGGGCCGCGCGGGAACTGCTCGCCGGCGTCACCCGGACCACCCCGCTGGAGCCCTCCCGGCCGCTGAGCGCGGCGCTGGGCGGGCCGACGTGGCTGAAGTGCGAGAACTTGCAGCGCGCCGGTTCGTACAAGGTGCGCGGCGCGTACGTGCGGATCTCCCGGCTGTCGGCGGCGGAGCGGGAACGCGGTGTGGTCGCGGCGAGCGCGGGCAACCATGCGCAGGGCGTGGCGCTGGCCGCCGGGCTGGTCGGCACTCACGCGACGGTCTTCATGCCGGTCAACGCGCCGTTGCCGAAGGTGGCGGCCACCAAGGGGTACGGCGCGCAGGTCGAGTTGGCCGGCAACACGGTCGACGAGGCGCTGGTCGCCGCGCACACGTACGCCGAGCGCATCGGTGCGGTGCTGATCCACCCGTTCGACCACCCGGACGTGATCGCCGGCCAGGGCACGGTGGCGCTGGAGATCCTCGAACAGTGCCCGGATGTGCGGACCATCATCACCGGGGTGGGCGGCGGCGGCCTGATCTCGGGCATGGCGGTGGCCGCCAAGGCGCTGCGACCCGACGTCCGCATCATCGGTGTGCAGGCGGCCGGCGCAGCGGCCTTCCCGCCCTCACTGGTGGCCGGGGAACCGGTCCGGTTGCCGGCCTTCTCCACCATCGCGGACGGCATCGCTGTCGGCCGGCCGGGGGAGCTCACCTTCAGCCACGTCCGCAAGCTTGTCGACGAGATCGTCACGGTCTCCGAGGAGGACATCTCCCGGGCTCTGCTGATGCTGCTGGAGCGGGGCAAGCAGGTGGTCGAGCCGGCCGGCGCGGTCGGCGTGGCCGCGCTGCTGGCCGGTGTGGTGCAGGTGGAGGCCCCGGTGGTGGCGGTGCTCTCCGGCGGCAACATCGACCCGCTGCTGATGCTGCGGGTGATCGAGCACGGTCTGGCCGCCGCGGGTCGCTACCTGCGGGTGACGGTGCGCTGCTCGGACCGGCCCGGGCAGTTGGCCTCGCTGCTCAGCCAGATCGCCGAGCACCGGGCCAACGTGGTGGACGTGGAGCACCAGCGGGCCAACCCGCACCTCGGCCTCGGCGAGGTGGAGGTGGCGCTGTCGGTGGAGACGCGGGGCGTGGAGCACTCGGACACCCTGATCAGCGCGCTGCGAGCCAGCGGTTACCAGGTGGTCTTCGCCGGCGAGGCGTGACACCCGCGGGTGCCACGCCCCGGCGGCGGTACGCCGCAGCGCATGGTGGGGCCGGTGGCGATCAGCCGGAGAACGGCTCGAAACTGACCACGGTCACCTTGATGTCGGCGCCGCTCGGCGCCGTGTAGGTGCAGGTCTGCCCGGGCCGACCGCCCAGGATCGCCTTGCCGAGCGCCGACTCGGGGCTGTAGACGGTCAGGTCGGTGGTGGCCGCGATCTCCCGGGAGCCGAGCAGGAAGGTCTCGGTGTCCTCGGTGTCGTCGTCGAAGTAGATCGTCACCACCATGCCGGGGGACACCGCGTCCGTCGTCGGCGCCTCGCCGACCTTGGCGGTGCGCAGCAGCTCCTGCAGGTAGCGGATCCGGCCCTCGGCCTTGCCCTGCTCCTCGCGGGCGGCGTGGTAGCCGCCGTTCTCCCGCAGGTCGCCCTCCTCGCGCCGGGCGTTGATCTCCGCGGCGATCGCCGGACGGTTGGCGATGTGCTCGTCGAGCTCGGCCTGGAGGCGGTCGTACGCGTCCTGGGACAGCCAGGTGGCGGGCGCCTCGTTGCCAGTGGACACAGGCGTTCTCCTCAGTTGTGCGTGGCTGGCTGACAGGTGAACTACCAAGTTACCAGTGCGGTACGACACAGGGTGTCGACGATCACCGCTGGTGTCCGTATCCGACGCCGGGGGTAGGTGCCCGTTCAGGCCCGTCACGGCGGCCGGCCGCGGTGCCGTCCTGGCAGCTCAGGCCGGAGCCCGGCAGCGCAGCACCTCGCCGATGAACGGCCGCGCGGTGGTGGTCAGTCGGTGCCGGGCGGTCACGTGCCGGTCACCGGGCTCGGCGGTCACCGTGACCTCCTCGCGGGCCACCTCGGCGCCGGCGCGGTCCCGGGCGCGCAGCGCGCAGACCGCCGATCCGCCCGATGGCACGGTCACCCGGAAGTCGACCAGCACCTGGTTGTCCGTGATGTCGGTGTAGGTGATCACCTGGGCGTCGTAGACGGGATCGCCGTACTGCCGGTAGAGCCGGACCGAGATCAGGCTCAGGGCTCCCACCAGCACCAGCAGCGCCAGCGCGGCCAGCAGCGTGCGGCGGCGCCCACCGCCGGTCGCCCGACGACGGCCGTAGCGGCCGGCCGGGAAAGCCGGCGCGCCCGATGAAATTGTGGCGTGCGTCTCGGTCACCGGCGGGTATCTCCTGGCGTTGTTGTCGGCGGCATCAGCAAGAATGACAGAGTCCATCCTCCCAGCCCGGCTCAGCGGCAGGAATGGCAGGTCGGCCCCCATGGTGTCGACCGCCGACCGGGTGTGGAGGATTCCGGCAGGTCAGCCGGTCGAGCCCGGTCGGGTCCACCGGCCGGCACAGACGAGGAGTGCCGAAGTTGGCAGAACAGCTGCGTCTCATGGCCGTCCACGCGCACCCGGACGACGAGTCGAGCAAGGGTGCGGCGACCATGGCGAAGTACGTCGCCGAGGGCGTGGATGTCCTGGTCGTGACGTGCACCGGCGGGGAGCGCGGCAGCGTGCTCAACCCCAAGCTCGACCGCCCCGATGTCTGGGCCAACATCGGCGAGATCCGCCGCGCCGAGATGGACGCCGCCCGGGCGATCCTCGGCGTCGACCAGGCGTGGCTCGGCTTCGTCGACTCCGGGCTGCCCGAGGGCGATCCACTGCCACCGCTGCCCGAGGGTTGCTTCGCCCTCCAGGACGTCGAGGTGGCCGCCGGTCCGCTGGTGCGGCTGATGCGCGAGTTCCGCCCGCACGTGGTCACCACGTACGACGAGGAGGGCGGCTACCCGCACCCCGACCACATCATGTGCCACAAGGTGAGCGTGGCCGCCTTCGAGGCGGCCGGCGACCCGGAGCGCTACCCGGAGCTGGGCGCCCCGTGGCAGCCCCTGAAGCTCTACTACGACATCGGCTTCTCCAAGGCCAAGATCATGGCGTTGCACGAGGGCATGCTCGCCGCCGGCAAGGAGTCGCCGTACGAGGAGTGGCTCAAGCGCTGGGAGGAGCGGCCGGACAAGGGCCCCCGGATCACGACCCGGGTGGAGTGCGCCGAATACTTCTCGGTCCGCGACGACGCGCTACGCGCCCACGCCACCCAGGTCGACCCGGACGGCTTCTGGTTCCACGTGCCGATGGAGCTCCAGCAGCGCGCCTGGCCGACGGAGGACTACGAGCTAGCCCGGTCGGTGGTGGACAGCCCGATGCCCGAGTCCGACCTGTTCGCGGGTGTGCGGGAGACGGCGCACGCGCGCTGATTCCGCGCGGGGCTACCCTGGTAAGTAACCGCACATCGGAGGAACGCCATGCTGACCGCTACCCAGGTGCTCGCGGAGAACAACTTCGGGGACACCCGCACGGGTGGCCTGGCCGGCCCGATGGGCCTGTTCCTCATCCTGCTGTTGGCCACCGCGACCATCCTGCTGATCCGCAACATGAACGCCCGGCTGCGCCGGCTGCCCGACCGGTTTCCGCAGCAGACGCCGCCGACCGACCCGACCAGGGCCGAAGCGACAGTCGCCGATCCGACAGACGGGACCGGAGCGCGTGATTCCTCCACGCCCGCTCCCAACGGGCACCAGCAGCACCGGAACGGGTAGTCCGCGCATGATTCACGCCGAACCGGGTGGTCGCCCCCTGTTGCGACCACCCGGTTTGGCTTAGCCTTCCGCCGGGGGGACCAAAAGTCCTTGAGCTGTGTGCGGGAGGGGGCGCCGATGACAGTCACAGCACCGGCCGCCCGCCGTACCGCCGTCGGTCCGTCGGCTGACGGGGGAGGTCGATGACCTCCGGCCCGGCCGGCGACCCGTTCGACCGGCTCGGGGTGCGCGGCACGCCTGCCCGGCTGCTCGTGCTCACCGCGGCCGTGACGCTGACCGCCCTGGTCGCCGCCGCGGTCGGGTTGACCCTTCCGCACCGGCTGCCGGCCGACGATCCGCTCGGCGGTCCGGCCCGCTTCGGCATCGCCGTCGCCGTCTTCGCCGTCGCCCAGTTCGCGCGGCTGCGGTTCCGCTCGGCCGCCGGCATGGTCAGCATCACCTGGGGCGAGGCGGCCCTGATCGTCTGCCTCTACCTGGCGCCGGCCGGCTGGCTGCCGGCGGCCACCCTGCTCGGCGCCGGGCTGGCCTGGACGGCGCACTCACTGCACAACGACCGCCGTCCGGCACTGGAGATCGTCCGGATCGCCGCGTCGCTGGCCGCCGCGTCGGCACTGGCCGTGTCCGTGGCCACCGCGCTGGGCCACCCGCTGCTCGCCGCGCCCACCCCGATGCTGGCGCTGGCCGTGATCGCGGGCTCGGTGACGTACCTCCTGGTGACCGCCTGGCTCGGTGGGGTGACGCTGGGCCTGCGGCACGGGCTGCCGATCGGGCCACCGCTGCTCGCCGCTCTGCGCGGCAAGTTGCTGATGTTCGTCGGCAACGTGGCGGTCGGCCTGGTGGTGATCGCGCTGCTGGAGCTCGACCCGCGCTGGTTGCTGCTGCTCCCACCGCTGCTCTGGCTGCTCCAGCAGACCTACCGTTACCGGCTGCGCGCCGACCAGGAACGCCGGACGTGGCGGGCCTTCGCCGAGGCCACCGCGGCCCTCAACCAGCTCGACGAGCGGGGCGTGGCCAGCGCTGCGGTGACCGGCGCGCTGGCGCTGTTCAGCGCTGAGCTGGTCGATGTGGACGTGGCCCGGGCCGACGGCCGGTGGCGCCGCTACCGGGGCGACGCCGGCGGCCAGTTGGTCGACCGTGAGGTGGGCCCGCCGGACCGGTCGGAACCCGGCGAGGACGAGCTGATCCGTCCGCTGTCGGTGGGTGCCGCGCCGGTCGGTCGGCTGCGGGTCCGGTTCCCCCGGTCCGCTCCGCCCACCGCCCGGGAACACGACGCGGTGGCCGCGTTCGGCGACGCGCTCGCCGCCGCGCTGCACGACGCCGCGACCCACCGCGAACTGCGGCTGGTCACCGCCCGGTCGTCGTACGAGGCGGTGCACGACCCGCTCACCGGGCTGGCCAACCGGGCCGCCATGCTCGGCAAGGGTGATCAGGCGCTGCGGCAGCTCGCGCACGACCACCCGGTGGCGCTGCTGCTGCTGGACATCAACCAGTTCAAGGAGGTCAACGACACGCTGGGGCACGCCGCGGGCGACCAACTGCTGCGGCTGACGGCGAACCGGCTCAGCGCGTTGGCCCGCCCCGGTGACCTGCTCGGCCGGCTCGGCGGCGACGAGTTCGCTCTGCTGCTCACCTCGGTGCCGGTGCTCGGCGACCGGGCCGCACCGATGGCGCACGCGCTACGCCAGGCCCGGGAGATCGCCGAACGGCTGGCCGCGCCCACCGAGGTGGCCGGGGTACGGATGTCGATCGAGGTCTCCGTCGGGGTGGTCGTGGCCGACGCCGGCACCGCCGACCTGACGGAGCTGCTGCGCCGGGCCGACATCGCGATGTACCAGGCGAAGGAGGGCGGCGGCAGTGTGGCCGCGTACGACGGTGCCCGGGACGCGGCCAGCACCGACCAACTGGCCCTGCTGGCCGAGCTGCGCGAGGCGCTGAAGGTCGACGACCAACTGGTGCTGGCACTGCAGCCGGCGGTCGACCTAACCACCGGCGCGCCGACCGGTGTGGAGGCGCTGATCCGGTGGCGGCATCCCCGGCGCGGCTGGCTGGGCCCGGCCGACTTCATCCGTCCCGTGGAGAACAGCGAGCAGCTCGGCACCTTCACCCGGTACGTGCTGGACAAGGCCCTCAGCGTGGCCGCCGACTGGGCCCAGGAGGGGCTCGACGTCCCGATCTCGGTGAACCTGTCGGCGCGTAGCCTGCTCGACCCCCGGCTGCCGGCGGAGATCGCCGACGCGCTGCGCCGGCACCAGGTGCCGCCGCACCGGCTGGTCCTGGAGATCACCGAGACGGTGGTGATGAGCGAGCTGGAGGTCATCGACGAGGTGCTGGCCACGCTCCGGTCGATGGGTGTGCAGCTCGCGGTGGACGATTTCGGCACCGGCTTCTCCTCGCTGACCTTCCTCACCCGGATCGCGGTGGACGAGTTGAAGGTGGACCGCTCCTTCGTGATCCGGATGGCGGACTCGCCGGAGGCGGCGGCGATCGTACGGACCACCGTGGGTCTCGCCCACGAGCTGGGGCTGCGGGTGGTGGCCGAGGGGGTGGAGACCGCCGAGCAGCGGCTGGCCCTGGCCGAGCTGGGCTGCACCTCCGCGCAGGGCTACCACTTCTTCAAGCCGATGCCGGCCGACAAGATCAATGCGGTGCTCGGGTCGCTGCGCGACTCCGCGGAGTCGAACGTCTTCCGGCTCCGCGCCGACGGCGCCTCCTGACCGTCAGCCCGGCTCGGGCCGGGGTGCTCGGCGGGTGACCGCCCGGCGTGACCGACCGGGGCTGGTTATGGTCGTCGGGTGAACCGACTCGCCGGCGCCACCAGTCCCTACCTGCTCCAGCACGCCGACAACCCGGTCGACTGGTGGCCCTGGTGCGATGAGGCGTTCGCCGAGGCGAAGCGGCGCGACGTGCCGGTGCTGATCTCGGTGGGCTACGCCGCCTGCCACTGGTGCCACGTGATGGCGCACGAGTCGTTCGAGAACGAGCACGTCGGCGCCCTGCTGAACGACGACTTCGTGTCGATCAAGGTGGACCGTGAGGAACGCCCGGACGTCGACGCCGTCTACATGACCGCCACCCAGGCGATGACCGGTCAGGGCGGCTGGCCGATGACCGTCTTCGCCACCCCGGACGGCACCCCGTTCTTCTGCGGCACCTACTTCCCCCGGGAGAACTTCGTCCGGTTGCTCCAGTCCGTCGCCACCGCGTGGCGGGACCAGCGCGAGGAGGTGCTGCGCCAGGGCGCCGCGGTGGTCGAGGCGATCGGCGGCGCCCAGGCCGTGGGCGGGCCCAGCACGCCGCTGGACGCCCCGCTGCTCGACGCCGCTGCCGCCAACCTGGCCGGCGAGTACGACGCGACCAACGGCGGCTTCGGGCGCGCCCCGAAGTTCCCGCCGCACATGAACCTGCTCTTCCTGTTGCGTCACCACCAGCGGACGGGCGACCTGCGCAGCCTGGAGATCGTCCGGCACACCGCCGAGGCGATGGCCCGGGGCGGCATCTACGACCAGCTCGCCGGAGGCTTCGCCCGGTACTCGGTGGACGCGCACTGGACGGTGCCGCACTTCGAGAAGATGCTCTACGACAACGCGCTGCTGCTGCGGGTCTACACCCAGCTCTGGCGGCTGACCGGCGACCCGCTGGCCCGCCGGGTCGCCCGGGACACCGCCCGCTTCCTCGCCGACGAACTGCACCGGCCGGGAGAGGGCTTCGCGTCCGCGCTGGACGCCGACACCGAGGGCGTCGAGGGGCTCACCTACGCCTGGACGCCGGCCCAACTCGTCGAGGTGCTGGGCGAGGAGGACGGCCGCTGGGCCGCCGATCTCTTCGCCGTCACGGTTGAGGGCACGTTCGAACACGGCACGAGCGTGCTCCGGCTCGCCCGGGACGTTGACGACGTCGCGCCGGAGATCCGGGCTCGCTGGCAGCAGGTGGTGGGGCGGCTGCTCACGGCCCGCGACAACCGGCCACAACCGGCCCGTGACGACAAGGTGGTGGCGGCCTGGAACGGCCTGGCGATCACCGCCCTCGTCGAGTTCCAGCAGGTCGTCGCGCTGTACGCGTCGCCGAAGGACGAGGACGTCAACCTGATGGAGGGCGTCGTCATCGTCGCCGACGGCGCGATGCGCGACGCCGCCGAGCACCTGGCAACCGTGCACCTGGTCGATGGCCGGTTGCGCCGGGTCTCCCGGGGCGGTGCGGTCGGTGAACCGGCCGGCGTACTGGAGGACTACGGCTGCGTGGCCGAGGCGTTCTGCGCGCTGCACCAGCTCACCGGCGAGGGGCGTTGGCTCACCCTGGCCGGCGGGCTGCTGGACACCGCGCTGGAGCACTTCGCCGCGCCCGGCGGCGCCTTCTACGACACCGCCGACGACGCGGAGCGGCTCGTCACCCGCCCGGCGGACCCGACCGACAATGCCACCCCGTCCGGTCGGTCGGCGCTGATCGCCGGGCTGGTCGCGTACACGGCGCTGACCGGTGAGCCCCGCTACCGGGAGGCCGCCGAGGTGGCGCTCGGCACGGTCGCGCCGATCGTCGGGCAGCACGCCCGGTTCACCGGGTACGCGGCCACGGTCGGCGAGGCGCTGCTCTCCGGGCCGTACGAGATCGCCGTGGCGACCGACGACCCGGCCGGCGACCCGCTGGTGGCGGCGGCCCACCGGCACGCCCCGCCCGGCGCGGTGGTGGTCGCGGGGCGCCCGGACCAGCCCGGGGTGCCGCTGCTGGCCGACCGCCCGCTGGTCGACGGGCGGTCCGCCGCGTACGTCTGCCGGGGCTTCGTCTGCCAGCGCCCGGTCACGTCGGTCGAGGAGCTGGTCGCCGAGCTCCGCTGAGCACACCGCGACCGACGTAGCGCCCGGTAGTTGCCCGCGACCAGGGCCCGGTGGTGGTCGGCGCTTCCCGGACGGACCCAGCCGCGCGAGCGCCGGCCCTGTGGGTGGCCGCGCCGGCGGCCCGGATAGGCTGGCCGCGCTATGGATTCCTGTACCGGTCTGCCTGTTGTCGGCATGGTGGGTGGCGGCCAGCTGGCCCGGATGACCCACCAGGCCGCGATCGCCCTCGGCCAGTCACTGCGCGTACTCGCGGTCGCCCCCGACGACGGCGCGGCGCTGGTCGCCGCCGACGTCCAGTACGGCGACCACACCGACCTGGCCGCACTGCGCACCTTCGCCAAGGGCTGCGACGTGGTCACCTTCGACCACGAGCACGTGCCCACCGAGCACATCCGCACGTTGGCGGCGGAGGGCGTGACACTGCACCCCCCGGCGGACGCGCTGTTGCACGCCCAGGACAAGCGGGTCATGCGGGAACGCCTGGCCGAGCTGGGCGCGCCCAACCCGGCGTGGCAGCCGGTGGGTGACCCCGCCGACCTGGTCGGCTTCGGCGAGCAGGTCGGCTGGCCGGTGGTGCTCAAGGCGGCCCAGGGTGGCTACGACGGCCGGGGGGTCTGGCTGGTCGACGACGCCACCCAGGCCACCGAGCTGGCCCGGACGCTGCTCGCCGGCGGCACCCGGCTGATCGTCGAGGAGCGGGTGCCGCTGCGCCGGGAGCTGGCCGTGCAGGTGGCCCGCTCGCCGTTCGGCCAGGTGGCCGCGTACCCCGTCGTCGAGACGGTGCAGCGGGACGGCATCTGCGTGGAGGTGCTGGCCCCGGCGCCCGGTCTGGACGAGGAGCTGGCGGTCACCGCCCAGCAGCTCGCCATCGACCTGGCCACCGCGCTCGGCGTGGTCGGCCTGCTCGCGGTGGAACTCTTCGAGGTGCGCGACGCGGCCGGCCGGCCGGCGATCGTGGTCAACGAGCTGGCGATGCGTCCGCACAACTCCGGGCACTGGACCATCGAGGGGGCCCGGACCTCCCAGTTCGAGCAGCACCTGCGGGCGGTGCTCGACTACCCGATGGGTGACACGGCGCTGGCCGCGCCGGTCGTGGTGATGGCGAACGTGCTCGGCGGCGAGCCGGGCGGGATGTCGATCGACGAGCGGCTGCACCACCTCTTCGCGGCCGAGCCGGGGGCGAAGGTGCACCTCTACGGCAAGCAGGTGCGGCCCGGCCGCAAGATCGGGCACGTCACGGTGCTCGGTGACGACCTGGACGACGTACGGGCGCGGGCCGCCCGGGCCGCGCGCTGGCTGCGCGAGGGGCACGAGTGACCGCGAAGCGTGCGCCGGCGAGCCCGCGGTCGCGAACGGAGGGGGTACCGGAGTGAGCACGGTTGGGCTGATCATGGGCAGTGACTCGGACTGGCCGACCATGCGGGCCGCCGCCGAGGTGCTGGACGACTTCGGGGTGCCGTACGAGGTCCGCGTGATCTCGGCGCACCGGACTCCGGTTGCCATGATCGAGTACGGCCGCGACGCCGCTGACCGGGGCCTCAAGGTGATCATCGCCGGTGCCGGTGGGGCCGCGGCGCTGCCCGGCATGGTGGCTTCGGTGACCCCGCTGCCGGTGATCGGCGTTCCGGTGCCGTTGAAGCACCTCGACGGCATGGACTCGCTGCTGTCCATCGTGCAGATGCCCGCCGGGATCCCGGTGGCCACCGTCTCGATCGGCAACGCCCGCAACGCCGGCCTGCTGGCCGTGCGGATCCTCGGCGCGGCCGACGAGCACCTGCGCGCCAAGATGACGACCTACCAGCAGGACCTGGAAAACCTGGTAGCCGCCAAGGAAGCCGCCCTCCAGGCCACCCTGAGCTAACCCGGGGCGCGTCCCGGCCATCGGGGGTCATGGCCGGTGGTTCGGGCCGTGGGGGTTTCGGGGGGAGCCCACCCGCTCCGGGCGGTCAGGCTTGATCCCTCCGCGGGCCGGCGGCCGGCTCGGCGAACCAGGGCCGCAGCGGGCGGACCCGCAGCGGGGGCGGCGCCCGCGCACGCACCCGCCCCGCTCACCGCAGCCGACGTACGTACCCGGCACGCTCAGCGTGCCCACTCATTCACGCCGCAGGGACCCTCAGATTCATCTCATGCCGCGTAGGGCGGTTTGTAGGCGTTCCTGGGCGCGGCGGCGGCGTTCGTTGCTGGCGCCGAGGATCAGCAACAGGATGCCCACCGGGATCAGCGCCAGCCACGGGCCGAGGCTGAACAGCGCGTGGATCGCGGTGATCGCGGTGACCGACGCGCCGACGATCACCGGGGCCTGCTGCCGGCTGGACGAGCCGAAGACCAGCACCGCGACCGCGCCGAGCAGCAGCAGCATCTGTCGCAGCGTGCTGGACTCGGTGGCCAGCACGATCGCCAGGGTGGGCACGAACGCGGCGACCAGGGCCGGCCCGTACGCCACCCAACTGCTCATGTCGGACCGCTGGCGCAGCTCCAGCACCCCGACCAGCAGGGCCAGCGCGGCGAAGGGCAGCGTGTACGCCTCGGGCAGCGCCACGTCGGCGACACGCATCAGGATCCACCAGGCGGTGATCTCGCAGGCCACCACCGCCCAGAACAGGATCCGCCGTTCCACCGGCCGGCGACCGGGTCGTGTCGCCGCGACCCCGAGGACCGCGCCCCAGGCGGCCAGCAGGGCGGCGATGTGCCGGGGCGAGTCGAAGGCGAGGGCCAGCGCGATCAGCGCGGCCGCGTATCCGCTCCATTCCACGGTCGCGGCCTCGCGTTGGGCCTCCGGACGGCGAAGTCGGGGCAGGGTCGCCGCGAACACCTGCAGGACCGCTCCGACCGCGAGGACCCCGAACGCGGACCAGACCGCGGCCAGCCCGGCGACCAGGCCAGCGGTGAGCACGAAGAGCTGCGCCATCAGCGAGGCGAAGAGCCAGCCGAGAATGCGGGCCCGTTGGGTGGTGCCGTACAGCGCCGCCACCACGCCCACGCCGACCGCGCCGCCGAGGGTGAACAGGGTCAGCTCCCGGGTGGCCAGGCTGCCGGCCAGCCCCGCGCCCCCGGCGGCCAGGCCGATGACGAAGACCAGCACCCGGGTCAGCCGCAGCGAGCGGGCCGGCTCGACCAGCGGCGGAGGCGGGGTCAGTGCGAGGCCGAGCATCGCGATGGTGAAGACCGAGAGCGCGGCGAGGGCGCTCGCCGGCCAACCGTTGCCCAGCGCGATGGGGGCGATCAGCAGCGTGACGGCGGCGCCGGGCAGCACCACCGGCACGGCCCGGGACCGCCGTCCGCCGCTGAACCCGGTGGCGGCCAGCGCCGCGGTCGCGGTGAGCAGCAGCGCGGTCAGCACGTGGGTCGGGTCGACGACGTCCGGCGGCGGGGTGAGCAGTTCCGGTGGCGGACCCTGCCAGATGCGGGTCAGCGTGCGGTGCGGATCGACCAGGGCGGTGACCAGGGCGGGTGTGATCGAGGCGAGCGCGAGGGCGGTCGGCAGGGCCGCCGCGGCCAGCGCGCCGGCGGACGGGCTGACCCGCCACCGCCGCCGCTCCGAGTCGTCCGGCAACCGCCGTAGCGCGCCGTCGAGTAGCACCGCCCAGCGCCGGACCGGCTGGGCCGAGCCGGTCGGCGGCACGGTGGCCGCGCGGATCAGCTCGGCCAGTACGCCGAGCAGCGCCGCGGCGGCCGCGTAGACGCCCGAGGCGAGGCCGGTGGGGATGGCCGCCAGCGCGCTGATGGTGGCCCCGCCGACCACGGCCACACTGACCCAGGGCAGGTATTGCGGGACGTGTCGGCGGACCGCGGCCACGGCGGCCAGGCCGAGGCTGGACGCGGCCAGCGCGGCGGTCAGCACCACCTGTGCCGAGTGTTCGAACTCGGCGGCCAGCGCCGCCAACGCGCCGGGCAGGGCCAGCAGCGCCGCGCCGACCGCCGCACCGCCGATCTGCACCAGGTGCGGCGGCATCCCCTCGGTCGCGATGTCGGTCACCTGCGGGCCGGCCAGCACGCGGGCCAGCGCGGCCACCACGACGCCGATCAGCGCGATGCTGCCCAGCGCCAGCGCGGTGGTCCACGGCCGGACCAGGCCGGCGCCGGCGGCGTGCAGCGCGACCACGCCGGCCACGGTGGCCCGGGACAGGCCGGCCCGGGCCTCCTCCGTCGCCACCGCAGCCATCCCGTAGACCGTGGCGACCATTCCGCCGACCAGGACCGGTGTCCACCAGGGCAGGTCGAACGCGGCGGGCGCGCCGATCGTGGCCAGCACCACCGCGGCGCCGGACACGTCCCACCGCCATGGAGGCGGGAGCAGAATGCCGGCGGCGACGGCCAGCAGGGCCAGCGCGACCGGGGCCTGCCAGGTGGCGCCACCGGTCGGCGCGGCCGGCCAGCCGCTCAGGTCGCCGTCCCAGATCGGGCCGGGGGTCGCCAGCACACCGAGCCCACCGCGCAGCGCCGTCCAACCGGCGAATACGCCGATCAGCAGGCCGCCGACGGTGATGCCGAGGATGGGCCCGCGCCGCCACTCCTCGGGCATGGCGCGGGCGCCGACGGCGACCACCAGCACCAGGCCGGCGGCGACCGCCAACTGCCCGCCCGGGGTCAGCACAGCGGCGATCCGGACCAGTGTGGCGATAAGGGCGGTGGTGACCGCTGCGGCGGCCAGGTCCGAGCCGTCCAGGGTGAGGTCGGAGCGCCGGCCGGCGTCGATCGACGGTGCCAGGAAGAGCAGCACAGCGGCGACCAGCAGCAGGGCGCCGACCCACGCGTCGGCGACGGTCGCCCCGGGCGCGCCGAAGGCGGCGGCGGTGACCACCAGAGCGCCCAGCCCGGTGCCGACGGACAGCGGCGCCGGGATGCGCCGCTGGGACACCTGCACCACGGCGGCGTAGCCGAGGGTCACGCAGACCGCGAGGAAACTCGCGGCCAGCACCGGGACGGTCACCTCGCGCAGGCTGGCCGGGGTGGGGGTCGGGTCGGTGGGCACGGTGGCCGCCACGAACGCGGCGACGGCCCCGGGCAGCGCGAACGCGGCGCCCCCGGCGGCCCAGGCGGACACCGTGTCGGCGGCGGCCGAGGCGATCCGGACCCGGGGCGCCAGCGCGACCAGAGCGCCGGCCGCGAGGAGGGTGAGCAGGACCGCGGCGGTGAGCGTCGGCCCGGCCAGGCTGGCGCTCGCTCCGAACAGGCCCACCACGGCGGCCCCGACGGCGTGCGCCAGCGCGGCCCGGCTGGTCCGCGCGGAGACTCCGATCACCCCGATGCCGACGGCGGTGAGCACCATCGGCCAGGGTGCCGACGCCCAGCCGAGACCGAACGAGGCCGGCACGGCCAGCGCGGTCAGCGCCGCACCGGCGACGGCGAACTCGCGGCGGATGTCCGGCGGCAGGGCCAGCACCGCGGCGATGGTGAGCAGGAACGCGGCGGCTGCGAGCTGCCAGGTGGTCGGGCCGACCGCGGCGGCCAGCTCGGCCGGGTACCGGTCGAGGTCGGCGCCCCAGGCGGGCAGCGACGCCCGGACCGGGGCCACGCCGGCGCGCAGCGCGCCCCCGGCGACCACCAGCCCGCTGACGGTGAGCGCCACCGCTGAGGCGACCTGCGGGCCGCGCCGGGCGGCCTCGGGGACCGCGCGCACGGCCAGCCCGGTCACCGTGATGACCGCCGCGATCAGCAGCAGAGCCCGGCCGGGCAGCGCCACCGAGGCGATCCGGCCGAGCGTCCCGATCACGGCCAGGGTGAGGATGCCGGCCGCGACGTCGGGCAGCGGTGGGCGGCGCAGCACCAGCGCGCCGCCCAACCCGACCGTGGCGGCCAGCAGCAGCGCCATCCCGGCGCCCGCCGCCGCCGGCACGGTCTCCGCCCGGAGCAGGGCGGTGACGGCGTACGCCAGGGCGACGGCGACCGCCACCCCGTGGAGCAGCCAGATCAGCTCGCGCAGACCGGGCACCGGGCGCACCGGCCGGGTGACGGCGGCCACCGGGTCGGCATCGATCAGCTCGGCGGCCTCCTCCGGGTCGCCCTCGGGCCGGCTCTCGGCGTCGCGTTGCCGGGGCGCTGGCGGCGTGCCCGGGTCCGGGAGGTCCTGCCGGACGGGTCGCTCCACCGTCACCCCGGAGCGGGTCAGCCAGAGGTCGAGGAGGGCGACCAGGGTGAGCACCACGGCCCAGCCGCCCGGCCCGGTGATCCGGTCGTACGCCAGCAGCGGCAGCACCGGCTGCGCGGCGAGCACGGTGGCGAACCGGGGTGTGCGCAGGCCCGTCCAGCCGGCGTACCCGAACGCGACGGCGGCGGTGACCGCGAAGATCACTCCAGCGAAGATCGCACCGGAGGCGCCGCCGTTGCCGATCCGGTCCACCGCCCACAGGGCGTTTCCGGCAAGCGGCACCAGCAGCAGGCCGACCGCGGAGATCGTCTCGGCGGTCGAGGTGAGACCGCGTCGGGCCAGCGCCGGCGGGGCGAGCAGCATCAGCACCGTGGCGAGGAGCAGGATGCCGAGCCGGGCCAGCGCGTCCATCGAGCTGGTCGCCACCGCGGCGAAGACCACCGCGGCCACCCCGAGCAGCAGCGCGCCCAGCCCGAGCGGGATGTTCTGCACCTCGCGGGAGGACGCCTCCGGGGGGTGCTCGGGGTCGTCCGCGTCGAGCCAGGACGCCTGGGGCGGAAGCGGTGGCGGGTCCTCCCCGGTGGGTGGGGTGCCCTGACGGGGCACCCGGGGCGGGGCGCCGGTGGCGGCGGTCGGCGGCCGGCGGCTGGGACGGCGGCGCAGCACCCGCCGCGGCCTGGTGGCCTGCTTGACTCGTTCCTCACCGGCGTGCGCGAGGATGTCCCGCTGGAAGAGCGCGGCCTGCATCTTGGCGGCGATCTGCCGCTGCTCGCGGGCGATGGCGGCGTCGCGCGCCTTCATCTCCGCGATCGAGCGCTCGATGTCAGCCAGGTGTTCGACCCACTGGGCCTGATCGGCCCCGCAGTGCGGGCAGCGGACGGCCGGCTTGATCTCCCGGCCGCACGAGGAGCACTGAAAGGTCGCCACGACACCCCTCCACCCGCACTGTGGACTCCCACTGTCGCAGCATGCCCAAAGCTGGCGCGGATTTCGACACTTGTCGGCGGGTCCGGGGCAAACAACGACACCGGCCGGCCACGGAGAGGCACTCCGCGACCGGCCGGTGGGTGCGATCCGTCAGGGGCGGCCCATGCCCCGGTACTCCCAGCCGGCCTGGGTCCACAGTGCGGAGTCGAGGCAGTTGCGGCCGTCGACCACCTTGCGACCGGCGACCAGCTCGCCGAGGGCGACCGGGTCGGCGTTGCGGAAGTCGGCCCACTCGGTGAGGACGCAGACCAGGTCGGCGCCGGTGACCGCCTCGTTGATGCCGGTCTCGTAGGTGAGCTCGGGTACCGCGCGGCGCGCGTTCTCGGTGCCCTGCGGGTCGTACACGTGCACGTCGGCGCCGGCCTTCTGCAACAGCGCGGCGACGGCGAGCGCCGGGGCGTCGCGGACGTCGTCGGTGTTGGGCTTGAAGGTGGCGCCCAGCACGGCGATCCGGGTGCCGGAGAAGTCCGGGCCGGCCGGCCCGGATCGGCGGCCGAGCAGGTCCGCGGCGAGCTGGAGCACCCGGGTACGGCGGCGCAGGTTGATCAGGTCGACCTCGTGCAGGAAGCGCAGCGCCTCCCCGGCGCCCAGCTCCTGAGCCCGCGCCTGGAAGGCCCGAATGTCCTTGGGCAGGCAGGCGCCGCCGAAGCCGAGGCCGGCCTGGAGGAACCGATTGCCGATCCGCGGGTCGTAGCCGATCGCCCGGGCCAGCTGGGTGACGTCGCCGCCGGAGGCCTCGCAGACCTCGGCCATCGCGTTGATGAAGGAGATCTTGGTGGCCAGGAACGCGTTTGCGGCGACCTTGACCAGCTCGGCGGTCGCGAAGTCGGTGACCACGAGGGGCACCTCGCGGTCCTCGGTGGCGGCCAGGTCGAACACGCCCTTGTGCGCGGCGTAGAGCATGCCGTTGGCCCACTCGCTCTTCACGCCGACCACGATCCGGTTCGGGCGCAGCACGTCGTCGACGGCGAAGCCCTCCTGGAGGAACTCGGGGCTCCACGCCACCTCGACACCCAGGTCGTTGGGGGTGTGCTTGCCGACCAGCTGCTCCACCCAGTCGGCGGTGCCCACCGGCACGGTGGACTTGCCGACGATCAGGGACTTGCGGGTCAGGTGCTGCGCCAGGCTGGTCACCGACGCCTCGACGTACGACAGGTCGGCGCCCATTCCGTCGGCCCGCTGGGGGGTGCCGACGCAGATGAAGTGCACGTCGCCGAACTCGGCGGTCTCCGCGATGTCGGTGCTGAACCGCAGCCGGCCGGCGGCCAGGTTGCGCTTGAGCAGCTCGTCCAGGCCCGGCTCGTGGATCGGCACCTGACCGGCGTTCAGCATCGCGATCTTGTCGGCGTCCACGTCGAAGCCGAGCACCTCGTACCCCAGCTCGGCATAGCAGATGGCGTACGTCGCACCCAGGTAACCGGTCCCCAGGAACGTCACCCGCGGACGGGGCGCGCCCGAGGGCGGCGTCACCGTGGCGATGGCGGGGGTCGGCTGGATGGTGGGATAGGGGATCGTCACGCCTGTCTTCTCCGCTCGCACTGGCGGCGCTTCGTCGCGTCGCATTCTGCTGCGGCGCCTGGCCGGGCACCGGAGGGGTGGCTCATTGTCTGTCTTCCATCATCGCTCGGCGGCCGGGATGCTCCGTCGAACCTGTACCTACGCGCCGGTAACATCCACCCGAACTGCAGTCGCTATCCTTCAGTCTGCGCGGTCGAGGTCAGGCGAGGCTACAGACTGCGCATGATAGCGGTGAAGAGGAGGGCCAACGTGGCCGCAGGCGAGTCGTTCGACGTCTACCGGTTGCCGGAGGAGCACGAGGCGATCCGGGAGGCGGTACGGGAGGTCTGCACGGCGAAGGTGGCTCCGCACGCCGCCGAGGCCGACGACACCGGTGAGTTCCCGAAGGCGTCCTACGACGCTCTGCGGGCGGCCGACTTCCACGCCCCGCACATCCCCGAGGAGTACGGCGGCGCGGGCGCGGACGCGCTGGCCACCGCCATCGTGATCGAGGAGGTGGCGCGGGCCTGCGCGTCCTCCTCCCTGATCCCGGCGGTCAACAAGCTCGGCACGATGCCGCTGCTGCTGTCCGGCTCCGAGGAGCTCAAGCGGCGTTACCTGACGCCGGTGGCGGCTGGGGACGCGATGTTCTCGTACTGCCTCTCCGAGCCGGAGGCGGGCAGCGACGCGGCCTCGATGACCACCCGCGCGGTGCGTGACGGGGATCACTGGGTGCTCAACGGGGTGAAGCGCTGGATCACCAACGCCGGCGTCTCCGAGTTCTACACCGTCTTCGCGGTCACCGATCCGACCGCCCGGTCCCGGGGAATCTCGGCCTTCGTGGTCGAGAAGTCCGATGCCGGTGTGAGCTTCGGCGCGCCGGAGAAGAAGCTCGGCATCAAGGGCTCGCCCACGCGCGAGGTCTACCTGGACAACGTACGCATTCCGGCGGATCGCATCATCGGCGCGGAGGGCACCGGCTTCGCCACCGCGATGCGGACCCTCGACCACACGCGGGTCACCATCGCCGCTCAGGCCATCGGGATCGCGCAGGGCGCGCTCGACTACGCCAAGGGGTACGTCGCCGAGCGCTGGCAGTTCGGCAAGGCGGTCGCCGAGTTCCAGGGCGTCCAGTTCATGCTCGCCGACATGGGCATGAAGCTGGAGGCGGCCCGGCAGCTCACCTACGCCGCGGCCGGCAAGTCCGAGCGCGGCGACGCGGACCTGACGTACTTCGGCGCGGCGGCCAAGTGCTTCGCCTCGGACGCCGCCATGGAGATCACCACCGACGCGGTGCAGCTGCTCGGGGGCTACGGCTACACGCGGGACTACCCCGTCGAGCGGATGATGCGGGACGCCAAGATCACTCAGATCTACGAGGGCACCAACCAGGTGCAGCGGATCGTCATGGCGCGGCAACTGCTCAGCGGCGCTGTCTAGACGCCCGCCACCCGACCGTCGAGACCGACCGCCTCACCGCCGCCCGGCGGTGAGGCGGTCGGCGTTCGTACGTGAGTCCCCACACACCGACATCGTTGAACGGGTCAACGATGTTGGGGAGAAGGGAGAATCACCGAGCCTGATCGACCGATCATCCCGTTCACCCTGGCCGGCGCGTCCGCCGCCACCCTGCCTCGCCATCCACTCGCTGCCCAACGGCGGGCACGCCCAACGACGTCCTACGCCACGCAGAGAGATCGAGATGATGAAGCAGTTGGTGGAGAAGACCGGCCCCGACACCGCCTTCGAGCGGGAGGTGCTGCCCGGCGACCGGATGAGCAACCGACAGCGGGCGCAACTCGTGCTCGTGCTGGGCGCGATGATCGCGATCGGGCCGCTGACCATCGACATGTACCTGCCGGCGCTGCCCGCCATCACGGCCGGCCTGCAGACCACCGAGACCGCGGTGCAGTTGACGCTGACGGGCACGCTGCTCGGCCTCGCGCTGGGCCAGTTGCTCGTCGGGCCGCTCTCCGACGTGGTCGGGCGGCGGGCGCCCCTGCTGGCCGGGCTGGCCCTGCACGTTGCGGCATCCGTGCTGTGCGTGTTCGCACCCACCATCGCCGTGCTCGGCGTGCTGCGCGTCCTGCAGGGGCTCGGGGTGGCGGCCGCCACCGTGGTCGCCACCGCGGTCGTGCGCGACCTGTTCAGTGGCGCCTCGTTCGCCCGGATCTTCTCCCGGCTGATGCTGGTCATGGGACTGGCCCCGATCCTCGCGCCGACCCTGGGCAGCGGCCTGCTGCGCTGGACCGAATGGCGGGGCGTCTTCGCGGCGCTGGCCGTGCTCGGCGCGCTGCTGATCGTCGTCGCCGCGTTGCGGCTGCCGGAGACCCTTCCCGTGGCGCGCCGTCGGCGCGGCGGCGTGGGGGCGACCCTGCGGGACTACCGGCGGCTGCTCAACGACCGGGCGTTCGTCGGTCTGGTGCTGGTCGCCGGGCTGGCCATGGCCGCGCTGTTCGCGTACGTCTCCGGGTCGTCCTTCGTGCTCCAGGAGCAGTACGGCCTCAACGAGCAGCAGTTCGGGCTGGCCTTCGGGGCGGGCGCGGTCGGTCTGATCGGGGCCACCCAGTTCAACGTCCGGCTGCTGCGCCGCTACACCCCGCAGCAGATCCTGATCAGCGCCCTGATCGCCGGGACCGCGGCCGGGCTGCTGCTGGTGATGTTCGCCGCGACCGGCCTCGGTGGTCTGGGCACGCTGCTCGCGTCGCTGTGGCTGGTCCTCGCCGCGGCGGGCCTGGCCCTGCCGAACGCGCCGGCGCTGGCGATGACCCGGCACAGCGAGGCCGCCGGAACCGCCGCCGCGCTGCTCGGCGCCGTGCAGTTCGGCATCGGTGCGCTGTCGGCGCCCCTGGTCGGCCTGTTCGGCACCGGGAGCGTGCCGATGGCGATCGTGATCGCGGGCGGCATGGCCGCGGCGACGCTGGTCATGCTCCTCGTCGTTCCCCGCGCCGAGCTCGGCGCCGTCGACCCGGACCTGGCCGTCGCACTGCACTAGGTGTTCTGTCCAGAGAGGTTGGGGGCGGGCCGGTCGCCCGGCCCGCCCCACGGTCAACGGATCTCGGTGGTGTCCTCAGGCCGCGGCTGGCCGCGCGGCGGCGCGGACCACGGCGACTCGCCACCCACCCGACGGGGCAGTGGGTCGGTCGGCGTCGGATCGGCCGGGTAACCCAGGCTGGGCGGGGTGGCGTCGCGCTCGGCGGGCTCGGGCGGTGGCCAGTCGGTCAGGGTGAAGTCGTCGCTCCGGGGGCCACCCGTCGACGCCGGTGCCGTGGCCGGCTCGGTCACCGGACGCGGCCACTGCTGCCAACGTTGCCTGCTGAACGCCGCCATCAGCAGCAGCAGGCCGATCAGGAAGAGGGTGCCGTTCTCCACCGGAAGACGCAGCGGCAGGGGATCGCCGAGAACCTTCCACCCGTGCGGGATCGCGTCCCGCACCTCGAACGGCGCCACGAACATCCCGACGTACGGGGTGACCAGCAGCAGCCCGGCCACCAGCGTGCCCAGCGGCGAGACGCGCAGTGTGCCGAGAAGGCCCAGCAGGACACCGCCGACACCGAGGTACACGGCCGGCTCGATCAGGTTGGCGGTGTTGAACGTGCCGATCTCCACCCAGCGGTCGACCGTCCGGCTCGACCCGTCCTGCCCGAGTGTGACCAGTACCCAGGTGATGGGCACCACCACCAGCCCGGCGAGGAAGCTCCAGAGATGTCGCATCCGCGCACCGTACCGTTTCCGGCATGACCGAGCACCTCTCCGCCGCTCCGACCGGCAAGCCGACGTCGTACTCCCGCGTCACCCTGAGCAAGATCATGACCGCCGTCGACGTGAACCTGTACGGCACCGTGCACGGCGGGGTCCTGATGAAGTTCGTCGACGACGTGGCGGGGGCCGCGGCCGCCCGGCACAGCGGCGGGACCGCGGTGACGGCGGCGATCGACGAGATCGTCTTCTCCGAGGCGGTCCGGGTCGGCGACCTGGTGCACGCGCACGCCCAGGTGAACTGGACCGGGCAGACCTCGATGGAGGTGGGCGTGCGGGTGGTCGCCGAACGGTGGGACTCCGCCGAGGACGCGCCGGTCCGGGTGGCCACCGCGTACCTGGTCTTCGTCGGAGTGGACGTGGGCGGAGCCCCGCGGTGGGTCCGCCCGGTGCTCCCCGAGACGCCGGAGGACGAGCGCCGGTACCGGGAGGCTGAGATCCGCCGTGCGCACCGCCTCGCCCGCCGCCGCGCCATCCAGGCCCACCGCGCCGGCTGAGCTGTCCTCGCTGCTTCCCACATGCGTGGGTGGGGTGGAGTGTGGGGTGGGCACGCGTCGGTGCTCGTACCCGGTGCGCAGAATGGCGCTTCGAGGTAGGGCAAGATGGCGCCACGGCCCATTCACAGTGTCGTGCCGGGCCAGGGGAGGGTGGAGCAGTGGGTGATGTGCTGTGGACGCCGCCGGCGGACGTACGCGAGCGGTCCCGGATCGGCGGCTACCTGCGCTGGCTGCGAGAGCACCGCGGGCTGGACTTCGCTGACTACGACGCGCTGTGGCGCTGGTCGGTCACCGACCTGGACGGGTTCTGGCGATCCATCTGGGACCACTTCGAGGTGGTGGCGCACACCCCGCCGACCGCCACGCTGGCCGAGCGGGGGATGCCCGGTGCCCGCTGGTTCCCCGGGGCCACGCTGAACTACGCGGAGAACGTGCTGCGGATGCCGGGGCGGGCCGACGACGACCCGGTGGTGATCGCGCACGGGCAGACCCGCGCGCCGGTCACGCTGACCGCCGGGGAGCTGCGCGAGCAGGTCCGCCGGGTGGCGGCCGGGCTGCGCCGGCTCGGCGTCACCGCCGGTGACCGGGTAGCGGCGTACGCCCCGAACATTCCTGAGACGTACGTCCTGCTGCTGGCCTCCGCCAGCCTGGGAGCGACCTTCTCGTCCTGCGCACCCGAGTTCGGCACCCGCAGCGTCACCGACCGCTGGCAGCAGATCGAGCCGACCGTGCTGGTCGCCGTGGACGGCTACCGGTACGGCGACAAGCCGGTGGACCGCCGCGCCGAGGTCGCCGCCATCCGGGCCGCCCTGCCGTCGGTGCGGCACACCGTCAGCATCGGCTACCTGGACCCGAAGGCCGCCCCGGAGGACGCGCTGGGCTGGGCCGACCTGGCCGCGCCCACCGACGAGCCACTGACGTTCACGCCGGTGCCGTTCGACCACCCGCTGTACGTGCTCTACTCCTCGGGCACCACCGGGCTGCCCAAGCCGATCGTGCACGGCCACGGCGGCATCCTGCTGGAGCACCTGAAGATGCTCGCCCTGCACCACGACCTGGGCCCGGCCGACCGGTTCTTCTGGTTCACCACCACCGGGTGGATGATGTGGAACTTCCTGGTCTCCGGCCCGGCGGTCGGCGCGACCATCGTGCTCTTCGACGGCAACCCGGGCCACCCCGACCTGGGTGGGCTGTGGCGGCTGGCGGCGGAGACCGGCACCACGTACTTCGGCACCTCGGCGCCGTTCCTGCTGGCCTGCCGCAAGGCCGGGCTGGTGCCGCGGGAGGTCGCGGACCTGTCCGCGCTGCGCGCGGTCGGCTCCACCGGTGCGCCGCTGCCCGCCGAGGGCTTCACCTGGGTGTACGAGACCGTCGGCGACAACCTCCAACTCCAGTCCCTGTCGGGCGGCACCGACGTGTGCACCGGCTTCGTCGGCGGGGTGCCGCTGCTGCCGGTGTACGCCGGCGAGATCGCCTGCCGGGCGTTGGGCGCCAAGGTGGAGGCTCGCTCCGCCGACGGCACCCCGGTGATCGGCGAGCTGGGTGAGCTGGTGATCACCGAGCCGATGCCGAGCATGCCGGTGGGCTTCTGGAACGACCCGGACGGCACCCGCTACCGGGAGGCCTACTTCGACGTCTACCCGGGCGTCTGGCGGCACGGCGACTGGATCACCATCAACGACCGGGGCGGCTGCGTGATCACCGGACGCTCGGACGCCACCCTCAACCGTGGCGGGGTGCGGCTGGGCACCGCCGAGTTCTACTCCGTGGTCGAGGGGCTGGACGAGGTGGTCGACTCGGTCGTCGTGCACCTGGAGGACGACGAGGGCGGTGCCGGCGAGCTGCTGCTCTTCGTGGTGCTCGCCGAGGGTCTGGAGCTGGACGACCCGATGCGCGCGAAGATCTGCCGCGAGCTGCGTACGGCGCTGTCCCCCCGGCACGTGCCCGACGAGATCCACCAGGTGCGCGCGGTGCCCCGGACCCTCTCGGCGAAGAAGCTGGAGGTTCCGGTCAAGAAGATCCTCACCGGCACCCCGGTCGACCAGGCCGCCGCCAAGGGTGCCCTGGCCAACCCCGAGTCCCTGACGTCCTTCGCCACCTTCGCTGAACGCCGAGCCACCGACAACACGCCTGCCTGAAAGCTGCGGTCACACCCGCGGGCCCTGCACGCCGCCGGACGCCCAGCCGGGTCACGGGAGGGTGTGGGTGACCTTTTCCGTGGTTTGGCGGGTGGCCAGGCGGGCCGGGTCGAGGTTCGCGCAGAGGACGACGGTGGCGGCCCGGGTGAGCGGGGCCAGCAGCCAGTCGACCGGGTCGGGGTACCGGGCGGCGTCGATGAGGACGCGAGCGCCGGCCTCGATGCCCAGCTCCGCGGCGCGGGCCTCGGCGCGGGCCAGCAGGGGAGCGTCAGCGGGGCCCGGTCCGGGCTGCGGGGTGAAGTGGTCGCCGTGCCGGCGCACCTCCACCACGTAGTCGCCGAACCCGGGTGGCACCTGCCGCAGCGGGGCGGCGAGCGGCGACAGCCCCAGGGCGTACCGCTCACCGGCGGACCAGGACTGCGCCTCGTCGAGGCGGTCGGCGGCGGCGAAGAGCACGTCCACGTCGCCCGGCGTGTCGACCACGCTCAGCTTGGCCGACCAGCAGCCCAGCAGCACCGCCGCGGTCTGCCAGTGCGGCGGCAGGAGCACGCCGGCCGGATCACCCAGGGCGAGGGCCACCTCGTCGACGAGGAGGTTGGCGGTCTTCGCCACCCAGTTCGCCAGTGTGGCGCCGGAGAGTTCGGTGCGGTCGCCGCTGCCGTCGTCGTACCAGGTCAGCAACGGTCGGGTCGGGTCGGTCGCGATCGCGTCGGCGAACACCTGGGCAATATTGTCGGCCATCGGCGCGAACGATACGCCCCTGTGGGCCGTACTCGAAGACGATGACAAGTCGGCGTACCGTCGGGTCGCAGTCAGCGTCGGCCCCGTGCTCCGGCGTAGGCTTGCCCCCCGGAGTGTTGTTCCCCACGGACCCGCCAGTGCAAGGAGTCGCCCCGTGACCGCCGGTCGCCCGCCCCGCGTGCTCATCGACGCCACGAGTGTCCCCGCCGACCGTGGTGGTGTCGGTCGATACGTCGATGGTCTGCTCGGTGCCCTCGGCAAGGTGTGTGGGTCGGGGGTGGAGCTGGCGGTGGTCAGCCTCCGCACCGACCTCGAGCGGTACACGCGAATGCTGCCCGGCGCGGAGATCATCCCCGCCCCGGCCGCCGTCGCGCACCGCCCGGCGCGGCTCGCCTGGGAGCAGACCGGCCTGCCGCTGCTCGCTCAGCAGGTCGGCGCGCAAGTCCTGCACTCGCCCTTCTACACCTGCCCGCTGCGGGCCGGGTGCCCGGTTACGGTCACCGTGCACGACGCGACGTTCTTCACCGAGCCGGAGCACTACGACAAGTCCCGCCGGACCTTCTTCCGCAGCGCCATCAAGACCTCGTTGCGCCGGGCGGACCGGGTGATCGTGCCCAGCAAGGCCACCCGGGACGAGCTGATCCGGCTGCTCGACGCCGACCCGACCCGGATCGACGTGGCCTACCACGGGGTCGACCACGCCGCCTTCCACGCGCCCAGCGAGGAGGAGAAGGCCCGGGTGCGCGCCCGCCTGGGGTTGGGCAACAGCAGCTACATCGCCTTCCTCGGCGCCAAGGAGCCGCGCAAGAACGTACCCAACCTGATCCGCGGTTGGGCCCGGGCGGTGGCCGACCGGGTCGACCCACCGGCCCTGGTGATCGCCGGTGGCCAGGGGCACGACGACGACATCGACCGGGCGGTGGCCGAGGTCCCGTCCCACCTGCGGCTGCTGCGCCCCGGCTACCTGCGCTACGGCGACCTGCCCGGCTTCCTCGGCGGCGCGCTGGTCGCGGCCTACCCCTCCTACGGCGAGGGGTTCGGGCTGCCGATCCTGGAGGCGATGGCCTGCGCCGCCCCCGTGCTGACCACGCCCCGGCTCTCGCTGCCCGAGGTGGGCGGCGACGCCGTCGCGTACACCTCGGAGGATCCGGAGCAGATCGGCACCGACCTGGCCGCCCTGCTGGACGACGAGCAGCGCCGGTTGTCGCTGGCGAAGGCCGGTTTCGACCGGGCCAAGGAGTTCACCTGGGAGTCCAGCGCCGAGGTGCACATCGCCGCGTGGAGCCGCGCCCGGTCGTGACCGTCCGGGCGCCGGATGGCGAGCCGCCCACCCTGCCGGGGTCCGTCGGGCATGATGTGCGGATGCTCTATGCGGTCATCCCGGCGGGTGGCAGCGGCACGAGGTTGTGGCCGTTGTCCCGAGCTGGTCATCCCAAGTTCCTCCATCCGCTGACCGGCTCCAACGCGTCGCTTCTCCAGGCGACCGTGGCGCGGCTGGCGCCGCTGACCACACCGGACCGCATCCTCGTGGTCACCGGAGCCGCGCACGTCGCGGCGGTGGCCCGGCAGCTGACCGGGTTGCCCGAGGAGAACATCCTGGTCGAGCCCTCACCCCGGGACTCCTGCGCGGCGATCGCGCTGGCCGCCGCGGTGATCGCGCTGCGCGATCCGGACGCGGTGATGGGCAGCTTCGCTGCCGACCACTTGATCGGCGACCCGGAGAGCTGGGTGCGAACGGTCCGGGAGGCGGTCCGCGGAGCGGAGCAGGGCATGCTGATGACGGTCGGGATCACCCCGACCCGGCCGGAGACCGGCTACGGCTACCTGGAGACCGGCGATCCGGTTGAGGACGCCCCGTGGCGTCCGGTGGCCGAGTTCAAGGAGAAGCCGGCCGCCGAGGTCGCCGAGGCGTACGTCCGTTCGGGCCGGCACCTGTGGAACGCGAGCATGTTCGTCTGGCGGGTGGACGTGTTCCTCGCCGAACTGCTCCGCCAGCAGCCGGCGCTGCACGCCGGGGTCACCGCGATCGCCGCCGCCTGGGGCACCCCGGAGCAGGACGATGTGCTCGGTACGGTCTGGCCGACCCTGCCGAAGATCTCCGTCGACTACGCGGTGATGGAGGGCGCGGCTACCGCGGGCCGGGTGGCGACCGTGCCGGGCGACTTCGGCTGGAACGACGTCGGCGACTTCCACACCCTCGGCGAGGTGCTGCCGGCCGACGCGTCGGGCAACGTGGTGCTCGGCGCCGACGCCAAGCCGGGAGTGCTGCTGCGGGACAGCGCCAACCTGGTGGTGGTGCCGCAGTCCGGCCGGTTGGTGGCTGCCCTCGGGGTGCGTGACCTGATCGTGGTGGACACCCCGGACGCGGTGCTGGTCTGCCCGCGGGATCGGGCCCAGGACGTCAAGGCCCTGGTCGACGAGCTCAAGGAGCGAGGCGAAGAGGGCTACGTCTGAGAGCCGCGAGGGCCGGCGCGACCAGTTGCACGGTCCCGCCGGCCAGTGGCTCGGGGAGGCGGTCCGGCGGGAACCACCCCAGCGCCTCGGCCTCGTCGCTGACCTGCTCGACGGCGCCGGGCGGGGCGAGCACGGCGAACCGGACGTCGTGGTGCAGGGAGCCGCCCTGGCAACCCACCGGGTGGATGTCCACGTCGATCGGCACCGGGTCGATGCGCAGGCCGGCGATCCCGGACTCCTCGGTGGCCTCGCGCAGCGCGGCGCCGGCCAGGGTCCGGTCGGTCGGCTCGCAGTGTCCGCCGAGCTGCACCCAGCGCCCGAACTTGCCGTGCAGGCAGAGCAGCACCCGCGAGCCGGTGGCGTCCAGCACCAGCACGCTGGCGGTGATGTGCCCGGGGCGGTGCGGCCGACTCATCGTGACGGGCCCGCCGTCGAGCAGTTCGCGGGTTCGGTCCCGAGCGGCGGCAGCGGCCGGGCTGGTGGGCCGCCAGCCGTCGAGCAGCGCGATGGCGTCGGAGTGCAGCGCCGCGTACGTCTCGGAGTCGGTCGGGTGGGCGGAGGATCCGGTGAGCGCGGTGTCGGGCACGCCGCCACTCTACGAGCGGCACGCTCCGTACGCTGGCGCGGTGACCCTGCGAGTCCTCGAAATCGTGGCGTCGCTGCGCGTGCACGGCGCACGGCGGGGTGACCGGACGGCACCTCTGCGGAGCAAGGGGCCGCAGACCCTCGTGGTGCCGCCCGATCACCGGTCCTCCCCCGGTCCCGGTGCCAGGCGCCGCGCGCGTACGTGACGCGTGGGTGCCGTGCTCGGGCAATGGAAGCATGCCGAACCGGCCCGGGAAGCGTCGAGGTTTTTCAGTCCAGGCTTAAAGATGGAGATAAGTGCCGGCCAGGTAGAGTCGAACAGCCACCCGGCATCCCCCTGCCCGGCGGCTCAGGAGCGCTGCATGCTGAAGATCCACTTTTCTGGCGAGGACATCCTCCGGACCCGGGTGGCGCCGGCGGCGGACCCGGTCTGGGAGTTGGTCCTCAGCCTGCACCTGTTGCAGGGCCGCGGCCGTGACCCGCTGACGGAGAACTGGCGGCGCACGGTGTCCCGAGGGCTGCGCCAGGACGCCGCCTCCGACCAGCTCCGGCTGCTCTTCGTCCTGAGCCCGCCGCGCGGCTACTTCCCCGACTTCCTCACCCCGTACGCCAGCGTCGACGGCTTCGAGGCCGGGCTGGAAGCGGTCCGCAGCACCCCGACAGAGCGGCTGCACCGCGACCTGAGCGTGCTGGCCACCGAGAACTCGCTGCCATCCTCGGCCGGCGCGCTGGCCCGGGGCGAGGTGGGGGCGTTGCGTCACCTCGCCGAGTCGATGGAGCAGTACCGGTCGTTGGCGATCAACCCGTACTGGAGCCGGATCCAGTCCGCGGTGGCGGCGGACCGGTCCCGCCGGGCCCGGGCCCTGCTCGACGGTGGCATGGAGGGGCTGCTCACCAGCCTCCGGCCGGCAATGCGGTGGGAGAACCGGGTGCTCGAGGTCCGCGACTACCCGCACAGCCGGGAGCTGCACCTGGACGGTCGGGGTCTGCTGCTCGTGCCGTCGTTCTTCTGCGCCGCCACCCCGGTCGCCCTGCTCGACCCGGCGCTGCCGCCGGTTCTGGTCTACCCGGTGGACCGGCTGGGTGGGCTGGTGGCGGCCGACGGGGCCGGTCCGGCCGGCCGCGACTCGCTCGCCGCGCTGCTCGGCCGGACCAGGGCGGCGGTGTTGCAGGCCAGCGACGACGGCTGCACCACGGGAGAGGTGGCCCGCAAGCTCAACATCTCACCGGCGGCGGCCAGTCAGCACGCGACCGTGTTGCGCAACGCCGGCCTGCTGGTCAGTCAGCGGGACCGCAACACCGTGCTGCACACGTTGACCCCGCTCGGCCGGGCCATGCTGGACGCCTGACCCGGCCGGTTGCCCGTCAGAGGGCGAGTGTGGCGCTGGCCGGGCTGCCGGCGGGCGGGGGCAGCAGGGTCGACCCGACACCCTCCGCGGCCAGGGCGACCTGCAGACGGTGCAGGTCGGCGCCGAAGCGGACCAGGTCCATCGGGTCCACCGGAGCCGGTGGCGAGCCGAGCACCAGGGCGGTTGCCCCGTCCGGCCAGCCGGGCACCTTGGCGACCAGGCCGGCACGTACGTCCGCCTCGTCGACCAGGGTGAAGACCGTGCCGGGGGCGACCACCCCGGCGACCGCGTCGATCGCACGCCGCGCGGCGGCCGGGTCGGCCGGCGTGGGACCGGGAGCGTCGGTCAGAGTGGCGGCGTCGGCCAGCCCCGCCGCCCGCGCCTCGGCGGTCCCGAGCGAGAAGAGGTCCTGCGCCGCATCGCGGACCAGTGCCTGCGCCCCGGCGGAGTCGTCCGGGCCGGTGGCGGAGAGGTAGCCGCGCACCACCGCCACCGGGACCTGGTCGCACTTGCCCTTGATCAGCTCGCCGGCGCCCGCCAGCTCGTCCACCACAGCCATTTGGGTCAGCTGCAGCTCGTTGCCGTACGGGTCAACCTCGCCACGGTGGTCCCGGATGGCCGGCATCCCGGCCACCCCGAGCGCCACGTCGGTCAGCCCGTTGCGCCAGGGCCGGCCCATGGTGTCGCTGATGATCACTGCGACGTCCAGGTCGTAGCGCGCCCGCAACGCGGCGCGCAGCGCCCGGGCCGAGGCGTCCGGATCCAACGGCAGCAGCACCAGCCGGGTCTTGTCCACGTTCGACGCGTCGATGCCGGCGGACGCCATCACGAAGCCGTGGTGGGTCTGCACGATCCGGGTCGGCCCCCGGCTGGCCACCACCCGGGCGGTCTCGGAAGCCAGCACCTCGTCGCGCGCGGCGAGCCGCTCGGGTCCGTCCGCCGGGACGTCGACCAACCGCCCCTCGGCCTTGGAGACAATCTTGCTGGTGACGACCAGCACGTCGCCGTCGCGCAGCCAGGGCGCGGCGCCGGCGATCAGCGCCGCCAGGTCGTCGCCCTCGGTCACGTGGCCGATGCCCAGCACCGGCAGGATCTCCAGCCTCACGTCAACTCCACCGCGGCGCGGACCATCGCCGCCGTCGCCGCCTCGTCGGTCATCAGCAACGGCACCGCGCGGACCGTCACCTCCGGTACCAGCGTGCCCGCGTCCTCCTCGGCCACCAGCCAGCCGTCCAGCAGCCCGCCGGCCGCCCGGCCGCCGTAGAGCCGGCCCACCCCGGCCGCGCTGCACTCGACACCGAGCACGGAGAGGCAGCGGTCGGCCATCCCGCGGACCGGCGCTCCGCCGATGATCGGAGAGACGCCCACCACCGGGGCCGGGCCCCCCGCCACCGCCTCCCGGAGCCCCGGCACGGCCAGCACCGGCGCCACGCTCACCACCGGGTTGCTCGGCGCGATCAGCACCAGGTCGGCCGCGCCGATCGCCTCCAGGACCCCGGGCGCCGGCTTGGCCGTCTCGGCGCCGACGAAGACGAAACGGTGGGTGGGGATGTCTGCCCGGTACCGCACCCACCACTCCTGAAAGTGGATCGCCCGCTGGCCCTGGTCATCCTCAACCGTGCCGGCGCTGTTCGCGACTGCGGGGCTCGCAAGCTCACTCCTCGCGCTCACGACCGCATGCGTCTCCAGCCGGTCGTCAGTCGCCGGGAGCAGGCGTACGCCCGGCTCCCAGCGGGTCGCCAGCGCCTCGGTGACCGCGTGCAGCGGGTAGCCGGCGTTGAGCATGGTGCTGCGCACCAGGTGGGTGGCGATGTCCTTGTCGCCGAGGCCGAACCAGGTCGGCTCCGCCCCGTACGCGGCCAGCTCCTCCTTGACCGTCCAGCTCTCCCCGACCCGGCCCCAGCCCCGCTCGGGATCGGCGCCGCCGCCGAGGGTGTACATGACGCTGTCCAGGTCGGGACAGATCTTCAACCCGTGCAGCCACAGGTCGTCGCCGACGTTGACGACGGCGGTCACCTCGGCGCCGACCTCTCGGGCGTACGCCCGGACGCCGAGCAGGAACCGGGCGCCGCCGATGCCGCCAGCCAGAACCACGATGCGCATGTCGACCATCCTCGCGCACGTGACGCCTCCGGTCCGCCGGTGGTCCGGGAGACTAGGCTCACGTGCGCCCTGTCCGTCCATGCCCCGAGGGGGAGTTCGTGACCAGCCCCGCCGAGCCCGCGTCCACCGACGCGACCCAGGCCCGCCAGCTGACCAAGCCACTACGCGAACTGGGTGCGCTCGCGCTGCTCGGCGCCAACGCGGTGTTCCTCTTCGTGGGCCTGCTCCGGCTGCTCAGCCCGAACGACTACAGCTCGTTCACCGACCGTGCGGGCAGCACCTTCTTCACGTTCATCGGGTTGGAGGCGGTGGGCCTGCCACTGCTGGCCGTGCTGCTGGCCACCCACGTCTCGCCGGTGCTGCCGAAGGCGAAGCTGATCACCCAGATGGCCCTCGGCGAGTACGCGGTCAGCGCGCTGCTCGGTGGGCTGACCATGCTGATCTGGACGGTGGGCCGGCTGGCCGAGGCCGAGGTGCTCGACGCGCTGCTCGGCGTGCTCACCCGGTTCGCCTGGCTGATGATCTTCGCGGCCGCGGCCTGGGTGGTCTACGCGGTCTGGCGGAAGCTGTACTACGTGCCGCGGCCGAAGCCTCAGCCGGGCGTCTACGGCCAGCCCCAGCCGGGCTGGCCGCAGCAGCAGGGCGGCTGGCCGGCTCCGGGGCAGCCCGGAGCCCAGCCGGGCGGCGGTTGGCCCGCCCCGGGCCAGCCGGGCGGGTACCCGCAGGGGCAGCACCCGGGCCAGTACGGCCAGCCCTCGCCGCCGTTCGGGTCGGCGCCGCAGTCGGCACCGCCGTTCGGGTCCGCACCGCAGTCGCCGCCGCCGGTCAACCCGGCGCCGCAGTCCGCCCCGCCGTTCGCGCCGGCCCCGCAGTCCGCGCCGCCGTTCGGCCAGCCGCCGTCGGCGGACCCGACCCAGGCGATTCCGCGCCAGTCCGCCGACCCGACCCAGGCGATCCCCCGCCCCGGCGACACGGACGCCGACCGCACCCAGCACATCAACCCAGGCGACAACCCCCAACAGCCACCCCGCTGACCCCCCCTCACGGCCCCCGGCCGCCCACCCCCGTTGACCATGAAGTTGTTGTCCGTCGGCACGGCGTGTCGTGGCAATAACTCCATGATCAACGAGGGTGGTCCGGGGGTGGTCCGGGGGGAGCGGGCGCGGGTGTCGGTGGGGACCGGTGGGGTTGGTGGGGGCAGCGCATAGGCTGAGCGGATGGTTGATCGCACCCACTCCGGCCCGAGCGAGGCGAGCGTGCGGCGTGCCCTGGGTCGGGCCGCGACCGGGCGGGCGCTGGACGTCGACGAGGCGACCGCGCTGTTGTCCGCCCGCGGGGACGCGCTCGACGAGCTGCTTCGGGTGGCCGGTGGGATCCGCGACGCCGGGCTGCGTGAGGCTGGGCGGCCGGGCGTGGTCACGTACTCCAAGAAGGTCTTCATCCCGCTGACCCGGCTCTGCCGGGACCGCTGCCACTACTGCACGTTCGCCACGGTGCCGCACCGGCTGCCGGCGCCGTTCCTGGATCGCGACGAGGTGCTGGCCATCGCCCGGGCAGGTGCCGCGCAGGGCTGCAAGGAGGCCCTGTTCACCCTCGGCGACCGGCCGGAGGAGCGCTGGCCGGCGGCGCGGAGCTGGCTGGATGAGCGCGGATACGACTCCACTCTGGACTACCTGCGTGCCTGCGCGGTGGCGGTGCTGGAGGAGACCGGGCTGTTGCCCCACCTCAACCCCGGGGTGCTGTCCTGGTCGGAGCTGCAACGGCTCAAGCCGGTCGCACCGAGCATGGGCATGATGCTGGAGACCACGGCGACCCGGCTCTGGTCGGAGCCGGGCGGCCCGCATTTCGGCTCGCCCGACAAGGAACCGGCGGTCCGGCTGCGGGTGCTCGACGACGCGGGCCGGGTCGGGGTTCCGTTCACCACCGGCATCCTGATCGGCATCGGGGAGACCCCGGCCGAGCGGGTGGACGCGCTCTTCGCGATCCGTCGCGCGCACCGGGAGTACGGGCACCTCCAGGAGGTGATCGTGCAGAACTTCCGCGCCAAGCCGGACACCGCGATGCGCGGGATGCCCGACGCGGAGCTGCACGACCTGGCCACGACGGTGGCGGTGGCCCGGCTGCTGCTCGGGCCGAAGGCCCGCATCCAGGCTCCGCCGAACCTGATCGCCGGCGAGTACGACCTGCTGCTGCGGGCCGGCATCGACGACTGGGGCGGTGTCTCCCCGCTCACCCCGGACCACGTCAACCCGGAACGCCCCTGGCCGCAGATCGAGGAGTTGGCCCGGCACACCGAGCTGGCCGGGTTCACCCTGCGCGAGCGGCTGACCATCTACCCCGAGTACGTGCGCGCCGGCGACCCGTGGCTCGACCCGCGGCTGCTGCCGCACGTGGGCGCGCTGGCCGACCCGGGCTCCGGGCTGGCGGTCGAGTCGGCCCGCCCGCATGGTCGCCCCTGGCAGGAGCCGGAGGAGGTGTTCGGCGGCCGGACCGACCTGCACACGACCATCGACACCACCGGTCGTACGGAGGACCGGCGTGGCGACTTCGACAGCGTCTACGGCGACTGGGCGGAGGTGGCCACGAAGGTGACGGCCGGGCCGACCGCCCTGGCCGGCGACCACGACCTGCGGGCCGGGCTGCGGCTCGCCGCCGACGACCCGGCCGCGCTGCTGGAGCCGGGGCACACCGATGCGGCGCTGGCGCTGTTCGGGGCGGACGGGCCGGCGCTCGACGAGTTGTGCCGGCTCGCCGACGACGTGCGTCGCAGCGCGGTCGGCGACGACGTCACCTACGTGGTCAATCGCAACATCAACTTCAGCAACGTCTGCTACGTCGGCTGCCGGTTCTGTGCCTTCGCCCAGCGCGAGCGGGACGCCGACGCGTACCGTCTCTCCGTCGATCAGGTCGCCGACCGGGCCGAGCAGGCGTGGGCGGCCGGCGCCAGCGAGGTCTGCCTTCAGGGCGGCATCGACCCGAAGATGCCCGTCACCGGGTACGCCGACATCCTGCGTGCGATCAAGGCTCGGGTGCCGGGGATGCACGTGCACGCGTTCTCCCCGATGGAGATCGTCACCGCCGCGGCGAAGGCGGGCGTGTCGGTGCGCGAGTGGTTGACCCAGTTGCGCGAGGCCGGGCTGGACACCATCCCGGGTACCGCCGCGGAGATCCTCGACGACGACGTGCGCTGGGTGTTGACCAAGGGCAAACTCCCGGCGGCCGCCTGGGTCGAGGTGGTCAGCACCGCCCACGAGCTGGGCATCCGGTCCAGCTCCACGATGATGTACGGCCACGTCGACCATCCCGGGCAGTGGCTGGCGCACTTCCGGGTGCTGGCGGGCGTGCAGGACCGCACCGGTGGGTTCACCGAGTTCGTCGCGCTGCCGTTCGTGCACACCAACGCCCCGATCTACCTGGCCGGCATCGCCCGGCCCGGGCCGACCTGGCGCGAGAACCGGGTGGTGCACGCGATGTCCCGGCTGCTGTTGCACGGCCGGATCGACAACATCCAGTGCTCCTGGGTGAAGCTGGGCGACGAGGGCACGGTGGCGATGCTGCAGGGCGGCTGCAATGACCTGGGCGGCACGCTGATGGAGGAGACGATCTCCCGGATGGCCGGCTCCGACAACGGGTCGGCGCGTACCGAGGAGCAGTTGCGGGCGATCGCCACGGCGGCCGGTCGGCCGGCCCGCAAGCGCACGACCGCGTACGGTCACGTCCGGCCCTGAGTTCGAACCTTTTCCCGCCACCGGCCGTACCAAGCGGTGCCGGTGGCGGTCGCGGCGAGGATCGCCGCCGGCGTCCCCCAGGGCCCGGCGGCGTCGGTAGGCGGCACCGGACCCGTCCGTCCCCGCGGGCGCGTTCGCGCCACCGCCGGAAAGGTTGCCCATGACCAGTGATCAGCGGAAGCGGCCCTGGCCGCGACTGACCCGCCGGCAGACGTTGACCGCCGCGGCCAGCGCCACCCTCGGCGCCGCCGCGCTCACCGTGCCGGGCCTGTCGGCCGCGCAGAACGCTCCGGGCGCGGCCGGGCGGGCCGACGACCCGATCGTCGTGCACCTGCGGGACGCCGCCTCCGGAACGATGGACGTCTTCGTCGGTGACTCCCGGATCGAGGTACGCGACCGCGGCCTGGCGGATCGGCTGCGGCGCGCCGCCCGGCGCTGACCCGACGTTCCGCTCGCCATCCTGTCCCCGCCCAGTGAGGTTGGTCCGCCATGTCTTCCCACCGCGAGGCCCCGGAGATAGCCAAGGATCCGGTCGCCGACAGCTCCGACCTGTACGCGTTCGTCAGCCCCGACAAGCCCGACTCGGTCACGCTGATCGCCAACTACGTGCCGTTGCAGCTCCCCTCCGGGGGCCCGAACTTCTTCGAGTTCGGCGACGACGTGCGATACGAGATCCATATCGACAACGACGGCGACGGCAGTCCGGATGTCACTTACCGGTTCGAATTCACGACCGAGATCACCAATCCGAACAGCTTTCTCTACAACACCGGCCCGATCGATTCGCTGGACAGCGAGAACTGGAACCGGCGGCAGTTCTACAGCCTGACCCGGATCGCCGACGGCCGGGAACACCGGCTGGCGCACAAGCTGCCCTGCCCGCCGTGCAACGTCGGCCCGCTGTCCACCCCGAAGTACGCGGAGCTGGTGCGGCAGGCCACCTACTCGCTCTCCACCGGGGAGCGGGTCTTCGCCGGGCAGCGCGCGGACGGCTTCTTCGTCGACCTGGGTGCGATCTTCGACCTCGGTACGCTACGGCCGTTCCAGCAGCTGCACGTGGCCGGCAAGAAGGTCTTCAAGGCCGAGGGGGAGCCGGTCAACGCCACCGACCGGATGAACGTGCACAGCATCGCCGTGCAGGTGCCGCTGAGCCGGGTGCGCCGTCGCGCCAACCGGTACAGCGCGGCCGACCGGGCGTCGGTGATCGGCGTGTGGACGTCGGCGTCGCGCCGGCAGGTCCGGGTGCTGGGCGACCGGGCGGCCGCGGACACCGCCGCCGGCCCGTTCACCCAGGTCTCCAGGCTGGGCAACCCGTTGTTCAACGAGGTCATCGTGCCGATGTCCAAGAAGGACCTGTGGAACTCCCTTCCGCCGTCAGAGGACAAGCGGTTCCTGCGGTTCGTCGAGCAGCCGGAGCTGGCCGCGCTGTTGCCGGCGCTCTACCCGGACGTCTTTCCCAACCTGGACAAGCTCAGCAAGGCGAAGAAGCCCCGGGCGGATCTGGTGGCGATCCTGCTCACCGGCGTGCCGGCCGGGCTGATCGACGGCTTCACCAACGCCACCGGCGACGTGCAGGCCGACATGCTGCGGCTGAACACCGCGATTCCGCCCACCCGGCGACCGGACCGCTTCGGCGTGCTCGGCGGTGACCTGGCCGGCTTCCCGAACGGCCGGCGGGTCGCCGACGACGTGGTCAGCATCGCGCTGCGGGCGATCGCCGGGCTGACCGTCCCGCTGGTGGACAAGACGTTCCGCCCGGACGCGGCGACCGCCGCTCTCACCCCCGGGCTGAGCGCCGCCGACGTGACCGCACCGTTCCTCGGAAACTTCCCCTACCTGGGTACGCCGTACGACGGGTTCAACAACCCGCCGGCGTCGTCCTGACCGCGGGGAGCGGCGGATGCACGAGCACGCGTACGGGCCGTCGGAGACCGGGAGCGTCGTCCTCGATCTGGGCGGCGAGACCGGCGCCCTGATCATTCACACCGGCCGGGATCTGCACGGCCGGGAAATCGAGATCAGTCGGGCCGAGGACCGGCGGACCCACTCGGCGGTGCGGGAGCGCCGGGTGCGGGACGGCTCGTTCCACAGTGCGGTCTACCCCGATCTCCCGGCCGGCATCTATACCGTCTGGTGGGACGAGAGTACGCCCGTAGGGACAGTAACCGTCCATGGTGGAGTGATTGCCGAGTTCGTGTGGCCGAGCAGCGCATTCGGGGTCACCGGCTGACCAAATCGGCTCCCTCTTTCCGTCGCGCCCCGTCCACAATGTGGACTGGGCGCGTGCGGTGTCTGTTGCTCGACGGGCGGTCTGGGCCGCGCCGCGTTAACCTGTCTCCCACCAAGATCAGCTTTGTTGGGAGGGGTCACCCTGTGCTCCAGGCGTCGTCGCGGGAGCGGCCTGCCGAGGGGGCGCCACGGCAGAAAAGTCGTGCAACTCGCCGGAGAGGGCGTTACTCAGCCGGGGTCTGAATCGATAGGGCAGGTTGCGAGGCTGGACGGCCCGAGTGGCCGGCCGGAGGTGTCGGGAGGGCGACTCCATTATCAAGTTTGGCTTGACGGCGCACGCATTACACGCGTGTAATTTGAATGGGGTTGTTCGCACGGAACGCAACAAAACGGGACCGGACGGACAAGCACGCCTTTCGCGTGGGGGGTTGCAGCGGCGATGACGCCGGTGCGCGACAAGGAGGCATTTGATGGACGGCCAGCTTGAGGTGGCCGACCTGCTCGGAAACGCGCCGGAGTGGCAGGAGCGGGCGCTGTGCTCGCAGACCGACCCCGAGGCGTTCTTTCCCGAGAAGGGCGGCTCGACCCGCGAGGCGAAGCGAATCTGCTCGCGCTGCGAGGTCAAGACCGAATGCCTCGAATACGCTCTCGGTCACGACGAGCGGTTCGGCATCTGGGGTGGGCTCTCAGAGCGGGAACGGCGCAAGTTGAAGCGGCGGGCCGCCTGAGCGGTGCGGAGTCGGGGCGGTGGGGGCCGCCCGGCTCGCCCGCGCGGGGACGGCTCAGGCCAGCTCGTCGGGGTCGACCCCGAGCAGGTTCGCCACCTGTTCGATGATCACGTCATGCACCAGGTCGGCGAGGTCCTCGCGGTCCATCGCCCGGAACTCCAGAGGTCGCCGGTACAGCACGATCCGTGGCGGGACCTCCTGTCGGCCTGGACGGCCCGGCAGGAGCCGGGCCAGCGGGACCTCGCCGTCCTCCAGCACATCGGAGTCGTAGACGTTCAGATCCGGCGGGACGTCCTCGACCGCGAACTCGACACCGGCCAACTCCTTGGCGAACCGGCGCTCCAGCGTCTCGACGGTGTCCAGGACCAGGTCGTCGAAGACCTCCGCCTTGGTCCGCGCCAGCGGCACGGTCGCCGGTACCAACCGCCCACGCAGCCCGCGCCCGTGCCGGTCACGGTGGCCGCGCCGGCCGGAACCGGGGCGGCGGTGTTCCGGGCTCGTCATGAGGGAAAGGGTAGCCCCCGCGTCGGGCTGGCCAGCGGCAGCGCCGCTCCCGTGGCGCGGCGTGAGCCGGGCGGGTGGATTGTGATCACCACGACGGGCGTGTCGCAACGCGAAGCGATGCGCCGGACCCGGTAATGGAGATACCCTGCCGCCGTGAGGTCACCACGGCGCTGCTCCCGTAACGGCTGCCCCCGGCAAGCGGTCGCCACATTGACCTATGTCTACAACGAGTCGACAGCGGTGGTGGGTCCGCTGGCGGCCTTCGCCGAGCCGCACACGTACGACCTGTGTGAGCCGCACGCCCGCAGCCTGACCGCGCCGCGAGGCTGGGACGTGGTCCGGCACGAGGGCGAGTTCGAGCCGCCGCCGCCCACCACGGACGACCTGGTTGCGCTCGCCGAGGCGGTCCGCGAGGCCGCCCGCCCGGCCCCGAGGCCCCCCGAGGACCCGCGCGACCGGTCCCACCCCGACCGGTCCCACCCCGACCAGTCCCACTCCACCGGCCGCCGAGGCCACCTCCGCGTAATCCCCCCCAACCACTAACCCCCACCCCTGCCCGGGGCGGGTGGGGTTAGTTGCCTAGGAGGCGGGAGAGGGCTTTTGCCTGGCGGGAGGGGCGGTTGGTGCGGAGTTCCGTTGCGTCCGCCCTGGTCATCACGCGTAGGGCGGTGTTGACGGCCAGCCAGCGGATGGGCTCGGGCTCCCAGCGGGGGGAGCGACGATTGACCCAGGGCAGGGCGGTCCGCTCGGTGCGTTCGCCGCGGATCAGGTCCGCCAGGGTGCGGCCGGCGAGGTTGCTGGAGCCCACCCCGTCCCCGACGTAGCCACCCGCCCAGGCCAGCCCGCTGGCCCGGTCGAAGCCGACCGAGGCCGCCCAGTCCCGGGCCACCCCGAGCGGGCCACCCCACGTGTGCGTCACCGGCACGTCCGGGCCGAGCACCGGGAAGAGTTCCCCGAGCGTCCGCCGCAGCGCCGCGAAGACCCGCGGCTCCCGGTCGTAGCCGGGGGAGACCCGCGACCCGAAATGGTACGGAGCGCCACGCCCGCCGAAGGCCAGCCGGCCGTCCGCGGTGCGCTGGCCGTAGATGATCACGTGCCGGTGGTCGGAGAACGTCTCGCGCTGGGCGAGCCCGATCCGCGCCCAGGTCTCCGCTGGCAGCGGCTCGGTGGCCACCATCAGCGAGTACACCGGTGCCACGGCCCGTCGCTGACCGGGCAGCGTGGGCGTGTACCCCTCGGTCGCCCGGACCACCACCGGCGCCCGTACCGTCCCGGCCGCGGTGACCGCCGCACCGGCCCGGATCGCGGCGACCGGCGTCCGCTCGTGGATGGTGACCCCGAGCCGTTCCACCACCCGGGCCAGGCCACGGACCAGCTTCGCCGGGTGCACGGCGGCACAGTGCGGGGTGTACGTCCCACCGCGTACCCCCTCGGCGGCGCAGCGGGCGGCGGCCTCGCCGGCATCGAGCAGCGCCAGGTGCTCCGGGCCGAAGCCGAACGCGCGGGCCTCGTCCACGGCGGCCCGGGCCCGTGCGAGCTGGGGGCCGGTGCGGGCCAGGGTGACCGTCCCGCCGTCCGCCCAGTCGCAGTCGATGCCCTCCGCCGCGACCACCCGGCCCACCTCGCGCACCGTCTCGTGCAGGGCCCGCTGCATGGCGATTGCCGCGTCCCGGCCGTGCCGGCGGGCCAGGCCGGTCAGCGAGGTGGGGAAGAGCGCCGAGCACCAGCCGCCGTTGCGGCCGGACGCGCCGTACCCGGCGATCTCCTTCTCCAGCACGATGATCCGCAGCGCCGGCTCGGCCCGGGCCAGGTGGTACGCCGTCCACAGCCCGGTGTAGCCGGCGCCCACGATCACTACGTCGGCGTCCGCGTCGCCGGGCAGCGCCGGTCGCGGGGTCAGCGGCTCGTCCAGGGTGGACAGCCAGTGCGACAGCTCCCGGTAGTGCCCGGCGGGGTCGCCGCTCAGAGTCGTGCCCATGCCTCGGTGAGCACCGTACGCAGGATCTGCTCGATCTCGTCGAAGTGCTGCTGCTCGGCGATCAGCGGCGGGGCGAGCTGCACGACGGGGTCGCCACGGTCGTCGGCGCGGCAGTAGAGCCCGGCCTGGAACAGGGCCGTAGAGAGGAAGCCACGCAGCAACCGCTCCGACTCGGCCTCGTCGAAGGTCTCCCGGGTCGTCTTGTCCTTGACCAGCTCGATCCCGTAGAAGTAGCCGTCCCCGCGGACGTCACCGACAATCGGCAGGTCGTTGAGCTTCTCCAGAGTGAACCGGAACGCGTCCTCGTTGGCCCGTACGTGCCCGATGAGGTCCTCGCGGGCGAAGACCTCCAGGTTGGCCAGGGCGACCGCGCAGGAGACCGGGTGGCCACCGAAGGTCACCCCGTGGGCGAACATGCCGGTCTCGGTGAGGAACGGCTCCATCAGCCGTTCGCTGGCGATCATCGCGCCGAGCGGGGCGTACCCGGAGGTGATGCCCTTCGCGGTGGTGATGATGTCCGGCTGGTAGCCGTAGCGCACGGCGCCAAAGTATTCGCCGAGCCGCCCCCACGAGCAGATCACCTCGTCGGAGACGAGCAGCACGTCGTACGCGTCGCAGATCTCCCGGACCCGCTCGAAGTAGCCGGGAGGGGGTGGGAAGCAGCCGCCGGAGTTCTGCACCGGCTCCAGGAAGACCGCGGCGACCGTGTCCGGCCCCTCCCGCTCGATCGCCCGGCCGATCTCGTCGGCGGCCCAGCGGCCGAACGCCTCGGGGTCGTCGCCGTGCTCCGGCGCCCGGTAGAAGTTGGTGTTCGGCACCTTGATCGCTCCGGGCACCAGCGGCTCGAAGTCGCTCTTGATGCCCGGCAACCCGGTGATCGACAGCGCGCCCATGGAGGTGCCGTGGTAGGCGATGTAACGGCTGATCACCTTGTACTTGTTGGGCTGGCCGGTGCGCTTGAAGTAGGCCCGGGCCAGCTTCCACGCCGCCTCGACGGCCTCGGAGCCGCCGGTGGTGAAGAAGACCCGGTTCAGGTCGCCGGGGGTGAGCGAGGCGATCCGCTCGGCCAGCTCGACGGCCTTGGGGTGGGCGTACGACCAGAGCGGGAAGTAGGCCAGCTCGCCGGCCTGCTTGGCGGCCGCCTCGGCCAGTTCAGTGCGGCCATGGCCGGCGTTGACGACGAAGAGCCCGGCGAGCCCGTCCAGGTAGCGGCGGCCCTGCGCGTCCCACACGTACGCGCCCTCGCCGCGCACGATGGTCGGCACCTCGCCGGCGGAGTAGCTCGCCATCCGGGTGAAGTGCATCCAGAGGTGGTCGGTGGCGTTGGCCATGTCAGCCCCATCGGTCGTCGGGCCGGTCAAAGGGGTGAGGCCGGCCGCTCTGCCCACGGTTATCGCACAGTACGAGGCGGCGACGCAAGTGTGATCGGTTGTACTCGGGCCTGTCGGCGACGAATTCAGCGAGGATGAGCCTCGGCGGCGACGGAATCCGCATGGCGGCTGGGCCCTGTTCGTCGCCGCCCGGCGACGGCCTGGTGACCCTGGTTCGCGGTCCTTTGCTCTGCTTCAACGGACGCAACGCCGCACGTCCGGTATTCGGACACCGGGTGTTGCGCCGGGTGAAGCAGAGCAAAGAGCGCCACACAATGCCCCGGTCGCGCCGGTCGCGCCGGTCGCGCCGGCCCGGTCGCCCCGGCCCGGTCGGCCCCGCCGGTCCGCCGCCCCGCCGCCCCGCTGGCCCGCCGGCCCGCCGGCCCGCCGGCCACGATCCACTCCATATCGCCGATGTCGGGGTGTCGGGGCGGGGTTGATGCCGCGATATCAAGGATGTCGAGTGGATCAAGCGAGTGGAGCAGCCGGGACGGGGGCGGGGCGTCTCTGGGGCAGTTCGCCAGGCGGCCCGCTGATCCACTCGGGATCACGGAAGTCGCGGTGTCCGGGCGGCCCGGACACCCCGACTTCCTGGAAGTCGAGTGGATCACGAGGCCGTGAGCGTCAGGCGGTGCCCCAGGTGTAGGTCTGCTTGCGCAACTTGAGGTAGACGAACGCCTCGGTGGATAGCACCCCGGGCACCGCGCGCAGTCGCTGCAGGATCTCCAGCAGGTGGTCGTCGTTGCGGCAGACCACCTCGGTGAGCAGGTCGAACGACCCGGCTGTGATGACCACGTAGTCGACCTCCTCCAACTCGGCCAGCCGGTCGGCCACTGCCTCCAGGTCGCCGTCGGTACGCAGGCCGATCATCGCCTGGCGGGGGAAGCCGAGCTGGAGCGGATCGGTCACCGCGACGATCTGCATCACGCCGGAGTCGAGCAGCCGCTGCACCCGCTGGCGAACCGCCGCCTCGGAGAGCCCGACCGCCTTGCCGATGGTGGCGTACGGTCGCCGGCCGTCCTCCTGGAGCTGTTCGATGATCCGCTTGGCCACATCATCCAGCAGAGCGTGATTGGCACCTTCACGGACAGCGACGCGTCGACCGCCGTTGCCGTTCTCGTGCTGCCGGTTCGTCATCGTGCGCTCCCCATGTACCGAATCGTGATGTCGCGCGTGTGTCCTCGCGCAGTCTGGCGTATTTCGTCGTGCATCGCTAACCCCGCAACGGAATCCCTTGTAAGGAAGGTCACCTCATGTCAGGATCAGTCGTCCATGGCACCTGACCCTCCCGCCGGCGCGCCACCCCCGTCCCGCCCGCCGACGATGACCCTTTAGGAGTCGTCATGCGTACTCCCCTCCGGCCCTTCACCCGGCGTGGACTGCTCACCGGCACTCTCGGTTCGGCCGCGCTCCTCGCCACGGGCGGCAGCCTCGCCGGCTGCGGCACCAAGGGCGCGCAACAGACCGAGGCCGGCTGCGTCAGCGAAGACCTTTCCGGCACCGAGAAGAAGCTTGCCTTCTCCAACTGGCCGCAGTACATGGACGTGGACGAGAAGGACGAGTCCAAGCGACCCAGCCTCGACGGGTTCATCACCAAGACCGGCATCCAGGTCACGTACACCGAGGACATCAACGACAACAACGAGTTCTTCGGCAAGGTGCAGAACCAGCTCGCGGCCTGCCAGAGCACGGACCGGGACCTCATCGTGCTGACTGACTGGATGGCGGCCCGGATGATCCGGCTCGGCTGGATCCAGAAGCTCGACCCGGCGAAGATTCCCAACGTCCAGGCCAACCTGCTCCCGTCGCTGCTCAACCGCTCCTTCGACACCGAGAACCGGATCTCCATCCCGTGGCAGTCGGGCCTCGCCGGTCTGGCGTACAACGGCGACGTCACCAAGGAGCTGCGCACCGTCGACGAGCTGCTCACCCGTCCCGACCTCAAGGGCAAGGTGACCGCGCTCAGCGAGATGCGCGACACGATGGGCCTGCTGCTCGGATCCAACGGGCACGACCCGGCCAACTTCACCACCGCCCAGTTCGACGACGCGCTCAACAAGCTCAAGAAGGCCGTCGACTCGGGACAGATCCGCAAGTTCACCGGCAACGACTACGCACCCGACCTGGCCAAGGGTGACATCGCCGCGTGCATCGGCTGGTCCGGGGACGTCATCCAGCTCTCCAGCGAGAACGCCAAGGTGCAGTTCGTCGCGCCTGACTCCGGCGTGATGCTGTTCAGCGACAACATGATGGTCCCCAACAAGGCCACTCACAAGGGCAACGCCGAGGCGCTGATCAACTACTACTACGAGCCGGCCGTCGCCGCGACGCTCGCCGCGTACGTCAACTACATCTGCCCGGTCAAGGGCGCCCAGGCCGAGATGGAGAAGATCGACCCCGAGCTGGCCGCCAACCCGCTGATCTTCCCCGACGAGGCGCTGCTGTCGAAGTCCAAGGTGTTCATGGCCCTGGACGAGAAGCAGGAGAAGGAGTACGAGGGCAAGTACCAGCAGGTCATCGGGGCGTGACGGAGATGGCGCGCGAGACACCTGCCGGCGACCTGCGCTTGGCCAACCTCACCAAGCGGTTCGGGATCTTCACGGCGGTCGACGACCTCAGCCTGACCATCCCGCAGGGCTCGTTCTTCGCCCTGCTCGGCGCGTCCGGCTGCGGCAAGACCACCACGCTGCGGATGATCGCCGGTCTGGAGGAGCCGACCAGCGGTCAGGTGCTGCTCGGCGACCGCGACGTCGCCCGGCTGCGGCCGTACAAGCGACCGGTCAACACCGTGTTCCAGAGCTACGCGCTCTTCCCGCACCTGAACATCTTCGAGAACGTGGCCTTCGGGCTGCGTCGGCGCGGCATCCGCTCGGTCGACGACGAGGTCCTGCGGATGCTGTCGCTGGTGCAGCTCGACGACTATGGCAACCGCCGCCCGGCCCAGCTCTCCGGCGGCCAGCAGCAGCGGGTCGCGCTGGCCCGCGCGCTCATCAACCGGCCGCAGGTGCTGCTGCTCGACGAGCCGCTGGGCGCTCTCGACCTCAAGCTGCGCCGGCAGATGCAGATCGAGCTGAAGCGGATCCAGACCGAGGTGGGCATCACGTTCGTACACGTCACGCACGACCAGGAGGAGGCCATGACCATGGCCGACACCGTCGCGGTGATGAACGCCGGCCGGATCGAGCAGCTCGGCGCCCCGGCCGATATCTACGAGTTCCCGGCCACCGCGTTCGTGGCGAACTTCCTCGGCCAGTCCAACCTGCTCGCCGGCGAGGCCGCCGGCACCGCGGGCGGCGAGGTGGCGGTGAGGGCGCACGGCGCGCGCTTCTCGGTGCCCGCCGGCCGGTCCCGGGCCGACCGTGGTCCGATCCACCTGGGGGTACGCCCGGAGAAGCTGCATCTGGTCGGCTCCGCCGACCAGGTGCCCGCGGGCCACCAGCACGTCACCGGGGTGGTCAGCGACGCCTCCTACGTGGGGGTCAGCACGCAGTACCTGCTGCGCACCGGCTGGGGCACCGAGCTGTCGGTGTTCACGGCCAACAGCGGGGCGGCGGCTCAGGTGCCGGTCGGCAGCGAGGCCGTGGCGTACTGGGATCCACGGCACGCGTTCCTGCTGCCCCGGGACGCCGCCGACAGCGACCGGACCTCCCCGGTGGTCGACGAGCCGGTGGGTGCGCCGTCGTGAGCGTCCTGGCCCAGGTGCCCACGGGATCGGGGCAGCCGCCGCCCACGCCGCCGGCCGCCCGGTCGGGGAGGCACCGCCTGCTGCCGTACCTGTTGCTGCTGCCCGGCGCGGCCTGGCTGCTGGTGTTCTTCGGCGTGCCGCTGGTGCAGCTCGCCGCGGCCAGCCTCTACGACCCCAGCGGCTCGCTCTCCACCGGGTACGCGTTGACCTGGGCGTTCGGCAACTACCCGGACGTGTTGCAGGCGTACTGGCCGCAGTTCCTGCGCTCGTTCGGCTACGCCGGCGTGGCCCTGGTGCTGGCGCTGGTGCTGGGTTACCCGCTTGCGTACGCCATCGCGCAGAAGGCCGGCCGGTGGAAGAACCTGCTGCTGGTCTGCGTGGTCGCGCCGATGTTCACCAGCTTCCTGGTCCGCACGCTGGCCTGGAAGACCATCCTGTCGGACAACGGCGCACTGGTCGGCCTGCTGCGCGACGTGCACCTGCTCGCCCCGGACGGTCGGTTGCTGGCCACCCCGTTCGCGGTGGTGCTCGGCCTGACGTACAACTTCCTGCCGTTCCTGGTGCTGCCGCTGTACGCGAGCCTGGAGCGGCTCGACCACCGACTGCTGGAGGCGGCCAGTGACCTGTACGCCAGCGGATTGCAGGCGTTCCGCCGGGTGACCCTGCCGCTGTCCATGCCGGGTCTGGTCGCCGGCACGCTGCTGTTCTTCATCCCGGCCAGCGGTGACTACATCAACGCCGAGCTGCTCGGCACCCCGAACGAGTACATGATCGGCAACGTCATCGACTCGGCGTTCCTGGTCCGGCTGGACTACCCGCAGGGCGCCGCGCTGTCGTTCCTGCTGATGGCGGCGATCCTCGCGGTGGTCTTCGGCTACCTGCGCAGGGCCGGCACGGAGGAGGTGCTGTGAGGCTGTCGCGTTGGCTGGCAGACCGCTGGGTGATGATCGTGGCGCTGCTGGTGCTCGGCTACCTGGCGTTGCCGATCCTGGTGGTGGCCGGGCTGTCGTTCAACCGCCCGTCGAGCCGGCTGTCGTACGACTTCAACGAGTTCACCCTGGACAACTGGCGCCAGCCGTGCGCCACGTCGGACATGTGCGACGCGGTGGTCCGCAGCGTGCAGATCGGCTTCATCGCCACCGTGGTCGCCACCGTGCTCGGCACCCTGATGGCGTTCGCGCTGGTCCGGCACCGCTTCCGTGGTCGTTCCGGCATCAACGTGCTGATCTTCCTGCCGATGGCCACCCCGGAGCTGGTGATGGGCACCTCGCTGCTGGCCCTCTTCGTCTCCGCCGGGGTGCCGCAGGGCTTCTGGACCATCGTCATCGCGCACGTGATGTTCTGCGTCTCGTTCGTGGTGGTCACCGTCAAGGCGCGTCTCGCGGGGATGGACCGGCGGCTGGAGGAGGCCGCCATGGACCTGTACGCCAGCGAGTGGCAGACCTTCCAGCGGATCACCCTGCCGCTGGTGCTGCCCGGCATCGTGGCCGCCGCGCTGCTGGCCTTCTCGCTCAGCTTCGACGACTTCATCATCACGAACTTCAACGCCGGCACCACCGTCACGTTCCCGATGTACGTCTGGGGCGCTGCCCAGCGGGGCATCCCGCCGCAGGTCAACGTCATCGGCACCGCGATGTTCGCGATCGCGCTGCTGCTGGTCGGGCTCAGCTCGCTGCGCGGTCGGCGATCCCGCCGCGCCAACCTGCTGGCCAGCACGGGGCAGGGCCGTCCGGCGCACCGGCCGTCATGACCGTCCCGCACACCGGCCGGGCGCTCGCCGACGCGGCCCCGGTGCCGTACTGGCTCGACCGTCCAGACCGCCCCGACCCGCTGCCGCCGCTCGCCGGCCCGCAGCACGCCGACCTGCTGGTGATCGGCGGCGGATACAGCGGGCTCTGGGCCGCCGTGCTGGCCAAGCAGGCCGAGCCGGACCGCGACGTGCTGCTCGTCGACGCGGGCACCTGCGGCTGGGCCGCGTCCGGGCGCAACGGCGGGTTCTGCGCCGCCTCGCTCACCCACGGCCTGGCCAACGGCGTCGACCGGTTTCCCGACGAGGTCGGCGAGTTGGACCGTCTCGGCCGGGAGAACCTGGACGCCATCGCCGCCACCATCGCCGAATTCGGCATCGACTGCGACTTCGAACGCACGGGCGAGCTGGCCGTCGCCGTCGAGCCGTACCAGCTGGCCGGGCTCGCCGCTGACGCGGAGCTGGCCCGCCGGTACGGCCATCAGGTGCGGCTGCTGGACCGCGACGAGGTTCGCGCCGAGGTGAACTCGCCGACGTACCTCGGCGGGATGGTCGACGCCGACCGGGTGGCCATGCTGGACCCGGCGAAGCTGGCGTGGGGGCTGCGCCGTGCCTGCCTCGACCTCGGCGTGCGGGTGCACGAGCACACGCGGGTGACCGGGCTGCGCGCCGACGGCGCGGCGCTGTACGCCCGGACGGCCGGCGGGCCGGACGCCGCGCCCGGGTCGGTACGGGCCCGGCGGGTGGTGCTGGCCACCAACGCCTTCCCGCCGCTGTTGCGCCGGCTGCGGGCGTACCTGGTGCCGGTGTACGACCACGTGCTGATGACCGAGCCGCTCACCCCGACGCAGCGGGACGCGATCGGCTGGCGCAACCGGCAGGGACTGGCCGACACCGGCAACCAGTTCCACTACTACCGGATCACCTCCGACGGGCGGATCCTCTTCGGCGGGTACGACGCCGTCTACCACTACGGCAACCGGGTCGCGCCGGAGCTGGAGCAGCGTCCCGCCACCTTCACCACCCTCGCCCAGCACTTCTTCACCACCTTCCCCCAGCTCGCCGACGTGCGCTTCAGCCACCGCTGGGGCGGCGTCATCGACACCTGCACCCGGTTCTGCCCGTTCTTCGGCACCGCGTACGGCGGTCGCCTGGCCTACGCGGCCGGCTACACCGGTCTCGGCGTGGGCGCCACCCGCTTCGGTGCCCGCGTGCTGCTCGACCTGCTGGCCGGCGGGAACACCCCGCTGACCGGGCTCGACCTGGTCCGCAGCAAGCCGCTGCCGTTCCCGCCGGAACCCGTCCGCTCCATCGGCATCAATCTCACCCGCTGGTCACTGGCCCGCGCCGACGCGCGCGAGGGCCGGCGCGACCTCTGGCTCCGTACTCTCGATCGTCTCGGTTTGGGGTTTGATTCCTGATGCGTGTCCTGCTCGTCGGCGCCGGTGGCGTCGGCTCCGCCGCCGTAGCCATCGCCGCCCGACGGTCCTTCTTCGAGACCATGGTGGTCGCCGACCACGACCCGGGCCGCGCCGAGCGTGCCGTCGCCGGGCACGGTGACCGGTTCGTCGCCGCCCAGGTGGACGCGTCCTCGGCCGACGGGGTCGCCGCGCTCTGCCGGGAGCACCGGATCACTCACGTGCTCAACGCCGTCGACCCGCGCTTCGTCATGCCGATCTTCGACGGTGCGTTCGCGGCTGGCGCGGACTACCTGGACATGGCGATGTCGCTGTCGCGGCCGCATCCGTCCCGCCCGTACGTCGAGACCGGGGTGCTGCTCGGCGACGCGCAGTTCGCGCTGGCCGACGACTGGTCCGCGGCCGGCCGGCTGGCGCTGTGCGGCATCGGTGTCGAACCCGGCCTGTCCGACGTCTTCGCCCGGTACGCCGCCGACGAGCTGTTCAGCGAGATCGACGAGATCGGCGTCCGGGACGGGGCGAACCTCACCGTGGACGGCTACGACTTCGCGCCGTCGTTCTCCATCTGGACCACCATCGAGGAGTGCCTCAACCCGCCGGTGGTCTGGGAGCGGGACCGGGGCTGGTACACCACCGAACCGTTCTCCGAGCCGGAGGTCTTTCACTTCCCGGAGGGGATCGGGCCGGTCGAGTGCGTCAACGTCGAGCACGAGGAGGTGCTGCTCATCCCGCGCTGGGTCAAGGCCCGCCGGGTCACCTTCAAGTACGGCCTCGGCGACGAGTTCATCGAGGTGCTCAGGACGCTGCACAAGCTCGGCCTCGACTCGACCGCGCCGGTCAGCGTGCGCGGCGTCCAGGTGTCGCCGCGGGACGTGGTGGCCGCCTGCCTGCCCGACCCGGCCACCCTCGGCGAGCGGATGCGTGGCAAGACGTGCGCCGGCACCTGGGTGCGCGGCCTCGGTCCGGACGGGCAGCCCCGGGAGGTCTACCTCTACCACGTGGTCGACAACGAGTGGTCCATGCTGGAGTACGGCCACCAGGCGGTGGTCTGGCAGACCGCGGTCAACCCGGTGGTGGCGTTGGAACTGCTCGCCACCGGCGCCTGGTCCGGCGTCGGGGTGCTCGGCCCGGAGGCGCTGCCCCCGGTGCCGTTCCTCGACCTGCTGAACGCCTACGGCTCGCCGTGGGGGATGGAGGAGCGATGAGCCGTTACGGGGCCATGTACGGGCCGGACATCACCTTCCTCGGCGTGGACCGGTGCACGCTCGACGACCCGGCGTCGTACGCCGACGCCGACGTCGTGATCGTCGGGGCGCCCTTCGACGGCGGCACCTCGCACCGGCCCGGCACCCGGTTCGGACCGTCGGCGATCCGGCAGGCGTGCTACCTCGCCCACGACGGCTCCCGCCCGTCCCTCGCGCTGCGCGTCGACGCGCTGCGCGACCTGCGCGTGTACGACGCCGGCGACGTCGAGATGTTCTCCGGTGACATCGAGCGCTCGCTGGCCGCCCTGGAAGCCGCCGTCCACGCCGTGTCGTCCGCCGACGCCATCCCGGTGGTGCTCGGCGGGGACCACTCCATCGCGCTGCCCGACGCCACCGGTGTGGCCCGGCAGCACGGGCACGGCCGGGTGTCGCTCGTGCACTTCGACGCGCACGCCGACACCGGTGAGATCGAGTTCGGCTCGCTGCACGGGCACGGCCAGCCGATGCGTCGGCTCATCGAGTCCGGCGCGGTACGCGGCGACCGGTTCCTCCAGATCGGGCTGCGCGGCTACTGGCCCGGGCCGGACGTCCTGTCCTGGATGGCGGAGCAGCGGATGCGGTCGTACGAGATGACCGAGCTGGTCGCGCGCGGGCTCGACACGTGCCTCACCGAGGCGTTCGCGATCGCGGTCGACGAGTGCGAGGGTGTGTTCCTCTCCGTCGACGTGGACGTGGTGGACCCCGGCATGGCGCCGGGCACCGGCACCCCGGAGCCGGGCGGCCTGACCTCCCGGCAACTGCTCGACGCGGTTCGCCGGGTCTGCTATGAGCTGCCCGTCGTCGGGGTGGACGTGGTCGAGGTCGCCCCGCCGTACGACCACGCCGACATCACCGCGTACCTGGGCAATCGCGTGGTCCTGGAGGCACTGTCGGCGATCGCCCGCCGCCGCCGCGACGCGGCCGGAGGTCCACCGTGGAATCCGCGACAGCCCCTCCTGGACGCCCGCTGACAAAGGGTGATTCGCGAAGTTGATGCCCGAGTGGGGCCACACGATCGGCCCTGCCCGATCCGGCCGAGCGGATGTCCGGCATGTCGTCCGGTCGCCGGCCAGGAACGGTCGGGGGGCGGGGCTTCGCCCCTCGATCAGCGGCGAGGGAGCGAACGGCGCAGGTGACGAGCGCTACGGTGGATATTGCATGCCGTGTTTGCGACGACACTCATCGCCGTGACGATGTATCCACCGCCCGCGCCCCGACCGCCCGCCGCCCCGAACTGGTTCCGCCGGGCCAGCCCGGGCCGCCGCCTCGCCGTGATCCTCGGCTCGGTGGCTTTGTCGCTGCTTCTGCTCTGCTGCGCCGGTACCGCCATCGTCGGCGCGCTGGTCGGCGAGCCGGAGCCCTCCCGGACCGGCACCGCGGCCGAGCAACCGCAGCAGCCCATCGTGGCGGCGCCCGCCGAGCCGACCGAGGAGGCCCCCGCGCAGGAGGTGCCGCCGGTCGCCGAACCCTCCACCGCGCCCGCCTCGCCGAGCCAGTCCAGCGCCGCGCCCGCACCCGTGGTGCAGGTGACCACCGTGACGGAGCGAGCCACCATCCGGTACGGCCAACGGACCGTCAAGGACTCGTCCCTCGCCGAGGGCAAGCGGGTCGTGCGGACCAAGGGCGTCAACGGTGTGAAGACCCTGACCTACGAGGTGACCACCACCGACGGCGTGCGGACGGCCAAGAAGCTGGTCAAGTCCGTCGTGACGAAGCAACCGGTGACCCAGGTCGTCGCCGTCGGCACCAAGAAGCCGCAGCAGGCGAAGTGCGACCCGAACTACGGCGGCTGCGTCCCGATCGCCAGCGACGTCGACTGCCTACCGGGCAGCGGCAACGGCCCCGCCTACGTCACAGGCCCCGTCAAGGTCATCGGCGACGACATCTACGACCTGGACCGCGACAACGACGGCTACGGCTGCGACTGATCCTGCGGCGGGCTTAACGGTCACACAGCGTCATCCCACGCGGGGTAGGACTGGGTTTCGAGCGTCATACCTCTGAGTCATATCTATACCTCAGAGGTATAACGCTCTCCAGTGCGGGCGGCTCCGCCACCCACGCCCCACCGCGCCGGAGCCGATGTCACGCGGCGAGGCGCGAGCGGATCAGGAAGCGGACGCCGTCCGGGGCCTCCAGGGAGAAGCCGCTGCCTCGACCGGGGACCACGTCCACGGTCAGCCTCGTGTGCTTCCACAGGTCCCACTGGGCGGTCGACATCCAGAACTCGACCGGCTCCGGCACCCCGTCCACAGCTAGCGAGGCGAGCAGGACGTCGGACGAGCCGGTGCGGAACTCGCCCGCCGGGTAGCACATCGGGGCGCTGCCGTCGCAGCAGCCGCCGGACTGGTGGAACATCAGCGGCCCGTGCCGCCCCCGCAGCGACCGGATCAACTCGGCCGCCGCGGGGGTGACGGAGACGACGGACATCAGAAGAAGCCGAGCTTCTGCGTCGAGTAGCTGACCAGCAGGTTCTTGGTCTGCTGGTAGTGCTCCAGCATCATCTTGTGGTTCTCCCGGCCGATGCCGGACTGCTTGTACCCGCCGAACGCGGCGTGCGCCGGGTACGCGTGGTAGCAGTTGGTCCACACCCGGCCCGCCTGGATGGCCCGCCCGGCCCGGTACGCGGTGTTCATGTCCCGGGTCCAGACGCCCGCGCCCAGCCCGTACAGGGTGTCGTTGGCGGTCTTGACGGCGTCGTCGAGGTCGGCGAACGAGGTCACCGAGACCACCGGTCCGAAGATCTCCTCCTGGAAGACCCGCATCGAGTTGTCGCCCTCGAAGATCGTCGGCTGGACGTAGTACCCGCCGGACAACTCGCCGCCCAGGTCCGCGCGGGACCCGCCGGTGAGCACCTTGGCGCCCTCCTGCCGGCCGATGTCCAGGTAGGACAGGATCTTCTCCAGCTGGTCGTTGGAGGCTTGCGCCCCGATCATCGTGTCGGTGTCCAGCGGGTGCCCCTGCACGATCTGCTCGGTGCGGGAGACCGCCGCGGCGAGGAAGTCGCTGTAGTGGCCCTGCTGGATCAGCGCCCGCGACGGGCAGGTGCAGACCTCGCCCTGGTTGAGGGCGAACATCGTGAAGCCTTCGAGCGCCTTGTCCAGGAAAGCATCAGAAGCAGCGCTGACGTCGTCGAAGAAGATGTTCGGGCTCTTGCCGCCCAGCTCCAGGGTGACGGGTTTGATGTTCTCGCTGGCGTACTGCATGATCAGCCGCCCGGTGGTGGTCTCACCGGTGAACGCCACCTTTGCCACCCGCGCCGAAGACGCCAGCGGCTTGCCGGCCTCCACGCCGAAGCCGTTGACGATGTTGAGCACGCCGGGCGGCAGCAGGTCCGCCACCAGCGACAGCCAGTAGTGGATCGATGCCGGGGTCTGCTCGGCCGGCTTGAGCACCACGGCGTTGCCGGCGGCCAGCGCGGGCGCCAGCTTCCAGGTGGCCATCAGGATCGGGAAGTTCCACGGGATGATCTGCCCGACCACGCCGAGCGGCTCGTGGAAGTGGTACGCGACGGTGTCGTCGTCGAGTTCGCCGAGCGAGCCCTCCTGCGCCCGGATCGCCCCGGCAAAGTAGCGGAAGTGGTCGATGGCGAGCGGGATGTCGGCGGCCAGCGTCTCGCGGACCGGCTTGCCGTTCTCCCAGCTCTCGGCGATGGCCAGCGACTCCAGGTTCTCCTGCATCCGGTCGGCGATGCGATTGAGGATCAGGGCCCGCTCGGCCACCGAGGTGCGCCCCCAGGCGTCGGCGGCGCCGTGGGCGGCGTCCAGGGCCTTCTCGATGTCCGGTGCGGTGCCCCGGGCCACCTCGGTGAAGGTCTGCCCGGTGACCGGGGTCGGGTTCTCGAAGTAGCCGCCACCGTGCGGCTTGACGTACTCGCCGCCGATGAAGTGGTCGTAACGGGACTGCCAGTGGGTGGGCGCGTCGTAGCGCGTCATGGTTACCTCCGCCGTCGTTGTGCGGGTGTGCCGACGGCGACGTTAGTTTCCGGAACGTTGCAGCCACGTTGCGCGCGGTAGGTCGTACTCCCCGGCGAGCTGGTCGATGCGGGCGAGCGCGAGCGGCCGGCGTGGCGCGCCCGCCGGCAACGCCCGCGCCAGCGCCTGCCAGGCGGTCAGGTCGTCGTCCCCGGCGGACGTCGCGGTCCAGGTCGCGAGCAGCGCCGGGTCCGCGGTGGCCAGCACGGCCGCGCGGAGCTGACCGTCGATGAGCCGACGTAGTCGCGTCACTCCCGGTGCGTCCGAGCCGGGCAGCAGCGACCCGGAGTACGCGTCGAGCGCGCCCGCCGGATCGCCCTGGTCCAACCGGTCCGCGACGGTGGTGAAATCGGCGCGGACGGTGCCGCGCAGCCGGTACGGGCGGGAGTCGAGCAGTTCGAGGCCGAGCACCCGGCGCAGCCGGGACAGCTCCGCGCGCAGGGTGACCGGGTGCAGTCGGTCGTCCCCGTACAGGTCGAGGCCGAGCTGTTCGCCGGTGCGCCCCTCGGGATGGTGCAGCAGCAGCACCAGCAGCTCGCTGTGCCGGCGGCCGAGCCGGATCCGCCGCCCGTCGACCCGCAGCTCCGCCTCGTCCCGGCCGAGCGCGGTCACGGTGGCGACGCCGGGCTCCACCGGTCGGTCGGTGGCGAGCTGCGCCTCGGCGGCCCGGGCGGTGGCCCGGACCAGCGCCAGGCTGTGCGGGTTGGCCAGGTGGTCGCCGCCGGTGATGTCGACGGCGCCGAGCAGCCGACCGGTGACCGGGTCGTGGATCGGCGCCGCGGCGCAGGTCCAGCGCTGCACCGGCCGGCTGAAGTGCTCGGTGGCGAAGATCTGCACGCTGTGGTCGACGGCCAGCGCGGTGCCGGGGGCGTTGGTGCCGGCGTGTCTCTCGTCCCACAGGGCGCCGGGCACGAAGTTCATCCGTTCGGCGTGCCGGCGCACTCCCGGGTGGCCCTCCACCCAGAGCAGCCGCCCGTACGCGTCGCAGACCGCCATCAGGTGCGCGCCGTCCTGTGCGATGCCGCCCAGCAGGTCCCGGAACAGCGGCAGCACCCGGGCCAGCGGGTGAGCGGACCGGTAGCTCGCCAGCGCGTCGTCGACCAGGTCGACCGGCGGGGTGGCCTCCGGGTCGAGCCGCGCCGAGCGTTCCCACGAGCGGCGTACCACCTCCCGCACCCGGTGCGGCGCGGCGCCGGCGGCGAGGAACGCCTCGTGGGCGGCGCCGACCTGCGCGATCCGCTCCGCCGGATCGACGCCGAATTCCAGGGCGAGCCACGGGTCAGCCATCGGGCGACCTCCTCGGCTCCCATCGTGACGCAGCTCACCCCTGATCGCCAACCGTCCGATCCGCCGGGGACGGATGACGCAGAGTGCTTACAGAACCCTTAACCCCGGCCTGCGACGGTATGCCGGACGAGTGGAACCACGGGGAGCGGAAACGTGCGGGTGCTGGTGGCGGACGACGAGCGGTTGCTGGCGGACACGGTGGCCGAGGGGCTCCGACGCCTCTCGATGGCCGTCGACGTCTGCTACGACGGCGACGGTGCGCTGGAGCGGATCGGAGTTAACCGGTACGACGTGGCCGTCCTGGACCGGGACATGCCCGGGCACACCGGAGACGAGGTGTGCCGCACCATCGCCGACTCCCAGGTGGGCACCCGGGTGCTGCTGCTCACCGCGGCGGCCGGCATCCGGGACCGGGTGGCCGGTCTGGACCTCGGCGCGGACGACTACCTGACCAAGCCGTTCGCCTTCGCCGAGCTGGTCGCCCGGGTGCAGGCCCTCGGCCGGCGGTCCACCCCGGCGCTTCCGCCGGTGCTGGCTCAGGACGGTGTGGTGCTGGACGTGGCCCGGCACGTGGCCACCCGGGATGGCCGCCCGCTGGCGCTGAGCCCGAAGGAGTTCGCCGTGCTGCACGTGCTGCTGCGCGCCGCCGGGCAGGTGGTCAGCGCCGAGGAGCTGCTGGAGCAGGCCTGGGACGAGTTCGCCGACCCGTTCACCAACGCCGTACGGGTCACCGTGATGACCCTGCGCAAGAAGCTCGGCGACCCGGCGGTCATCCACACCGTGCCCAAGGCCGGCTACCGGCTCGGCGGCCCGGCGTGAGCTGGACGCCCCGTCGCCGGGTGCTGCTCGTGGGCCTGCTGGCGTTGCTGGCCGGGCCGCTCCTGCCGAGGGTCGGCAAGTGGCTGAGCGGGCTGATCTGGACCCGCGGGCAGCAGATCTGCGATCTGCCGCTGCCCGGCCTGATGGAGGTCTGCGCGTCGGCACACCAGGGCGGGTTCGTGCTGCCGGTGGTGGCCACGCTGGTCGTGGTTCTGGCCACCCTGGTGGCGCTCTGGTTCGGCGCGGTGTGGTGCCTGCGTCCCGTCCGCGACCTGGCCGAGCCGATCGGGCACCTCGGCCCGCAGAACCTCGGCCACCGGATCCGGCCCCGAGGCCGCGACGAGCTGGCCCGGCTGTCCCGGGCGATCGACGAGATGATGGAGCGCGTCTCCGCCGGGTACGAGGGGCAGCGGCGGTTCGCCGCGAACGCCTCGCACGAACTGCGTACCCCGCTGGCGGTGCAGCGCACGCTGATCGAGGTCGGGATGGCGCGGTCGCTCACCGCTGAGCAGCTGGAGCTGTTGACCGGCCAGCTGCTGGAGACGAACGAGCGCAACGAGCGGCTGATCGAGGGCCTGCTCGCGCTCAGCGAGAGCGACCAAGGCCTGCGCTCGCGTACCCCACAGCGGCTCGACGAGATCACCGCCGCGGTGCTCACCGGATACCGGGACCGTGCCCGGGAGGCCGCCGTGACGATCGACGCCCACCTCACGCCCCGGGTCGTCGTCGGTGAGCGGGTGCTGCTCGAACGCCTGGTCACCAACCTGGTGGAGAACGCGATCAAGTACAACCGGCGCGGCGGCTCGCTGACCGTCACGGTCGGCGGCTCGCCCGCGCTGTCCGTGGTCAACACCGGTCAGCCCGTGCCGGCCGAGGCGGTTGCCGGCCTCTTCGAGCCGTTCCGCCGCCTCGCCCGGGATCGCACCTCGCACGGCGGCGGCGCCGGCCTCGGCCTGGCCATCGCCCGCTCGATCACCCAGGCGCACGACGGCATCATCGCTGCCCGACCCGGCGAGCAGGGCGGCCTGCGGGTGGACGTCCAGCTACCCACTCCGCCCTAGCACTCCCACCCGCCCTCCCGGGATCCGCGTGTCGCGGCATCCCTGCCTTCGGCGTGCCCGAAAACAACCGTCTGCCAGCCGTGGACCCGGTCCCGGCCCCAGCGCGACAGAAGGAGAACCATGTCCCGCACCGCTGCTCCGGCCGGCCTGTGCCGTGCCGACGTCGAGGAGGCCGCCCACTGGCTCTCCGGCCGGGTGGTCCGCACCCCCGTGCTGCGGTCCGCGGTGATCGACGGGCTGGCCGGGGCCCGGGTCCTGCTCAAGGCGGAGAACCTCCAGGACGGCGGCTCGTACAAGATGCGCGGCGCGCTGCGGTCGGTCGGCCGCCTCGCCACGGCCGGGCACGACGGGGTGATCGCGCAGAGCACCGGCAACCATGCGGTGGCCGTGGCGTTGGCGGCCCGGCAGCACGGGCTCGCGGCCACCGTGGTGCTACCGGTCGACGCGGCGCCGACCAAGGTCGAGCGGGCCCGGGCGGCGGGGGCGCGGGTGGTGTTCGCCGGCACCGGCGTCGACGAGCGGGTGGCGACGGCCCGGCGGCTCAGCGAGGAGACCGGTCACCCCGTCATCGACGCGTACGACCACCCGGACGTGATCGCGGGGCAGGGCAGCGCCAGCCTCGAGCTGATCGAGGAGGCCGAGCGCGCCGGCACCCCGCTGGACGCGTTGGTGCTCCCGGTCGGTGGCGGCGGCGGGGTGGCGGGCGCCTGCCTGGCCGCCGCCGGCACCGCCATCGAGGTGTACGGCGTGGAGCCGGTGGGCTGCGACTCGTTGGCCCGCAGCCTCGCGGCCGGCGAGCGGGTTCCGGTCGCCCCGGCACCCACGATCGCCGACGGGCTGCGGCCGTCCTGCGTGGGTGAACTGCCGTTCGCCATCCTGCGGACCGCCCTGCGCGGGGTCGTCCGGGTCGACGACGACGAGATCGCGGCGGCCTTCCGGCTGCTCCTGATGGAGCTGAAGGTGCTGGTCGAGCCGTCCGGAGCGGCCGGTCTGGCCGGTGCGCTCCGGTTAGCCGCCGAGGCCGGTGTGCCGCGGCAACGAACGGTCGGTGTGGTGCTGACCGGCGGAAATGTGGAGGCGGGGCTGGTGGCCCGGTTGACGGTCCAGCGGCTCGCCGAATTGACGACTGTGGAAGGAGCGGCGGCATGAGCGCGCCAACTCGGATCGGAATCCTGTTCGGCGGCCCGTCGGCGGAGCACGAGGTCTCCTGCGCCTCCGCCCTCGGCGTGGCCCGGGCGCTGGCCGGCGGCGGGTACCGCACGGTCGCCATCGGCGTCACCCGCACCGGTGCGTTCCGGCTGATGCCGGACGCGCTGCTGGCCGAGCTGCGCGACCGGCCCGCCGCCGAGCGGGCGATCGACGACCGGCTGACGGTGACCGGGCCGGCGGTCGAGCTGCGCTCCGGCCCGCGCGCGGGCACCGTGCAGGTGTCCGCGGTGAACGCCCCCGGCGCGGTGCACGCGGAGCTGGACGTGGTCTTCCCCGTGCTGCACGGCCCGTTCGGTGAGGACGGGGTGGTGCAGGGGCTGCTGGAGTCGCTCGACGTGCCGTACGTCGGGTGCGGCATCCTGGCCTCCGCGGTGGGCATGAACAAGGTGGCGATGAAACGGACGCTGCGCGCCGACGGCATCCCGACCACCCCGCACGTCGCGTTCGACGCGCACACCTACCGCGCGACCGACGACCCGGAGAAGCTGGTGCTCGGCCTGCGCCGGCCGCTGTTCGTCAAGCCCGCCAGCATGGGTTCCTCCATCGGGATCTCCCGGGTGGACGAGGGCGACGACCTGGCCGCCGCGGTCGAGGAGGCGCTCCGGCATGACCAGCTCGTCATCGTCGAGCAGGGGGTCACCGGCCGGGAGTTGGAGTGCGCGGTGCTCGGCGGCTGGCGCTCTGAGGCGTCGGCCGTGGGGGAGGTGCGCGTCGCCGGCGGCTGGTTCGACTACCAGCAGAAGTACTTCGGCGACGCCGACCCCATGATCGTCCCGGCGGTGCTGCCCGAGGAGGTGACCGAGCGGGTTCGCGAGCTGTCGCTGCGCGCGTTCGCCGCGATCGGCGGCTGGGGGCTGGCCCGGGTCGACTTCCTGTACGACGAGACGACCGGTGAGCTGTACGTCAACGAGCTGAACACGATGCCCGGCTTCACCGCGCACTCCATGTACCCGAAGGTGTGGGCGGCGGCCGGCGTCGGCTACCGGGAGGTGGTGGACCGGCTGGTCGAGCTGGCCCGTACCCGGCACGCGAGCCGACCCGTGACCGCCACCAGGAGCGGCCGATGATCCTGCTCTCCGATCCCCGGGTGGCGGCGGTGCCCAGCGCCGACGACGGCGACCCGCTGGTGGACCTGCGCGAGCTGCCGGAGCTGCGACTGGACCGGCGAGCGGCCGACCCGTCCGGCGCGTACGCCCGGCTGCGCGCCGGCGTCGCGGACCGGCTCCTGGCCGCGCAGCGTGCGCTGCCCGCCGGGGTGCGGCTGCTGGTCATCGAGGGGTACCGGCCGTACCAGGCCCAGTTGGTCATCTTCACCGGCTACCGGGATGAGCTGCGCCGGCGGCACCCGGACTGGTCCCCGGAGCGGCTGCACCGGGAGACCACCAAGTTCGTCTCGCCGGTCGAGGTGGCCCCGCACAGCACCGGCGGGGCCGTGGATCTGACCCTGTGCACCGACGACGGCGTGGAGTTGGATCTCGGCACGGCCGTCGACGCCACGCCGGAGGACAGCGCGGACGCCTGCTTCACCGACGCCCCCACCATCGACGGGGCCGCCCGGCGGCACCGGCAGATCATGGTGGACGCGCTCGGTGGCGCCGGGCTGGTGAACTACCCGACCGAGTGGTGGCACTGGTCGTACGGGGACCGCTACTGGGCCGTGACCACCGGGGCGCCGCGCACCCGGTACGGACCGGTGGATCTGGCCGCCGCGGCGATCGGTGCCCGTGTCGGCTGAACGGTAGGGCGCTCCCGTCCGTACCAGGCGGTAAGAAACCACCGAGGACGGGAGTGACGGCGATGAGGGTGCAGCGCAAGCACGTGCTGGCGGCGACCGTGGCGGTGCTCGCCGCGGCGGGCGTGGCGGTGGGGACCGGTTTCGGGTTCGCCGGGACCGCACCGGCACGGCAGTCCGTCTGCACGGGCTCGGTCACCTTCTCGGCGGAGGGCGGGGCGCCGGCGGCGACCAGCGACCGGTTCCCGGTGGGTACGCGGTTACGGGTGACCAATCTGGACAACAACCGGGCGGCCACGGTGACGGTGACCGGCCCGTCGGGCAGTTGTGTGCTGCTCAACGACGCCGCGATGGAGCTGGTCCGTGAGCCGGGGAAGAACGTGATCCGCCGCAACGTGGTGGAACGGCTGGACGGCGAGGCCGCGCCGCCGGCAGCCGGCACGGTCCGGCCCGGGTCCGCGTCTCCCGGCGCGCCGGGCCCGGCACCCCGCTCGGCCTGCTCGGGCTCGGTCACCTTCTTCGCCGAGGGCGGGACGCCGGCCGCGACCAGCGGGCAGTTCCCGGTGGGTACGCGGCTGCGGGTGACCAACCTGGACAACAACAAGGTCACCACGGTGACGGTGACCGGCCCGTCGGGCAGTTGTGTGCTGCTCAACACCGCGGCGATGGACCAGATCCGTGAGCCGGGCAAGAACGTGGTCCGCCGCAACACCGTCGAGGTGCTCCGCTGACGATCGGCCGTCAGAAGCTGACACTGCCGTTAGGAAGGGCCCCTTCTTATGCACCAGGCGTTAAGAAGGGGCCCTTCCTTCGGGTCAGGCGAAGGCGGCGTCGAGGATGTCGGCGCCCCGGGTCAGGTGGGCGTCGGAGATCACCAGCGGGGGCAGGAAGCGCAGCACGTTGCCGTACGTGCCGCAGGTCAGGGTGAGCAGGCCGGCGGCGTGGCAGGCGGCCGAGATCGCCGCCGTGGCCGACGGGTCGGGAATGAGCGTGCCCGGCTGCACCAGTTCCACGGCGAGCATCGCGCCCCGACCGCGTACCTCGGCGATCCGGGGGTCCCGCTCGGCGATGGCCCGTAGCCGGGGCGCCAGCACCGCCTCGATCCGACGGGCCGCGCCGGCCAGATCCAGCTCGTGCATGGTCTCGATGGTCGCCAGCGCGGCCGCGCAGGCGAGCGGGTTGCCGCCGTACGTGCCGCCGAGCCCGCCGACGTGCACCGCGTCCATCAGCTCGGCCCGGCCGGTCACCGCCGCCAGCGGCAGGCCGCCGGCGATGCCCTTGGCCAGGGTGACCAGGTCGGGCTCGACACCCTCGTGCTGACAGGCGAACCAGTCGCCGGTACGGCAGAAGCCGGTCTGGATCTCGTCGGCGACGAAGACCACCCCGGCCGCCCTCGCCCAGCCGCTCAGCGCCGGCAGGAAACCCGGCGCGGGCACCACGAAGCCGCCCTCGCCCTGGATCGGCTCGATCAGCAGCGCGGCGACGTTCTCCGCGCCGACCTGCTTCTCGATCATCTCGATCGCCCGCGCCGCCGCGTCCGCGCCGGACAGCCCGCCATCGCGCAGCGGGTACGACATCGGCACCCGGTAGATCTCACCGGCGAACGGCCCGAACCGGTGCTTGTACGGCATGTTCTTCGCGGTCAACGCCATCGTCAGGTTGGTCCGGCCGTGGTACGCGTGGTCGAAGACCACGACCGCCGGCCGCCCGGTGGCGTGCCGGGCGATCTTCACGGCGTTCTCCACCGCCTCGGCGCCGGAGTTGAACAGGGCCGAGCGCTTCTCGAACCCGCCCGGCGTCAGCGCGTTGAGCTGCTCGCACACCGCCACGTACGACTCGTACGGCGCGACCATGAAGCAGGTGTGGGTGAACCGCTCGACCTGCGCCCGTACCGCCTCGACGACCTTCGGCGCGGAGTTGCCGACGCTGGTCACCGCGATGCCGGCGGCGAAGTCGATCCACTCCCGGCCGTCGACGTCGGTGAGCGTTCCGCCCGACGCACGGTCGACATAGGACGGGATCACGCTGCCGACACCTCGGGCGACCGCCGCCCCGCGCCGCTTGTGCAGATCCTCCGACGATGCCATCTGGATCAGCTCTCGATGTTGTGCATGACGTGCTTGATCCGGGTGTAGTCCTCCAGGCTGTAGACCGACAGGTCCTTGCCGTGCCCGGAGTGCTTGAACCCGCCGTGCGGCATCTCGGAGACGAACGGGATGTGCGTGTTCACCCAGACGCAGCCGAAGTCCAACCGCCGGGTCATCCGCATCGCCCGGCCGTGGTCCCTCGTCCAGACCGACGCCGAGAGGCCGTAGTCGACGCCGTTGGCCCAGCGCACCGCCTCGTCCTCGTCGGAGAACCGCTGCACGGTGATCACCGGCCCGAACACCTCGTCCTGGATGATCTCGTCGGCCTGGCGCAGCCCGGAGACGACGGTCGGCGCGTAGAAGTAGCCGCGCTCGCCCTGCCGGGAGCCCCCGGTCTGGATCGCCGCGTGGTCCGGCAGCCGGTCGACGAAACCGCTGACCCGGGCGAGTTGGTTGGCGTTGTTCAGCGGGCCGTAGAGCACCTCGGCGTCGTCCGGTGCGCCGGTCCTGGTGGTGCGGGCCTGCTCGGCGAGCGCCGCCACGAAGTCGTCGTGGATGCCCGGCCCGGCCAGCACCCGGGTGGCCGCCGTGCAGTCCTGCCCGGCGTTGAAGTAGCCGCCCAGCGCGATGGCCTCGGCCGCCGCCGCCACGTCCGCGTCGTCGAAGATCACCACCGGGGCCTTGCCGCCCAGTTCCAGGTGGGTCCGCTTCAGGTCGGGGGCCGCCGCGGCGGCGACCTCCATGCCCGCGCGGGTCGAACCGGTGATCGACACCAGCTGCGGGGTCGGGTGCGAGACGAGGGTAAGGCCGGTGTCCCGGTCGCCGCAGACCACGTTGAACACCCCCGGCGGGAAGAACTCCGCGGCGATCTCGGCGAGCAGCAGCGTCGACACCGGCGTGGTGTCCGACGGCTTGAGCACCACCGTGTTGCCGGCGGCGAGCGCCGGGGCGATCTTCCAGACCGCCATCATCAGCGGGTAGTTCCACGGGGTGACCTGGGCGCAGACGCCGATCGGCTCGCGTCGCACGTACGAGGTGTGCCCGGCCAGGTACTCCCCGGCGGACCGCCCCTCCAGCAGACGGGCGGCGCCGGCGAAGAAGCGGAACTGGTCCACCGCCGGCGGTAGCTCCTCCTCGGCGGTGAGCTGGCGCGGCTTGCCGGTGTTGCGGACCTCGGCGTCGACCAGTTCCGCCGCCCGGGCCTCCACGGCGTCGGCGAGCTTGAGCATCGCCCGCTGCCGCTCGGCCGGGGTGACGTCCCGCCAGCTCTCGAAGGCGGTCGCGGCGGCGGTCATCGCCGCGTCCACGTCCGCCGCGCCGGACACCGGGGCCTGGGCGAACACCTCACCCGTGCAGGGGTCGATCAGGTCGGCGTAGCCACCGTCGGCCGGTTCGACGTAGGAGCCGTTGACGAAGTTGCGCAGCTGCTGCTGGTCACTCATAACTGGATCTCTCCGAGGGGGCCGGGTGCGGTCTGCGGCGGTTATCGCAATCTGTCTGCCATCTTGGCCACCGAATTCGCGGCAGACAAGGGCTGCGGCGACTGTTTCCGTCGGCTGCTCTCTCGTCTACGCTGCTCGGCGTGGAGCCCGCACCCTTCTTCGTCGCCTCCCGCCCCGCCCACGGCGAGGGCGAGCTGACCGTCCACCACCCGTACGACGGTCGCCCGGTGGGGCGTACCACCCTCGCCACGGCCGACCAGGTCGAGGCCGCCGTCGCCGCGGCGGCCGGAGTGGCCGCGCAGGCCGCAGCCCTGCCCGCGCACGCCCGCGCGGCGGCCCTGGACCACGTCTCCCGGCGGCTCGCCGAACGTGCCGACCCGGTCGCCGCCCTGATCACCGCCGAGAACGGCAAACCGCTGAAGTGGGCCCGCGCCGAGGTCGGACGGGCCGTGTCCACCTTCCGCTGGGCGGCCGAGGAAGCCCGGCGCTTCTCCGGTGAGCTGCAACGCCTCGACACCGACCCGGCCGCCAGCGGGCGGATCGCGCTGGTCCGGCGCGTGCCGAAGGGCCCCGTGCTGGGCATCGCGCCGTTCAACTTCCCGCTCAACCTGGTCGCGCACAAGGTGGCGCCGGCTATCGCGGTCGGCGCGCCGATCATCGTCAAACCGGCCCCGGCGACACCGCTGTCCGCGCTGCTGCTCGGCGAGCTGCTGGCCGAGACCGAGCTGCCGGCCGGCATGTTCTCGGTCCTGCCACTGCCGAACTCCCGCGCCGCCGAGCTCGTCACCGACCCCCGACTGCCGGTCGTGTCGTTCACCGGGTCCGGGCCGGTCGGCGCGGCCATCCGTCGGCAGGCGCCGGAGAAGCACGTGACGCTGGAACTGGGCGGCAACGCGGCCGCGGTGATCTGCGCGGACTGGACGGCCGACGAGGACCTGGCCTTCGCCGCGCAGCGGATCGCCACCTTCGCCAACTACCAGGCCGGACAGTCGTGCATCGCCGTCCAACGGGTGTACGTGCACCACAACCTGTTCGCCGACTTCCTGCCGCGCCTGGTGGCGGCGGTGCGCGCGCTGCGCACCGGCGACCCGGCCTCCGAGCTGACGGACGTGGGCCCGATGGTGTCCGAGGACGCGGCCCGCAGGGTCGAGACGTGGGTGGCCGAGGCGGTGGCGGCCGGCGCCACCGTCGAGGTGGGCGGCGAGCGCGACGGCGCGACGTACCCCCCGACCGTCCTCACCGGCGTCCCGGCGGGCGCCAAGGTCGTCGCCGAGGAGGTGTTCGGCCCGGTGCTCGTGGTCGCCCCGGTCGCCGACGACCAGGCCGCGTTCGCCGCGGTCAACGATTCGGCGTACGGGTTGCAGGCGGGCGTGTTCACCCGGCGCCTGGACGTGGCCTTCTCCGCCGCGCGGTCGCTGGAGGTGGGCGGGGTGATCGTCGGAGACGTGCCGTCGTACCGGGCGGACCAGATGCCGTACGGCGGGGTCAAGGGCAGCGGCGTCGGCCGGGAGGGGCTGCGCAGCGCGATGGACGACTACACCGAGCCGCGGGTCATGGTGCTGACGGGACTCGCGCTCTAGCCCACCTGCCAGGTGCCGTCGTCCCGGACCCGGGCGGGGGCGCGGCCGAGCAGCAGGGTGGTCAGCGCGGCGTCGATGGTGTCGCCGAGGAACCACTCGCCGGCCTGGTCCAGTGCGAAGACCCGGCCGTGCTCGTCCACCGCCAGAATGCTGTCCTGCTGCTCGGTGCCGATCGGAAAGAGCCGTACGCCGAGCACCGCCCCGAAGTCGGCGAGGGTGTCGGCGGTGTGCGCGATGGTGTGCGGGCGGATGTCGAAGCGGGAGATCCACACCTGCTCGCCCGGGCCACGCCGGGCGCCGACCAACGATCTCGTCGACAAGCTGTTGTTCGTAGGCGGTGATGAGATTGACCAGCTGACCAGGGATGAGTTCATTCAGCAGACCGAGTACGAGCGCGGTTATTGCCTCCGCGGCGAAGGGCCGATCCACGCACTGTACGAGACGGTGCGGGCGATCAACGACGCGCAGGCACGCGAGCGGTGGTACCCAACGCAGGAGGAGATCGCTCTGGTGACCGGCATCCGGCGGCGTACCTTCGTGATGTTCGAGGAGCAGCTCCGAGCTGCCGGTGACCCGGGCGCGGACCCCGGGCTGGCGGCGAGTTAGGCAGAACCCATTGCGGCTTCCGTCGCGGATCGACGAGGGTCGCCGTATGGCTGATTCCCTCACCGACCCCGGCCCCGAAGCGAATACCTCCGGCAGTGAGCCGGGCAGAACCTTCGAATGGTTGGCCAGGTTCGTCCACCCGGACGACGACCCCCGCTCCGGCAGCGACATCGTCGACGAGCGGACCGTCCTCATCGAGTTTCTGCGCAACCAGCGTCTGACCTTCCAATTGAAGTGCGACGGTCTGGACGCCGACCAGTTGGCCCGGCGGCCGGTTCCGCCGTCGACGATGTCGCTGCTCGGTCTGATCCGGCACCTGGCCGAGGTGGAGCGCGGTTGGTTCCGGCGGACGATGGCGGGTCAGGACGCGCCCAAGCTCTACTGCTCGGACGACGATCCCGACGGCGACTTCGACGGTGCGGTGGCCGATTCGGAGGTGGTCGCGGAGGCGTGGCGTGCCTGGCGAGCGGAGGTGGACTTCGCCGAGCGGTTCGTCGAGGCGTCCGATCTCGGGGTGCAGGGGCGGCAGCGCAAGGGCAACACCATCGTGCTGCGTGAGCTGTTGGTGCACATGATCGAGGAGTACGCGCGACACAACGGCCACGCCGACCTGTTTCGCGAGCGGATCGATGGCCGGGTCGGTCAGTGAGCGTCCAGCGGAGTCCGGCTCGGCCTGGGTGTCGCGGCGGCGGCACGGCCGGTGCGCGCGGCACGCCGCCCGGGAGCGGCGGAATAACATCCAGGGATGGCAGCAGAACCGGGGACGGAGAAGAAGAGTCAGTCCAATGCCTGGGCCTGGCCGGTGGGCATCCTGCTCGGTCTGGCCATCGGCATCCCCTTGCTCGGTTCGACGGGCGGCATCGCCTTCGCGATCGCCTTCGGTGCGACCAGGAAACCGCCCGAGAGCCGCACCGGCGGTGACTCGGACGGCGACGCCGGCACTACCGGGAGCGGCCCGACTCGGGGCGGGCCGGAGGGCAGCGCCACTGGGGACGATCCCGGCGGCTCGCGCCAAGGATGAACGACTCCGGATCAGGGATATCGCGGCATCGAGGGCAGCGGGACAGCCCGATGTCGCTGAAACCGAGTGGATCATGGCAGGAAGCGGGGCAGGAGGCGGGGCCGCGCAGTGCGGCGGAGGCGGTGGCCGTACAGGAGGAGTTGCGGCCGCTGGTCGACCTGGTCGGGCCGGGGCCGGCCGCGCCGGCCACGGTGGCTGGCCTGGACGTCGCGTACGCGAAGAGCGGTGACCTGCTCGCGGCGGCCGTGACCGTGCTGAACGCCCGGACGCTGGCCGTGGTGGACTCCGCGGTCAGCGTGGGCCGGCCCGCGTTCGGCTACGTCCCGGGGCTGTTCGCCTTCCGTGAGCTGCCCGCGTTGCTCGCCGCGCTGGACCGGCTGACCACTCTCCCGGCCCTGCTGGTCTGCGACGGACACGGGCTGGCCCATCCGCGCCGGTTCGGGCTCGCCTGTCATCTCGGGGTGGTCACCGGGCTGCCCGCGATCGGGGTCGGGAAGACGCCACTGGTCGGCGAGTGGGCTCCGCCGGCCACCGAGCGGGGCGCCTGGTCGCCACTGCGTGACGGGGGCGACGTCGTCGGTCGGGTGCTGCGGACCCAGGCCGGGGTGAAGCCCGTCTTCGTCAGCGTCGGGCATCGGATGAGCCTGGCCAACGCCACCGCGCAGGTGCTCGCGCTGGCCCCGCGCTACCGGTTGCCGGAGACCACCCGTACCGCCGACCGGCTCTGCCGGGACGCCCTCGCGGCGGCGGTCTGACCGGTCGGAGAGCGACGGCACGAGGCACCCGCCGCAGGTCGGCGGGCTGGGGTCGGAAACCGTAACGCCGCACACATGCGGGCCGCTCTATGACCGGTGATGGGGGTGGGCCGGTAGTAGCCTGACTCGCGGACCCCACCCGGGGAGGAACGGTGAGGTGATCATGACGGTTCGTCGGCGCGCGGCGCGTCTCGCGACGGTCTGCGGTCTGGTGGGCGGCTTGGTGCTGCTCGGTGCGTCCCCCGCACTGGCCGACGACGACTCGGTCCGGGTGAGCGTGGCCCGCAGCTTCACCGCCGGCGGCTCCCCGCAGGGGGTGAACGTCGCGGTGCGCAAGCGCTCTGACGGGTGCGTCCTGCTGCGTACCGCCCTGGGCCTGCGTCTTTCGGGCCTCCAGCCAGATCAGGTGTCGGTGCAGGTCAACGCGGGCGGGCGCTGGTTCCCGGTGGTTGTCTCCGGCGGTGGCGGCAGCGTGGCGACCGGGCAGACCTCGCCGGCGAAGCCGACCCTGTGCAAGGGCAAGGGCATCACCGTGCGGTACCGGGTGGCGTTCGCCGCCGGTGCGCCCGCCGGCCGGCTCGCGGTGACCGGCGTGGCGCTCAGCGCGATGGGCCAGGAGTTGGGTCGGGGTTCCGGCTCGTCGAAGCTGACCAGCCGGGCATCGGCGTCGCCGACCCCGTCGAAGAAGCCGTCGCCCACCCCGAGCGCGACCATCGAGGCCGCCCCGACCGACGACGCGGTGAACCAGGCCGTGCTGGGTGGCGTGTCCGGCGTACCCGACACCACGGCGACCGCGGCCGAATCATCCGGCGGCTCGCCGGTGATGTTCTTCGGTATCGCGATGGTGGCGGTCGGCCTGCTGCTCATCGTGCTGCTGTTCCGTCGCTCGCGTCAGGACCGGAAGCCGGCCGACGAGCTGTCCGGACCGCTGCCGGGCAACCCCGGTGGCACCACCTACCGCTCCGGGAGTGGGTCGCCGGCCGCGCCCGGCCAGCCCGGCCAGGTGTACGGCCAGCAGCCGCCGCCCGGCGGCTACGGCGCGGTGCCGGCTCCCCGGCCCGCAACCGGCGGGGTCTACGGCGCCCCACCGGCCGGGCCCCCGTCGCCGCCCGACGCGACGCAGGCCATGCCGGACGCTCCTGATGGCCGGCCCGGCCCCGACGAGCCACCCGCCGCCGCTGGCGGCGACCACACCGTCTTCATGCCTCGGCTGCCCGGCTGAGCGGGGCCGGACCCGGACCCTCCGATACGCTCAGGTCCGGTGGAACCTGCGGCCAAGGAGCGGAACCCGTGTCTGATCTGTCCCAGATCGTGAAGGCGTACGACGTCCGAGGGACGGTGCCGGACCAGTGGGACGAGCGGGTCGCCGAAGCCCTGGGAGCCGCGTTCACCCAGCTTCTCAACAGCACCGACGAGCCGGGCGACGCGGTCGTCATCGGGTACGACATGCGAGCCACCTCGCCGGGGCTGGCAGCGGCCTTCGCGGCCGGCGTCCGCGCCGAGGGGCGCTCGGTGATCGAGATCGGGCTGGCCTCCACCGACCTGCTCTACTTCGCGTCCGGCTCACTCGATCTGCCGGGTGCGATGTTCACCGCCAGTCACAATCCCGCGCAGTACAACGGCATCAAGATGTGCCGCTCGGGTGCCCGCCCGATCGGCCAGGACAGCGGTCTGACGGAGATCCGTGAGCGGGCCCAGGCCCTGCTGGACTCGGGCGAGGCCCGCCCGGCCGGCGACCCGGTCCGGCCGGCCGAGCGGCGCGACCTGCTGCCCGACTATGCCGCCTACCTGCGCAAGCTGGTCGACCTCTCCGGTATCCGGCCACTGAAGGTGGTGGTCGACGCCGGCAACGGGATGGGCGGCTTCACCGTCCCCACCGTGCTCGGCGACGCCGCCCTGTCGGCCCTGCCGTTGGAGATCGTGCCGCTCTACTTCGAGCTGGACGGCACCTTCCCCAACCACGAGGCCAACCCGCTGGACCCGGCGAACCTGGTCGACCTCCAGCGCGCCGTGGTCAAGCACGGAGCCGAGATCGGGCTCGCCTTCGACGGCGACGCCGACCGCTGCTTCGTGGTGGACGAGCGTGGTGAGCCGGTTTCACCGTCGGCGATCACGGCCATGGTCGCCGCTCGGGAGCTGGCCAAGCACCCGGGTTCCACCGTGATCCACGGGCTGATCACCTCCAGCGCGGTGCCGGAGATCATTCGTGAGCACGGTGGGGAGCCGGTGGTCGCCCGGGTCGGGCACTCCTTCATCAAGGCGGAGATGGCCCGCACCAACGCCGTCTTCGGCGGCGAGCACTCGGCGCACTACTACTTCCGGGACTTCTGGTTCGCCGACACCGGGATGCTCGCCGCGATGCACACGTTGGCCGCGCTCGGCGAGCAGTCGCTGCCGCTGTCCGTGCTGGCCGGCGAGTACGAGCGCTACATCGCCTCCGGTGAAATCAACTCGACGGTCGTCGACCAGGCGGCGGCGGTGGCCGAGGTGCGCGCCGCGTACCCCGAGGCGGTGGCCGACGAGATGGACGGGCTCACGCTGCGTTTCCCGGACGGCGCATGGTTCAACCTGCGAGCCTCCAACACGGAGCCGCTGCTGCGGCTCAACGTCGAGGCGCCCACCCGCGAGCGGATGGTCTCGCTCCGGGACGAGGTGCTGGGCCGGGTTCGCCGATAAGATCGCCTGCGCCGGTCGGCACCGCCGCCGGTAAAGCCGCACACGTGGAAGGAGCCGTGCCATGGCCCTGGACCCGCAGTTGCTCGAGATTCTCGCCTGTCCGGACACGCACCACGCCCCGCTCACCTACGACGCCGACGCGCAGACGCTGACCTGCACGGAGTGCGGCCGGATCTTCGAGGTCCGCGACGACGTGCCGGTGCTGCTGCTCGACGAGGCGCGCGGCGGCCCCGGGCAGCCGTCATGATCGACGGTACGGCCGGGGTCAGCGGACGCCGCGACGCCGACGAGGCCCTGCTCGATAGCCCGGAGGCGTTGGCCGAGCACGACCCGGGCGGCATGCTCCGGCACACCGCCTCGGCCGGCGCGCAGGTCCGCGAGACGGCCGCGCTGGCCGCCGAGGCGAACCTGGCGGTGCTCGCCGACGACGGGCGGCCCCGGGCCGTGGTCATCGCCGGCATCGGCACCGCCGGGCGTACCGGAGACGTGCTGGCCACGGTCGCCGGGCCGCGCTGCCCGGTGCCGGTCATCGCGCACCGCAGCGCTGGTGTTCCCGGTTGGGTCGGTGCGGCCGACGTGGTCATCGCGGTGAGCGCGTCCGGTCGTAGCCCGGAGGCGCTCGGCGCCGCCGAGGCGGCGCACCGGCGTGGCGCCCGGCTGGTCGCGGTGGGCGCCCCCGACTCGCAGTTGCAGTCGGTCGCCGAGCGGGCCCGCGCGCCGTTCATCCCGGTGCCCCGGCGTGCTCCGGCCCGGGCCAGCCTCTGGGCGCTCACCGTGCCGGTTCTGCTCGCCGCCCGTTCCCTGGGGCTGGTGAAGGTCAACGAGGCGGACCTGGCGGAGACCGCGGCCCGGCTCGACGCGGACGCCGACCGCTGCCGCTCCACCGCGGAGTCCTTCGTCAACCCGGCGAAGTCGCTGGCCCTGGGCCTGGCCGGCTCGGTCCCGATCGTCTGGGGCTCGTCGCCGCTGGCCACCGTGGCGGCCCGCCGGTTCGGTGACACCCTGTCGGCGAACGCCCGCTACCCGGTGGTCACCGGGGCGCTCGGCGAGGCCGGCCGGGGCCGGGTCGGGTTGCTGGACGGCGTCTTCGGTGGCCTGGCCGAGGGGGAGCGGGACATCTTCGCCGATCCGGCGGAGGACGACGGCGAAGGCACCCGGCTGCGGCTGGTGCTGCTGCGCGACGGCGGGCTCAACGCCGAGGACGACACGGACGAGCCGCTGGCGGTCGAGGAGCGCCGCGCCGACGCGGTGCAGACCCTCGCCGAACGCCGCGGTGTGCGCTGCGACGTGGTGACCGCTGAGGGTGGGTCCGCGCTGGAGCGGCTGGCCTCGCTGATCGCCGTACCGGATTTCGCCTCGATCTACCTTGCCCTGGCCCACGGGCTGGACCCGATGGCGGTACCGGCCATCACCGAGATGAAGGAGCTGTCGAACCAGTGAACGGACGTAGGGGACGGCTCGCCATGCGCGCAGCGGGCAGCGCAGTGCGGCAGAGCGGAGCGACGGCGTGAGCGCCAACGGCGGGACGAAGGCGATCGTCGCCGCCCTGCTGGCCAACGTCGGCATCGCCGTCACCAAGTTCATCGCGTTCCTGCTCTCCGGCTCGTCGTCGATGTTGGCCGAGGCGGTCCACTCGGTCGCCGACTCCGGCAACCAGGGCCTGCTGCTGCTCGGTGGCAAGCGCGCCAGGCGGGAGGCGACCCCGCAGCACCCGTTCGGGTACGGCCGGGAGCGCTACATCTACGCGTTCATCGTGTCCATCGTGCTGTTCAGCATCGGTGGCCTGTTCGCCCTGTACGAGGCGTACCACAAGTGGGACGACCCGCACGGCATCAAGTCCTGGCACTGGTTGCCCGTGGTCGTGCTGGTGGCCGCGATCATCATGGAGTCGTTCTCCTTCCGGACCGCCATCAAGGAGTCCAACCACATTCGGGGCAACCAGTCCTGGGTGCGCTTCATCCGCCGGGCCAAGGCGCCTGAGCTGCCGGTGGTGCTGCTGGAGGACTTCGGCGCGCTGGTCGGCCTGGTGTTCGCGCTGTTCGGCGTCGGCATGACGCTGATCACCGGCAACGGCCGGTGGGACGCCGCCGGCACCGCGATGATCGGCATCCTCCTGGTCACCATCGCCATCGTGCTGGCCATCGAGACCAAGAGCCTGCTGCTCGGTGAGGGCGCCGAGTCCACCGACGTGGCCGCCATCGAGCGCGCGGTCACCGACGGCCCCGAGGTGGAGCGGATCATCCACATGAAGACGCTCTACCTGGGTCCGGAGGAGCTGATGGTGGCCGCGAAGATCGGGGTGCCGGCCTGCGAGAGCGCCCAGGATCTGGCCCGGGGCATCAACGCCGTGGAGGCGCGGATCCGCGCCGCGGTGCCGATCGCCCGGGTGATCTACCTGGAGCCGGACATCTTCAGCGCCGCCGCTGCCGAAGCCGGCACCGGTGCCGCCGCCGACACCGCCGTACCGCAGCCCCAGGATGCGTCCGGCGAGGCGGCCGGGCGGCCCGGGGGCTGACGGGTGGAGCTGCTGTACGGCCCGATCCGGGACTACGCCTGGGGGTCCCGCTCAGCGATCGCCCTGCTGCAGGGGCGGCCGGTGCCCAGTGCCGGCCCGGAGGCGGAGCTGTGGCTGGGCGCCCACCCGGGCGCCCCGGCCAGCGTGGAGCGGGCCGGCCTCCGGGTCAGTCTCTGCGACCTGGTCCGCGACGAGCCGGGGCAGTGGCTCGGCCAGCGGGTGTCCGAGCGCTTCGGCACCCGGCTGCCGTTCCTGCTCAAGGTGCTCGCCGCCGACGCTCCGCTGAGCCTGCAGGCCCACCCGGACGCCGAACAGGCCCGCGCGGGCTACGCGGCGGACGCGGGGCGCCCGCCGGGGGAGCGCAACTACTCCGACCCGCACCACAAGCCGGAGTTGCTGGTGGCGCTCACCCCGTTCGAGGCGCTGTGCGGTTTCCGGGATCCGACGGTGTCGGCCGAGGCGCTCGCCGCGTTCGGCGTGCCGGCGTTGGCTCCGGTGGTCGCGGCGTTGCGGACGGGGCCGGTGGGGCTGCGCGCGGCGGTGCAGACGCTGCTCGCCTGGCCGGTCGCGGAGCGCGACGAGTTGCTGGGCTCGGTGCTGGCGGCGTCGGCCGACGGCCCGGACGCGGAGCTGGCCCACCGGCTGGCGGCGGCCTACCCGGGGGACCCGGGTGTGCTGGTCGCGCTGCTGCTGCACCATTTGCGCCTGACGCCGGGGGAGGCGATCTGGATGCCCGCGGGCAATCTGCACGCCTACCTGAGCGGCTGCGGGGTGGAGATCATGGCGGCCAGCGACAACGTGCTGCGCGGCGGGCTGACCCCGAAGCGGGTCGACGTGGACGAGCTGCTGCGGGTGCTGCGCTTCGAGGTGCTCGAGGATCCGGTACGGGCCGCTCAGCCGGTCGGGCCGGGGGTGGAGTGCTGGCCGGTGCCGGTGGACGACTTCGCGCTGCACCGGGTGCGGGTCGGGACGGCCGTTCCCTCGGTGACGTTGCCGCTCCCCGGTCCCCGGGTGGTGCTCTGCGGCGCCGGCTCGGTCACCGTGGACGACGGGGCGGGGGCGTTGACGCTCGCGTCCGGCCAGGCCGCGATCGGTACCGCGGCCGGCGAGCCGCTGCGGGTCAGCGGTGATGGTGAGGCGTACGTGGCAACTGCCGGACTGGGCTGACAGACGCGGCGCCACGCCGCAAGTCCGACTTTCCCGGAATGGCTTGACGCTTCCTTGGCTGAGTGTGACTCTATGAGTACGCAGCGTTATCGCGACGACGGTCCGACAACGTGCGGGGAACCAAACCGGGGGGATGCACGGGGCGGCGGGAGTGGACGGTGTTTCCGTCCACCACCGACCGCCCCGTGCGCTGTCCGTCGACCGTCCCCCGGGCGCCCGTCGCCGGCGCGCGTAAGGTGGAGGGTCGGCGCAGACATCGTTCGACAGGAGCTTTCATGACCAGCACCCTCCCGGCGTCCGCCAGCGGTACGCCGTCCGAGGCCCGGCCGAGCACGCTCGCCGAGGGCGACTTCAAGGTGGCGGATCTGTCGCTCGCCGAGTTCGGGCGCAAGGAGATCCAGCTCGCCGAGCACGAGATGCCCGGCCTGATGTCGATCCGCCGGGAGTTCGCCGAGGCACAGCCGCTCGCCGGCGCGCGGATCACCGGCTCGCTGCACATGACCATCCAGACCGCCGTCCTGATCGAGACGCTGGTCGCGCTCGGCGCGCAGGTGCGCTGGGCGTCCTGCAACATCTTCTCCACGCAGGACCACGCCGCCGCCGCGATCGTCGTCGGCCAGAACGGCACCCCCGACGCCCCCGCCGGCGTCCCGGTCTACGCCTGGAAGGGCGAGACGCTGCCGGAATACTGGTGGTGCACCGAGCAGGTGCTCGCCTGGCCGGACGGGCAGGGCCCGAACATGATCCTCGACGACGGCGGCGACGCCACCCTGCTGGTGCACAAGGGCGCCGAGTTCGAGAAGGCCGGAGTGGTCCCGCCGGTCGAGTCCGCGGACTCGGAGGAGTACGCGGTCATCCTCGAGCTGCTGCACCGCTCGATCGCCGAGGACAACCAGCACTGGACCCGGATCGCCTCGGGCATCAAGGGCGTCACCGAGGAGACCACGACCGGTGTGCACCGGCTCTACGAGATGCACCGCGCCGGAACGCTGCTCTTCCCGGCGATCAACGTCAACGACTCGGTGACCAAGAGCAAGTTCGACAACAAGTACGGATGCCGGCACTCGCTGATCGACGGCATCAACCGGGCCACCGACGTGCTGATCGGCGGCAAGATGGCCGTCGTGATGGGCTACGGCGATGTCGGCAAGGGCTGCGCCGAGTCGCTGCGCGGCCAGGGCGCCCGGGTCGTGGTGACCGAGGTCGACCCGATCTGCGCGCTCCAGGCGGCGATGGACGGCTACCAGGTGGCCACCCTGGACGACGTGGTCGAGCAGGCGGACATCTTCATCACCGCCACCGGCTGCTTCAACGTCATCACCAACGAGCACATGGCCCGGATGAAGCACCAGGCCATCGTCGGCAACATCGGCCACTTCGACAACGAGATCGACATGGCCGGCCTGGCCAAGCGCTCCGACGTCGAGCGGGTCAACATCAAGCCGCAGGTCGACCTGTGGCGCTTCGCCGACGGGCACGCCATCATCGTGCTCTCCGAGGGCCGCCTGCTGAACCTGGGCAACGCCACCGGGCACCCGAGCTTCGTGATGTCGAACTCGTTCGCCAACCAGACGATCGCCCAGATCGAACTCTTCACCAAGACCGAGGAGTACCCGATCGGCGTCTACGTGCTGCCCAAGCACCTGGACGAGAAGGTCGCCCGGCTGCACCTGGGCGCGCTCGGCGCCAAGTTGAGCACGCTGACCAAGGAGCAGGCCTCCTACCTCGGCATCTCCACCGAGGGGCCGTTCAAGCCGGACCACTACCGCTACTGATCGACGCTCCCGTACCGGGTCGGCTGTTCGCAGCCGGCCCGGTTCGTCGTCTCCGTGCCGGCTCGGGTCGGCCCGGCGGGTGTGTCAGCGCGAGCGGGGGCCGCGGCGGGCGGGGCGGAACCAGGTCCAGACGCACCATGCGAGCCAGCCGAGTGACACGACGGTGGCCAGTGGCCGCAGGCGCAGCGCGCTGAGCAGCAGCACCACGGCCAGCACCGTCAACCACGGCAGTAATCCCTTCACGGCGGGGATCCTTCCACAGCGGGACCGCGGGTGGCTGAACGTCGACCGGCGGGCGGCCGGTGAGCAGGTCAAGAACGACTTGACGAGGCTTCTGAACTGGAGGAAGGTATGGCTGCCCTAAGTTAGCTGAGGCGTACCTAATGATTTCGGAGCCCCGATGTTCGCCACCTACCTGATCGGCCTGCGGGAAGGCCTGGAAGCGACCCTGGTGGTCAGCATCCTGGTCGCCTTCCTGGTGAAGTCGCAGCGCCGGGACCGGTTGCCGCAGGTCTGGGCGGGCGTCGCCCTGGCCGTGGCGCTGTCGGTGCTCTTCGGCTGGCTGATCGAGTACACCTCGAGTTCGCTGCTGGCCCGCTCCGAGGATCGCGAGCTGTTCGAGGCGATCACCTCCGTCGCCGCAGTGGTCTTCGTCACCTGGATGATCTTCTGGATGCGGCGGGCCGCCCGCACCATCGCCGGCGAGCTGCGCGGCAAGCTCACCGAGGCGTTGGCCGTCGGGTCCCTGGCGGTCGCAGGGATGGCCTTCCTCGCGGTGATCCGGGAGGGGCTGGAGACGGCACTGATCTTCTACTCCGCAGCCCAGGGCGCGGCCGGCGACAGCGGCCCGCTGCTCGCGCTGATCGGTGGCATCGCCACGGCCGTGGCGCTCGGCGTGCTGCTCTACGCCAGCGCCCTGCGCATCAACCTCAGCAAGTTCTTCACCTGGACCGGGGCGCTGCTGATCCTGGTCGCCGCCGGCATCCTGAAGTACGGCGTGCACGACTTCCAGGAGGCCGGGGTCCTGCCCGGCCTGAACGACCTGGCCTTCGACATCACCACCGCGCTCGACCCCAGCACCTGGTACGCCGCGCTGCTCGCCGGAATGTTCAACGTGACCCCCGCGCCCACCGTGCTGGAGACGATCGCCTGGATCGGGTACGCCGTACCGGTCCTCCTGCTCTTCCTGCGCCCGGCCCGTCGTACGCCGGCACCGGTCGCGGCGCCGGCCGACCCCGAGGCCGAGAACGCGCCGACGACCGGCGCGAGCGACACCGCGACGACCACCACCACCGTCACCGAGCGCGGGGCCGACACCGGCACCGAGGCCGAGGCGGCGTCCACGCCGCAGCGTGCCTGACCCACGAGGAGAGACAGCTCAGATGCGTACCGCCCGATTCTTCGCGCTGGCCGCTGCCGGCGTGCTGGCGACGACCGGTGTCGCCGCCTGCTCCGACTCCGAGAAGGGTGACGCGGCCGGGTCCGGCGGCCCGATCGTGGTCAAGGCCACCGACACCGCCTGCGAGGTCGGCACCACCGACCTCGGCGCCGGAACCGCCACTTTCAAGATCACCAACTCCGGTGCGAAGGTGACCGAGTTCTACGTGTACGCCTCCGGCGACCGGGTGATGGGCGAGGTCGAGAACATCGCCCCCGGGCTGAGCCGCGAGCTGCACGTGGAGCTGCCGGCCGGCACGTACGAGACGGCCTGCAAGCCCGGGATGAGCGGCAAGGGCATCCGCGGTGCGCTTAAGGTCAGCGGGTCCGCCGAGCCGCTGACCGCCGACGCCGCGCTGGCCGGCGCGACCGACAACTACCAGCGCTACGTCAAGAGCCAGACCGCCGCGCTGCTGGACAAGACCGAGGAGTTCGTCGCCGCGGTCAAGGCCGGCGACGTGGCGAAGTCCAAGGCGCTCTTCCCGGTGGCCCGCACCTACTGGGAGCGGATCGAGCCGGTGGCCGAGATCTTCGGCGACCTCGACCCCAAGATCGACGGCCGCGAGGAGGTCATCGAGGAGGGGATGGAGTTCACCGGCTTCCACCGGATCGAGAAGGACCTCTGGCAGTCCGGCGACATCAGCAAGGACGGCCCGATCGCCGACCGGCTGCTGGTCGACGTCAAGGAGATCGTGGCCAAGGCCAACGCGGAGAAGCTCTCCCCGCTCCAGCTCGCCAACGGGGCCAAAGAACTGCTCGACGAGGTCGCCAGCGGCAAGATCACCGGCGAGGAGGACCGCTACTCGCACACCGACCTGTGGGACTTCGCGGCCAACCTGGAGGGCTCCAAGGCTGCCGTGTCCGCCCTCCGCCCGGCGCTGGAGCAGCGCTCGCCGGAACTGGTCAAGCAGCTGGACACCGAGTTCACCAACGTCGAGGCGCTGCTCGGCAAGCACCGCGACGGCGACGGGTGGAAGCTGCACACCGCGTTGAGCAAGGCCGAGCTCAAGGAGCTCTCCGACGGCATCAACGCCCTCGCCGAGCCGATCAGCAAAGTCGCCGCAGTCGTCGCCCGGTGACCGGGCGTCAGGGAGGGTCGAGTCGATGAGCGGGAGCAGGTTGACCCGGCGGCGAGCGATCACGCTCGCCGGTGCGGGGGTGGCCGGAGTCGCCGGGGTGGCGGCCGGCGCGGGCGCGCTGATCAGCGGCTCCCGTGACCCGGCCGCGGCCAGCGACCACCCGGCGGGAGCCGTGCCGTTCCACAGCGAGCACCAGGCCGGCATCGTCACCCCGGCCCAGGACCGGCTGCACTTCGTCGCCTTCGACGTGATCACCAAGGATCGCGCCCGGCTGGTCGAGCTGCTCCAGGAGTGGACGGCCGCCGCCGCGCGGATGACCGCCGGGCGTGACGCCGGGGTGCTCGGTGCGGTGGGTGGGATGCCGGAGGCCCCGCCGGACGACACCGGCGAAGCGCTCGGCCTGCCCCCCTCGCAGCTCACCCTGACCATCGGCTTCGGGCCGACCCTGTTCCGCGACGCCGACGGCCGGGACCGGTTCGGCATCGCCGACCGACGCCCGGCCGCGCTGGCCGAGCTGCCGAAGTTCCCCGGCGACGCGTTGCAGCCGCAGCTCTCCGGGGGCGACCTCTGCGTCCAGGCCTGCGCGAACGATCCGCAGGTGGCGGTGCACGCGATCCGCAACCTGGCCCGGCTCGGCATGGGGGTGGTGAGCGTCCGCTGGTCGCAGCTCGGCTTCGGCCGTACCTCGTCGACCTCGCGGGACCAGGCCACCGCGCGCAACCTGTTCGGCTTCAAGGACGGCACGGCCAACCTCAAGGCCGAGGAGACCGACCTGCTGCGCGACCAGCTGTGGGTGCAGCCGGGCGACGGGCCGGACTGGATGACCGGCGGCTCGTACCTGGTCACCCGCAAGATCCGGATGCTGGTCGAGACGTGGGACCGGACCTCGCTGGCCGAGCAGGAGGAGATCGTCGGCCGGACGAAGGGCAGCGGCGCCCCGCTCGGCCGCACCGACGAGTTCGACGAGCCGGATTTCGCGGCCCGCGGCGCCGACGGGCAGCCGGTGATCGCCGAGCACGCCCACGTCACGCTGGCCCACCCCAGCCGGAACAACGGCGCTCATCTGCTGCGCCGCGGCTACAACTTCGTCGACGGCTCGGACGGCCTCGGCCGGCTCGACGCGGGTCTGTTCTTCATCGCCTACCAGCGGGATCCGCGCCGGCAGTTCGTGCCGATCCAGACCCAGTTGGCGCGGCACGACGTGATGAACGAATACCTCCGGCACGTCTCCAGCGGCCTGTTCGCCTGCCCGCCCGGGGTGCGCGACGGCGGCGACCACTGGGGTCGGGCACTCTTCGGCTGACGGTCGTCCGGATCGTGACAGGGCGACCGGCCGAAGCGGCGGTGGCGCCGGGCGGCACCGAAGGGGGATCATGGGTAACCCGGCGGGGATCCGTCCGTGCCGGGCCCCGCACCACGTGGCGCCGCCGCGGTTCGCGGTGACACGCTTGCCGGCGGCGCTATCCGTTACCGGCTGACGCCGGTCCCACCGAACTGAACGGGGATGCAATATTAATCCCATGAGAGCCCGGGTACTGGTGGTCGACGACGACCCCGCGCTCGCCGAAATGCTCGGCATCGTGCTGCGTAGCGAGGGCTTCCTGCCCTCGTTCGTGGCCGACGGCGAGCGGGCGTTGGCGGCGTTCCGCGACAGTCGTCCCGATATCGTCCTGCTTGACCTGATGCTGCCTGGGATGAGCGGCATCGACGTGGCACGGTCCATCCGAGCGGAGTCCGGCGTGCCGATCGTCATGCTGACCGCCAAGAGCGACACCGTCGACGTGGTGCTCGGCCTGGAGTCCGGCGCCGACGACTACGTGGTCAAGCCGTTCAAGCCCAAGGAGCTGGTCGCCCGGATGCGGGCCCGGCTGCGCCGGGGCGAGGACGTGGCACCGGAGATGCTGACCATCGGGCCGCCTGGCAACCAGATCACCATCGACGTGCCGGCGCACACGGTGAGCCGCAACGGCGAGGAGGTGAAGCTGACTCCGCTGGAGTTCGACCTGCTGGTCGCGCTCGCCCGCAAGCCGCGTCAGGTCTTCACCCGCGAGGTGCTGCTGGAGCAGGTCTGGGGCTACCGGCACGCAGCCGACACCCGGCTGGTCAACGTGCACGTGCAGCGGCTGCGCGCCAAGATCGAGCCGGACCCGGAGCGGCCGGAAATCATCCTCACCGTGCGGGGCGTGGGCTATAAGGCGGGGACCGGATAACCTGGTCACACTGTGTCAACCTCCCCGCCCCCGCCCCCTCAGACGACGGCTGCCCGCCGGCCGTCCGCCGCCTGGGAGCTCTGGCGTGCGCTGAGCGGGCGGGCCGCCCGGATGGTGGCGCGGGTGCACCAGACCTGGCGCCGCTCGCTCCAGGTGCGGGTGGTGACCATCACGCTGGTCGCCTCCAGCCTGCTGGTCGGGGGTTTCGCGTACCTGATCGCTGACAAGATCACCACCATCCTGCTCGACAGCGCCCGCACCGACGTCCAGCAGCGCGTGAACAGCGGCGCCGGCTACGCGGCCAAGCAGGTCTCCCTGTACGGCCAGCCGCAGGAGGCGCAGCTCCAGGAGACCATCGAGGACACCGTCAACTACCTGGCCGGCGGCGACCCCGAGCAGATCAGTGGTGTGGTGGTGGCGATCACCGCCGACGGCTATCCCAACGTCATCCAGACCCGCACCGCGCCTGCGGCGAACGTCCAGCCGTTGATCAGCCAGGAGCTACGGGCCGCGGTCGCCAGCGGCAAGGTGGCCAGTCAGATCCGCACCGGCCGGCTGACCGGAGAGCCCACCAAATATCTGGTCTACGGCTCGCCGGTGCCCACCCGGTTCGGCCAGATCGAGCTCTACTACCTCGTGCCGTTGACCCGGCAGGACGGCACCGCCGCCGATGCCCGAGCCACCGTGGTGGCCACCGGGGTCGCCCTGGTGATCCTGCTCGGGCTGCTCGCGGCCCTGGTCACCCGGCTGGTGGTCAATCCGGTCCGGGTCGCCGCGCGGACGGCCCAGCGGCTCTCCGCCGGCCTGCTCGACCAGCGGATGGTGGTCAACGGCGAGGACGACCTCGCTCTGCTCGCCGCGTCGTTCAACCAGATGGCGACCAACCTGCAACGGCAGATCCTCCGCCTGGAGGAGATGTCCCGGTTGCAGCGCCGGTTCACGTCCGACGTCTCGCACGAGCTGCGTACCCCGTTGACCACGGTCCGGATGGCCGCCGACCTGATCTTCGCCGAGCGCGACGAGTTCGACCCGGCGGTGGCCCGCAGCGCCGAGCTGCTCCAGGCCGAGCTGGACCGGTTCGAGGAGCTGCTCACCGACCTGCTGGAGATCAGCCGGTTCGACGCGGGCTTCGCCATGCTGGACGCCGAGCCGACCGACCTGGTGCCGGTGGTGCACCGGGTGGTCGACCGGCTCGCCGGCCTGGCCGAGCGCGTGGGCGTCCCGATCGAGTTGGACCTGCCGGGCACGCCGGTGATCGCCGAGGTCGACCCGCGCCGGGTCGAGCGGGTGCTGCGCAACCTGGTCGGCAACGCCGTCGAGCACGGTGAGGCACGTCCGGTGCTGATCACTCTCGGCATCGACGAGACCGCCGTGGCGATCACCGTTCGGGATCGTGGCGTGGGGCTCAAGGTGGGCGAGGAGAAGTTGGTGTTCAACCGGTTCTGGCGGGCGGACCCGTCCCGGGCGCGGCAGACCGGTGGCACCGGTCTGGGCCTGTCCATCAGCCTCGAGGACGCCCGGCTGCACGGCGGTTGGCTGGAGGCGTGGGGTGCGCCCGGGCAGGGCGCGCAGTTCCGGCTCACCCTGCCGGCCCGCGCGGGTGACCGGCTGACCACCTCGCCGCTGCGGCTGGTGCCCGCCGACGCCGCGCTGCCGTTCGGCGGTCCCCGGGACGGCGGCCCCCTGGCCATCGGGCCCGGCGCCGGCGGCACGCTGGCGATCGACCCGGCGCCGGCCGAGGACGGACACCGTGCGGAGGTGCGATCGTGAGGCGCCAGGTCATGGTCGGGGCACTCGGCGCGGCGCTGCTGCTGGGCGGGGGGTGCGGCATCCCGGCGTCGTCCGACGTGCGGGTGGACGGCAAGGGCGGGACCGCGACGGAGGCGGGCAGGGACAACGGCCGTCGCAGCGAGCCGCCGACGCGTACGGCCAGCGGCAGCGACATCGACGCGTTCGTGCGCAACTTCCTGGACGCCGCCGCTGGCGAGCCGGACCGGGCCTACGAGCGGGTCAAGCTGTTCGTCGCTCCGGAGCACCAGACCCAACTGAAGGAGAAGAAGGGCAGCGAGGTCGCGCTGAACGTGGTCCGGCTGCGTGAGGCGGTCTTCACCGGCAACAGCGACTCGACCACCACCGTGAAGATCAAGGTGCAACAGCTCGGCCTGCTGCGGGCCAACGGCACCCTGGCCCCGCCGGTGGCGACCGAGACGGGGTACGAGTTCCGGGTGCGCAGCGCGGCGTTCGGCGGTGACGACGAGCGCGCCGGCCTGTACGTCCTCGACCCGCCGAACGTGCTGCTGCTCAGCGACAATGCCCTCCAGCGGTACTACCAGGACGAGTCGATCTACTTCTGGAGTTCCGACGGCAGCCGTCTGGTGCCCGATCAGCGCTATCTGCCGGCGGCGGTACCGGACGAACGCCGGGTCAACGAGGTGGTGAAGTGGCTGGTCGGTGGCCCGTCCGACTGGCTGCGCCCCGGCGTCGTCGGGCTGCCCGACCGCACCGAGCTGGTCAACAACGCCACCGGCGCGAACAACCGGTGGGAGGTCAACCTGGACATGTCCGGTGACGACCAGACCCAGATCGACCGGTTGATCACCCAGCTGGCCTGGTCGCTGGGCGACCTGCGGGGCGAGCTGGCGCTGAGGATCCGCAACAACTCGCTGCCCGTGCAGGATCTGGACGCGCGCCGAAACTCCGACCAGCTCTACCCGATCACAGACGGCCCGCAGCGGTTCGGCGTCTACGAGGGCGCCATCCGCCCGCTCGACTTCGCTGGCGAGCCCAGCGGCGCCGTGCCGCTGTCGGCCGAGGTCAACCGCAACATCGTTTCCGCGGGCCTCGCGCGGGCCGAGGGCCGGATCCTCGCCGCGATGGTGGTGAACAGCGGCAAGGGCCGGCATCGACTCGCGGTGGGCACCGGCCCCGGGCTCAAACGGAGCGGGAACGACTACGCCTCGATCAGCCGTCCGGTCTGGCTGCGCACGGTCGACTCCCGCCCGGGCCGGGGCCTGGTGGTGGCCGACGGCCGGCTCTACCGCTTCGACGAGGACGCCGGGATGTACCAGGTGCCACTCAACCTGCCCACCGCCGAGGTCACCGCGGTGGCCGCATCGCTGGACGGCCAGCGGGTCGCGTTGATCGCCGGCGGCCGGCTCTACGTCGCCGCGGTCAACCTGGACGGCGGCGGGGTCTCCATCGGCCCGCCCCGGGCGCTCGTCACCTCGCTGACCAGCCTCAGCGCCCTGGACTGGAGCGGGGAGGACCGCCTGGTGGTGGCCGGGTCGGCCGGTCAACCGGCGATCTACGGGCTCAGCGTGGACGGGGCCCTGGAGACGCCGCTGAAGACCGACGTGGGTGCCAAGGTCAACCACCTGACGGCGTACCCGACCAACCGCGAGGTGCCGTCACCCAGCGGGGGATACATGTACGAGGCGAACGGGGTGGCCTACCGCAGCAGCCCGTTCGAGCGGATCGAGGCCGCACGGGTACGGGACATCGCTCCACCGCCGGCCGGGCTCCGCCCGAGCAACCCGTCGGCCCCGTTCTTCCTCTACTGACGTCGTGCGCGGGCTCTGGGCCGACCTTGGCGACCTGGTCCTGCCCACCGACTGCGCGGGCTGTCGGGAGCGTCGGCCCGGTCTGCGGCACGGAATCTGCCCGACCTGCGTGACGGCGCTGGGCGCGCTGCGTCCCCGTCCCGTCCGTCCCACGCCCGCCCCACCGGGCCTGCCGCCCTGCGTCGCTCTCGGCCCGTACGCCGGTCCGCTGCGCGAGGCGCTGCTGGCGTACAAGGAGCACGGCCGGCACGGGCTGGCCCGCCCGCTCGGCGCGTTGCTCGCCGAGGTCGTCGCGGCGGCGGTCGGCGGGGCCCGTCCGCTGGCGTTGGTGGCGGTGCCGGACACCGCGGCGGCGGCCCGGGCCCGCTACGGCGACCACCTGGACCGGCTGGCCCGGCACTGCGCGGCGCGGCTGACCCGGGCCGGCTGGCCGGTCCGGGTGCACCGGCCGCTGCGGGCGCTGCCCCGGCCCGACTCGGTGACGCTGGACAGCGCCGGCCGGGCGGCGGCCGCCGAGGCGGCCTTCCGGCCACGTTCCGGTGCTCGGCGCGGGGGCGGCACCTCGGGCGTGGCGCCCGTCGTCGTGTTGTGTTGCTGGACGACATCGTCACCACCGGGGTCACCCTGGCCGCGGCGGCCCGCGTGCTGGCCGCGACCGGGCAGGCGCCGGGCGTCGCCGCGGTGCTCGCGGCAACCGAGAAGAGACGTCCTTCGTAACCGTTCGTGTTTCCGTTTCACCCGTTGGTGTATGAGCTGCGAAAAATCACCGGCGGTCTCGGCAACATGGGGTGACTGCCGCACGAACACGAGTTAGCGTTTCGCTGTCGGGGGTAGGAGGTCATTCCCACCCGCCCTCGACGGTGAGAGGAGGCGTAGCCGCACTGACCGGTCGACGCCAGCGGGGCTCCCCAGGGCGCGCGGCCGGGTAAACCGGATCGAAGACCGTCCGAACAAGGGAGGTCACGTGGACATCGTGGTCAAGGGCCGAAACGTCGAAGTGCCGGACCATTACCGGGTGCACGTAGCCGAGAAACTCGCAAAGATCGAACGCTACGACCACAAACTCATTCGTGTCGATGTCGAGCTGTTTCACGAGCGCAATCCGCGCCAGGCCGACCACTGCCAGCGGGTGGAGATCACCTGCGTTTCCCGGGGCCCGGTGATCCGGGCCGAGGCGTGCACGAACGACTTCTACAGCGCGCTCGACGCGGCCATCGCGAAGCTCGACACCCGGCTGCGCCGCGCGGCCGACCGCCGCCGCGTACATCGGGGTCGGCACGCGCCGATCTCCGTCGCCGCCGCCACCGCCGGCCTGCCGGTCGAGGACCTGGTGGCCGCCCCGTTGAGCGGGCCGGGTGACGGGGCCCGGTCCGGCACGGCCCTCGTGGAGCGGGTCGAGGACGAGCACGACGGGCAGCCGTGGCACATCGCCCGGGAGAAGGTGCACCCGGCGGAGCCGATGACCATTGACGACGCGCTCTTCGAGATGGAACTGGTCGGCCACGACTTCTACCTGTTCCAGGACAAGGTGTCCGGCCGCCCCAGCGTCGTCTACCGCCGGCACGCCTACGACTACGGCATCATCTCCCTCGCCATCGACCGGCCCTGACCCAGGTTGATCATGGAGTTGTGGTGGGCGCGGCGACCGCGAAACGGTGCGGACCGCCCACCACGACTCCGTGATCTGTCAGCGGAGGTCGGCGGGTAGCAGGGCGAAGGTCAGGTCGTCGAGGCGGGTGCCGGCCAGGCCGGGGAGCCGGGCACGCTGCAAGGCTTCGCGGTGGAAGCCGACCCGCTCCAGCACACGGTGGGACGCGGTGTTCTCCGGCACGGTGCCGGCGGTCAGCCGAGCGATACCGGCCGGCCCAAACGCCCAGCCGGCGAGCAGCCGGACGGCCCGGGTCGCGTAACCCCGGCCCCGCCAGTCGGGCAGCAACGCATAGCCCAGCGACGCCTCCCCGCTGGCCACATCCGTGTACGACAACCCGCAACTGCCCGCCGGCTCGCCGGTGGCCAGGTCGGTGATCAGCAGTCGGGCGATGTCGCCGGTCAGCCACCCGCTCTCCGCGAGCCGACAGCGCCGCTCGATCGCGGCCCGTTCCGGCGGCACCGGTGGCGCCTGGTTCGCCACCACCTCGGGCCGGCTGTGCAGCCGGTACATCAGCTCGGCGTCGTCCGGGGCGAGTCGGCGCAGCGCCACCACCTGGTCGGTGAGCACCCCGCCGGGCAGGTCGGGCAGCAGCCGGGCGGTCGGCCCGGGCGGGTCGCCGGCGAGGCGTACCCAGGCCAGCAGGTCGCGCCGGCCGTCGCCCCGGCTCGGGCCGGCCGACCGGCGTACCCCCTCGTAGCGGAAGCCGGCGGCCAGCGCGACCCGTTGGCTGGGCCCGTTCTCCGGATCGGTGAGCAACTCCAGCCGGATCGTCCCGGTGGCGAACGCGTGCTCGCCCAGCGCTCGGGTGGCGGCTGCGGCCACCCCTCGCCCGCGCGCCTCCGGCCGCACCCAGTAGCCGATCTCAGCCTGACCCCGGTCGGGCACCGGGTAGCTCAGCCCGATCCCGCCGAGCAGCCGGTCGGTGGCCGGGTCCGCGACCGCGTACGCCGCGCCGCCCCCGGTCCAGGCCGCCGGGGCACCCGAGCCGATCCACCAGCGGGCGTCGGTTTCGGTGTACGGCGCCGGCAGGCTCGGCACGAACCGCTGGCTCACCGGGTCCGCGCAGCCGGCCACCACGTCGGCGGCGTCATCCGCGCGGAACGGGCGCAGCCGTACCCCGTGCGCCTCGACGACCTGCTGCGGCGTCACGTCAGGTCCTCAGGGAGCAGTGCGGCCACCCAGGCGTCGATCCGCTCGCCCCGGTGCTGCACCCCGCCCCGGGCGGTCCCCTCGAAGGCGAAGCCCGCCTTCTCGGCCACCCGGCGGGAGGCGGTGTTGCCCACGTTCGCTCTCCACTCGATCCGGGCCAAGCCCAGCGTGGTGAAGCCCCACGCGCTCAGCGCGGCCAGCGCGACCGGCATGTAACCCCGGCCGCGGGCCGCCGGGGCGGTCATGAAGCCCACGTCCGCCAGCAGCGGATCCGCGGGGGAGAGCCGCAGGTCGATCGAGCCGGCGTACCGGTCGTCCGGGTCGGCGAGCACGTAGCAGGCGGCGTCTCCCCGGGCCCAGGCCTCCTGGCTGAAGCCGCGGTACCACTGCGCGTCGGCGTGCTCGTACGGGTCCGGCACGGTGGTCCAGCGGACGGTCTCCGGGTCGCGGCAGGTCTCCACGACGGCGCCCAGGTCCTGCTCCTCCATCGGGCGCAGCCGCAGCTCGCCAGGCCCGGCGGTGGCGAACAGGGTGGGCTGCGGGCGGCCGAACACGGCGGCCCGTCGGGCGGCCAGCGTGCCGGGTCCGGCCGGCCCGGTCGAACCCGGCGCCGGCACCTCGCCGGGCAACAGCGACCCGATCCAGCCGTCCGCGCCGCCCTCCGGCGCCGGGTCGGCCAACCGCAGCCGGCCGTCGATCCGGAACCCGGCGCGGAGCGCGACCAGCCGGGAGGCGTGATTGCCCACCTCGGCCTGCCAGATCAGCCGGCGCAACCCCCGCGTGCCGAAGGACCAGCGGGCCACCGCCCGGGCGGCCCGCACGGTCACGCCTCGACCGCGCGCCCACGGCGCCGTCCAGTAGCCGATCTCACCGGTGCCGCCGGCGTCGATGGAGACCAGCCCGCACGAGCCGAGGAGGTCGCCGGTGGCCGGGTCGCACACCGCGAACGGCGCGCCCGTGCCCTCCGCCCAGGCCCGTCCGCTCAGGTCGGTGACGAATCCGTGCGCGTGTTCCGGTCGGTACGGGCGGGGTACGGTGGTCCAGCGCTGGATGTCCGGGTCCTGGCAGGCACGGTGCACCGCGTCGGCGTCGCTGCTTCGCCAGGGCCGCAGCAGCAGGCCGTCCTCGTTGATCTCCACAGGCTCCACCAGTGCATCGTGCCGGAACGTTCGCCAACGGCGTAACCGGATAACGTCCCGGTCCGCACCCGCTACGCGAGTTATGTCGGGTTCGGCGGGGTGGACCACCGCCACCAGTGACCATCGCGCCGATGGAGCGCCTACGATGGTTCGAGACTGTCTAGGGGAGCGTTGATCCGTGTCGATTCTGGAAAAGGTCCTTAACGCGGGCGAGGGCCGCATGGTGCGCCGGCTCAAGGCCATCGCCGCCGCCGTCAGCTCGATCGAGGACGACTACGTCAACCTCACCGACGAGGAACTGCGGGGCATGACCGAGCAGTTCCGCGAGCGGCTCGCCGACGGGGAGACCCTCGACGACCTGCTGCCGGAGGCGTTCGCGGTGTCCCGCGAGGCGGCCGCCCGGGTGCTCGGCCAGCGGCCGTACGACGTCCAGGTGATGGGCGGCGCGGCGCTGCACTTCGGCAACATCGCCGAGATGAAGACCGGTGAGGGCAAGACGCTGACCTCGGTCATGGCCGTCTACCTCAACGCGCTCTCCGGCGACGGCGTGCACGTGATCACGGTCAACGACTACCTCGCCCAGCGCGACGCGGCCTGGATGGGCCGGGTGCACGAGTTTCTCGGGCTGACCGTCGGCGTGGTGCTGCCCAACCGGCCGGCCAGCGAGCACAAGGCCGCGTACGAGTGCGACATCACCTACGGCACCAACAACGAGTTCGGCTTCGACTACCTGCGCGACAACATGGCCTGGTCGAAGGACGAGCTGGTGCAGCGCGGGCACAACTTTGCGGTGGTCGACGAGGTCGACTCGATCCTGATCGACGAGGCGCGTACCCCGCTGATCATCTCCGGCCCGGCCGAGCACTCGGCCCGCTGGTACGGAGAGTTCGCCGGCGTGGTGGCCCGGCTCCAGCCCGGCACCGACGGCGAGGGCGACTACGAGGTCGACCACTCCAAGCGCACCATCGCGGTCACCGAGCGCGGTGTAGCCAAGGTCGAGGACCGGCTCGGCATCGACAACCTGTACGAGTCGGTGAACACTCCGCTGGTCGGCTACCTCAACAACGCCATCAAGGCCAAGGAGCTCTACAAGCGCGACAAGGACTACATCGTCAGCGACGGTGAGGTCCTGATCGTCGACGAGTTCACCGGTCGCATCCTGCACGGCCGCCGTTACAACGAGGGCATGCACCAGGCGATCGAGGCCAAGGAGGGGGTGGAGATCAAGCAGGAGAACCAGACCCTGGCCACCATCACCCTCCAGAACTACTTCCGCCTCTACAGCAAGCTGTCCGGGATGACCGGTACGGCGCAGACCGAGGCGAGCGAGTTCAACAAGGTCTACAAGGTCGGCGTCGTGACCATCCCGACCCACCGCCCGATGGTCCGCGAGGACCGGCCGGACGTCATCTACAAGACGGAGAAGGCCAAGTTCAACGCGGTCATCGAGGACATCGCCGAGCGGCACCAGATGGGTCAGCCGGTGCTGGTCGGCACCGTCTCGGTGGAAAACTCCGAGATCCTCTCCCAGCTGCTGCGCCGGCGGGGCATCCCGCACAACGTGCTGAACGCCAAGTTCCACGCGCGGGAGGCCGAGATCGTCGCCCAGGCCGGGCGTAAGGGCGCGGTCACCGTGGCCACCAACATGGCCGGCCGTGGCACCGACATCCTGCTCGGCGGCAACGCCGAGTTCCTCGCCGCGAACGATCTGCGCCAGCGCGGCCTCGACCCGCTGGAGAACGAGGACGAGTACGCCAAGGCGATGGAGGAGGTCCTGCCCACGTGGAAGCAGGCCTGCGACGCCGAGGCGGACGAGGTCACCGCCGCTGGTGGCCTGTACGTGCTGGGCACCGAGCGGCACGAGTCGCGGCGGATCGACAACCAGCTGCGCGGTCGCGCCGGCCGGCAGGGTGACCCGGGCGAGTCCCGCTTCTACCTGTCGCTGCAGGACGAGCTGATGCGGCGCTTCCGGGCCGGTGCGGTCGAGGCGGTGATGGAGCGCTTCAACATCCCGGAGGACGTGCCCATCGAGTCGAAGATGGTCACCCGGCAGATCAAGAGCGCCCAGGCCCAGATCGAGGGTCAGAACGCCGAGATCCGTAAGAACGTGCTCAAGTACGACGAGGTGCTCAACAAGCAGCGCCAGGTCGTCTACGCCGAGCGGCGCCGCGTGCTCAACGGCGAGGACCTCTCTGAGCAGGTCCGCAACATGATCGACGACACCGTCGAGGCGTACGTGCGGGGTGCCACCTCCGAGGGCTACGGCGAGGACTGGGACCTTGAGCAGCTCTGGTCCAGCCTCAAGCAGCTCTACCCGGTCGGCGTGACGATCGAGGAGTTGGAGGAGGAGGCCGGCGGCTCCCGGGCCGGCATGGACGCCGACTTCCTGGTTGCCCGCCTCAAGGAGGACGCGAACGCCGCGTACGACCGCCGTGAGGAGCAGGTCGGCACCGAGGGGGTGCGCCAGCTCGAGCGGATGGTGCTGCTCCAGGTGATCGACCGCAAGTGGCGCGAGCACCTCTACGAGATGGACTACCTCCAGGAGGGCATCAACCTTCGGGCGTACGCCCAGCGCGACCCGGTGGTGGAGTACCAGCGCGAGGGCTTCGACATGTTCGCCACCATGATGGACGGCATCAAGGAGGAGACGGTCGGCTTCCTCTACAACGTCGACGTCCAGGTGACCGAGCCGGAGCCGGCCGCGGAGTCGGAGGAGGTCACGCTGCTCGACAAGCCGGTCGAGATCCGGGCGAAGGGCCTCAACCGCGCGCCGCAGCGGCAGGGCCTGCAATACTCCGCCCCCACCATCGACGGTGAGTCCAGCCCCGGTGCGGTGGCTGTCGAGCAGGCCGAGCAGCAGGCCCCGGCGCTCGGTGTGGGTCGACCGGCCCCGGGTGCCCCGGCGGCGCCGGGGCGGACGGCTCCGTCGGCTCCGCAGCGGCCGGCTTCCGGGCTGCGTGGCCCGGCGGTCCCGTCGGCCGCCGCCCGACGGCCCGCGCCGAACCAGGCGGAGGCCAGCAACGGCCCGTCCCGCAACGCGCCGTGCCCGTGTGGCTCGGGCCGCAAGTACAAGCGCTGCCACGGCGCCCCCAACGGCGGCTGACCGACAGCACCTCGACGGGCCCCGGCCAATCGGCCGGGGCCTGTTCGTGTCCCCGGACCCCGCGTGTGCCCGTCCGGCGCGCCATGGCTCGGCTTCCCGGGGCGACCTGTTCCTGATGAGCGTTATACCTGTGAGTCATATCTATGACTCACAGGTATAGCCCTCTTTCGGCACACGACTGCCGGACGGTGGCCACGGAAAAGTCGGGTGTCAGCAGTCTGCCGACGACCCGATTTCCGGTAAACCGGGGCGATCATCTGGTCTGTAGCCCGTGGCCGGCGGCACGCAGGCAGGCGCCGGCCTGCGCGCGTGCGGTCCCGAGGCGTCGCGGTGTCGGAGGTGCGGGTCAGAGGACCTGGAGGGCGGTGCAGAGCCAGCGGCCCCGGAGGTGTTCCAGGCGCAGCGCCATCGCCCAGCTGTGGCCGCCCGCGCCGGTGAGCACCGCGGCAGCATCTACCGCGGCCTCCCGGGGCTCACAGGCTCGCAGCCGGCGCAGCCGGACCACCGGTCGCTCGGCACGGCGGCGGGAAATCCCGGCTCGCCCCGGCTGCCCGACCCTCTCGGCGGCACCGACTCGCCCCTCAACACCGACTCGCCCCTCAACACCGGCCCGCCCGGAGACGCTGGCCCGCCGGGACCCATCGGTCCGCCCGGAGGCATCGGTCCGCCCGGAGGCAGCGTCCGAGCCGGAGGCGGTGGCCCGGGCTCGCCTTGTGGCGCGGGCCAGCTCGGTGAGCAGGTCACCGGCCCGGGCCGGGTCGAGCAGGGGTCGCAACTGCGCCGGCGAGCGGTAGCCGTTGACCACCTCCAGGCAGGTGTCGACGAAGCGGTGCGCGACCCGGATCGACTCCGGGGTGGTCGCCGGCGGCGAGGGCGGAACCGGGTGGATGCCGGGCCGCGCCGGCACCCGGCGGAGGGCGGCGCGGCGGTCCGGCGGCCGGACCGGGTCCGGCCTGGTCGAGGCGAACAGGTCGAGGGCGAGCTGGCCGTGGGTCGGTGGCCAGTACGCCCCGTCGGCCTCGTCGGCGTACGGAGGGTCGATGGGCGGGACGGGGCGCAGCCGCACGGGTGGCCGGGACGGACCGGATCGCGATTCACTCATCGCTGCCCCTTCTGATCTTGCGTTTGCCTTCGTTTGCCTTCGACTCACTCAACTCCGGGCCATGGAACGGCCTCGGTCAATGGCACAGCGGATAGCGGTGGCTACTCGGTGTCGCGGTCGACGAGCGGGTTGCCGCGGACCCAGTCGGCGGTCTCGGCGTACTTGTGCGCGATGTACTCCTCCAGCCGCGCGCGCTCGACCCGCCACTGGCCACGACCACCGATCTTGATCGCCGGCAGCTCCCCGCTGCGCACCATGTGGTAGACCTGCGAGTCCGACACGTTCAGCTCGGCGGCGACGTCGGAGAGCAGCAGGAACCTCGGCTCCACAGGAACTCCCGGGGTTGTTGTCGTTTGCCTCAGTTTGCCATCGACAGCCCGGACCGCCCAGCACCCCTACGGCCCGGCGACGAGCCAGGCGTGGCGGGACACACCGGCGGGGAACTTCCACCGGCTGGATGCGAGGTGTATGACGGTCACGGCGTGCGGCATGATCTGCGCCCGTGCCGGCGGCCGCCGGTGGAGGACTGAGCGGGGAGACGACCGGTGACCGACGAGCTTGTCCGGGTGTACGTGCCGGCGACCGTACCGATGCTGGCCCACCTGCGTGAGCAGGGGCTGACCGCCGACCAGGCGCACGCGGTGACCCCGGCGCTGCGCGAGTGGTACGCCGAGGGCGATGAGGAGGAGTTGGAGTACGTCGCGTTCACCCGGGCCGCCCAGGACGCGCTGCACCTGCTCCGCGCCGATCCGGCCGCGCCCCGCCGCCGGGTCGTCATCTCGGCCGACCTGCCGCGCGCCGCGCTCGGGCGCGGTGATGGTGAGCTGGGTTCCAGCACGGTGACGTTGGCCGACGCGGTGCCGGCGGGCGCCGTCGCGGCGATCCACGTGGACGGCACGGACGCGGTCGAGGAGGTCGCCGCCGCGGCCGACGTGGTGGCCGAGGCCGCCGCCGGTGACCCGGACGCCCAGTTCACCGTCGACGGCGCCGAGGACCACGAGCTGGAGTGGTACGACGTGAGCGAGCTGGACCAGCTGCTCCGGTCCGCCGGCTGAGCCGGACGCCGGCCGGGGTCAGCGGGCCCGGTCCACCTCGGCCGGGTCCGCGTCGTCCGCGTCGGCGTCCAGTGCGGGGGAGTCGTCGGCCGCAACGGGTTCGTCGTCGGGCCGAGCCGGGCCGAGCGTGCGGCCGAACGCGATGAGCGCGGTCAGCGCGCCCACGAAGAGCACCCAGATGCCGTTGTCCACCCGCGAGGTGCCCAGCGAGGTCTGCGCCACCGCGTCCGCCTCGCTCAGCGCGCCGGCCAGGTCGAGCAGCGACCGTCCACCGATCCGGATGATCACCTCGGCGAGCAGCAGGAGCAGCCCCGGCCCTGCCCCGGCGAGCAGGTACGCGGGCCAGCGCAGCGCCGGCGCGCCGGGATCGCGCCGCACGGCCTGTCGTCGTGCCCAGCGCAGGTAGCCGAAGGCGAGCAGCCCGGCCAGTAGGCCGGCGGCGAGCGACTCGGTGCGCGACACCCACTTCGCCGCGTTGACCAGCGACTCCTGGCTGTCGCCCGCGCCGAAGAGGTCGAAGAGCGGGTCCCGGGCGCGGCTGAACACGACCACGAAGACCAGAGTGCCCAGCGCGGCGGCCGTCGCCGCGCCGACCGCCGGTGCCGTCCGCGCGCCGGCCACCGCGCCACCGATGATCGCCGCAGCCGCGGTGGTGCCCGCGATCACGTTGGTGGTCGAGGTGTCGAAGTAGGTGAGGTTGATCGCGAGCGCGGCGGCCAGGCCGACCACCATCCCCGCCCCGATCGCGCCGACGAAGCGCAGGGTGACCCCGTCGCCGTACCGGCGGGACAGCAGGTTGCCGAAGGCCAGGGCGACGGCCGCCCCGGCCACCAGCGCGGCGGAGATCACGCCGGGCAGGGCGAACGCGGAGAGGCTGATCGCGGTGACCCCGGCCGCCGACGAGGCGATGGCCTCCCGGGTCGACCAGAGCATGGCGGCCAGCCAGCCGAGCGCCAGCAGCGCGAGCACGGCGGCGCCGGGCGCGGCCACGGGCCGACCGCTGGGGATGGCCGGGTCGACCGCCGGCTCGTCCGACTCCGCGGCCGGGACGCGGCCGGGCTGCTTGGTCATCGTCTCCCCTTCGAGGCGGCAGGTCACCGACCATTCAGGGTACGCGGGCCCGATGGACCTTCCGCCGTCACGGGACGGCCGCGACCGGTGCCGACCGGCGCGGCTCACGCCGGACGGGTGCCCGCTGTCCGGGCCGGCTCACCCGCCCGCGTCTCATCGGTAAGGAGAGGAGGGGTGGGGCGGTCCTTGGCGGGACGGCGGTGGTGGAGGTGAGGCGGGCACCCCAGCATGGAAGAATCGTGGGAGGTCCCGCCGCAGCTCGGCCCTCCCGTGCGGCGTCCGGTGTTCGACCGTCCGGTCGGTGCCCGCGGGTCCGGTTTCGCCACCGCTGTCGAGATCGCCAGGAGCCTTGATGGATGCCGTGTTCTCCGTACCCGAGCCGCGCAACGAGCCGGTTCGCAACTACGAGCCGGGCAGCCCCGACCGGGACCGGCTCCAGCGGCGGCTGACCGAGCTCGCCGCCGAGCGGATCGACCTGCCGATGACCATCGGCGGTGAGCAGCGGATGGCCGCCGGCGACCCGATCAACGTCGTGCAGCCGCACAAGCACGCGCACGTGCTCGGTGTGACGGCGCACGCCACCCACGACGACGCCCGCGCCGCGATCAAGGCGGCCAAGGACGCCGCCCCGATGTGGCGGGCGCTGCCGTTCGAGGAGCGCGCCGCGATCTTCCTGCGCGCCGCCGAGCTGCTCGCCGGTCCGTGGCGGGACACGCTCAACGCCGCCACCATGCTCGGGCAGTCGAAGACCGCGATCCAGGCGGAGATCGACGCGGCCTGCGAGTTCATCGACTTCCTCCGGTTCAACGTGCACTTCGCCCGGCGCCTGCTCGAGGAGCAGCCCAGCTCCTCGCCCGGCGTCTGGAACCGCTTGGACCACCGCCCGCTGGAGGGCTTCGTCTACGCGGTCACCCCGTTCAACTTCACCGCCATCGCCGGCAACCTGCCCTCGGCACCGGCGCTGCTCGGCAACACGGTGATCTGGAAGCCGGGCCCGACCCAGCAGTTCGCCGCGCACTTCACCATGCGGCTGTTCGAGGCCGCCGGCCTGCCGCCCGGCGTGATCAACATGGTCACCGGCCGGGGCGAGGAGGTCTCGGACGTCGTGCTCGCCGACCCGGACCTGGCCGGCATCCACTTCACCGGTTCGACCAAGGTCTTCCAGCAGCTGTGGCGGACCGTCGGCGACAACATCGCCCGCTACCGGGGCTACCCCCGTCTGGTCGGCGAGACCGGCGGCAAGGACTTCGTGGTCGCGCACACCAGCGCCGACGTGGACGCCCTGCACACCGCGCTGATCCGCGGCGCCTACGAGTACCAGGGCCAGAAGTGCTCGGCGGCCTCGCGGGCGTACGTGCCGCGCTCGCTCTGGGAGGGTGGCCTGCGGGACCGGCTGGCCGCCACCGCCGACTCGCTCACCTACGGCGACGTGGCCGACTTCAGCAACTTCGGTGGCGCGGTGATCGACGACAAGGCGTTCTCGCGGCACACCGCCGCGCTGGAGCTGATCGCCGGTGACGACACCTGCCGGGTGCTGGCCGGCGGCACCGCCGACGACTCGGTCGGGTACTTCGTCCGGCCGACGCTCTTCGAGTGCAGCGATGCCGCCCACGAGACCTTCACCACCGAGTACTTCGGGCCGATCCTGGGCGTGCACGTCTTCGACGACGCCCGTTTCGACGACGTGGTCGCGCAGGCCGAGTCGATCGCCCCGTACGCGCTGACCGGGTCGGTTTTCGCCACCGACCGTCGGGTGGTCGACGCGGTCGGTGAGCGGATGCGGTACGCGGCCGGCAACTTCTACATCAACGACAAGCCCACCGGCGCGGTCGTCGGGCAGCAGCCCTTTGGTGGCGCCCGGGCCAGCGGCACCAACGACAAGGCGGGGTCCTGGCTCAACCTGGTGCGCTGGGTGTCGCCGCGGACGATCAAGGAGACCTTCGTGCCGCCGACCGACCACACGTACCCCCACATGGGCTGAGAGGCGGTCGACCGCCGGCGGCGCGCGTGGCGCTGCCGCCGGCGGTAGCCTGGCCGGGGTGACGCACCCCACCCCCGCGCCCGACCCTCGCTTCGGCGAGCAGGGCGGCCTGCTCACCTACAGCGACTACCTTCGGTTGGCCGACCTGCTCGCCGCGCAGGTGCCGGAGTCCGACCCGGCCTCCCACGACGAACTGCTCTTCATCACCATCCACCAGGTGTACGAGCTGTGGTTCAAGCTGCTGCTCGCCGAGCTGTCCGACGCCCGGGACCGCATGCTGGCCGGCGAGACGTACCTGCCCCGGGTGCGGCTGGAACGCTGCCACGTGGTGGAGCGGGTGCTGGTCGGGCAGGTCGACGTGATCGACACGATGACGCCGCAGGACTTCCTGGCCTTCCGCACCAAGCTCGCCCCGGCCAGCGGGTTCCAGTCGGTGCAGTTCCGGGAGATCGAGTTCCTCTCCGGGCTCAAGGACCCGGATTTCCTTCATCGGTTCCGCCGGTTGCCGCCGGCCGAACGGGACCGACTGGAACGGCGACTGGTCGAGCCGAGCCTCTGGGACGGCTTCCTGGCCGTGCTCGCCCGGGCCGGGTTCCCGGTCGGCGACGCCGAGGCGCGCTTCGCGGCGTACGCCAGGATCGCCGCGGACCGGGAGCGGTTCGGGCCGCTCTGGGACCTCGCGGAGGCGCTGGTCGCCCACGATCAGGCATTTTCCCTGTGGCGAGCCCGGCACGTGCTGATGGCCGAGCGGCAGATCGGCACCAAGCCGGGCACCGGCGGGTCGGCGGGCGGCGCCTACCTGCGGTCCCGGGTGGAGACGCGTTTCTATCCGGAGTTGTGGGAGCTGCGCAGCCGGCTCTGACCGGGTCGGCGCGACCGGTCCGCGCAATCCATCGATGGTCCTCAATGGACTGTCTGCGACCGACAGTGCACATAGGAAGTCCTGTCGGGTGGCAAACCGGCAAATCCTGGACGCCGGGAGCGCAAAGTGGCAGCGTAGTGGGCATGGCGGATTCCGGAGTCAACCCCACGGCGGCGGCCCTGCTCGGGCTGCTGCACGAGGGTCCCATGACAGGTGGCCAGTTGATGGCCGCCGCTGAGCGTCGGCTGGCGCCGTACTGGTCGATGACCCGCAGTCAGGTCTACCGCGAGTTGCCGGTGCTGGCCGAGCGGGGTTTTGTGCGGCTCGGCAAGCCCGGGCCGCGGATGAGTCAGCCGTACTCGCTCACCGCCAGCGGGAAACGGACATTTTCCCGCTGGTTGACGGAGAACCCGGGGCGGGACACCATCCGCAACCCGATAGCGCTCCGGATGGCCTTCGGCGAGTTGCACTCCGCCAGCCAGCTCAAGGGCCTGTACGCCTCCGCCAACGAATACCACACGGAGGCCCTCGCCCAGGTGCGGGAACAGGTGAAGAACGCCAAACGGGACGGGGAGACGTACGACGCCAGCGCGCTGGAGTTCGCCGTCGCCTACCACCGCGCGGCCCTGTCGTGGCTGAAGTCCGCCCCCGTCGGGTGACGATCGGCGGGTTCACGCATACGGAACGAGCTGAGCTGCCCACGGCACAGTACGCTTGTTTGTCGTGACCGCTGCCGATTACGCCGAACAGCTCAAGGAACTCGACGCCACCCTGCGAAACATCGAGGCCGTCCTCAACCTTGACCGTCTGCACGAGGACAAGGCCCGGCTGGAGGAGGAGGCTTCCGCCCCGGACCTCTGGGACGACCAGGCCAAGGCTCAGCAGGTGACCTCGCAGCTGTCGTACGTCAACGGCGAGATCAGCAAGCTGGGCAGCCTGCGCGCCCAGCTTGACGACGCCCAGGTGCTGCTGGAGCTGGCCGAGGCCGAGTCCGACCCGGGCGTGCTGACCGAGGTCGAATCGGAGATCACCGGGCTGACCAAGGCCATCCAGGAGATGGAGGTCCGCACCCTGCTCTCCGGCGAGTACGACTCCCGGGAGGCGTTGATCGCCATCCGGGCCGGGGCGGGCGGCGTGGACGCGGCGGACTTCGCCGAGATGCTGCTGCGGATGTACCTGCGCTGGGCGGAGCGGCACGGCTACCCGACCGAGGTCTACGAGACCTCGTACGCCGAGGAGGCGGGCCTGAAGTCGGCCACCTTCGCGGTCAAGGTGCCCTACGCGTACGGCACGCTCAGCGTCGAGTCGGGGACCCACCGGCTGGTCCGGATCAGCCCGTTCGACAACCAGGGCCGCCGGCAGACCAGCTTCGCGGGCGTGGAGGTCCTGCCGGTCACCGAGCAGACCGACCACATCGACATCCCGGAGAACGAGATGCGGGTCGACGTCTACCGCTCCTCCGGCCCGGGCGGGCAGAGCGTCAACACCACCGACTCGGCGGTCCGGCTCACGCACATTCCGACCGGCATCGTGGTGACCTGCCAGAACGAGAAGTCTCAGCTGCAGAACAAGGCCTCCGCGCTGCGGGTGCTCCAGGCTCGGCTGCTGGAGCGCAAGCGCCAGGAGGAGCAGGCCAAGCTTGAGGGTCTCAAGGAGAACGCCGCCGGCTCGTGGGGCGACCAGATGCGCTCCTACGTTCTGCACCCGTATCAGATGGTGAAGGATCTCCGAACCGAGCAGGAGACCGGCAATCCGAGCGCGGTCTTCGATGGCGACTTGGACGGTTTCATCGAGGCGGGTATCCGTTGGCGCAAGCAGCGTCAGATCGCCGGCGACGGTGCGTGATCACACGCAGGCGGAGCGCGTCGTCGATCTCCCGGTAAGACCCTAATTCGAGGACGCGCACCGTCTGTGCGGGGCGTGGGGCTTGGCTCTGTCGTCACACCGCGTAGACTCACCACCCGTGATTCAGCTTGAGCAAGTGACGAAGACGTACCCGAAGGCGTCCCGGCCTTCGCTCGACAACGTGTCCGTCTCGATCGAGAAGGGCGAGTTCGTCTTCTTCATCGGTCCATCCGGCTCCGGCAAGTCCACGATCATCAAGATGCTGCTGCACGAGGTCGCCCCCAACAAGGGGCGCGTGGTCGTCAACGGCAAGGACGTCACCTCGATGCGCTCCTGGAAGCGACCCCACTTCCGGCGCTCGATCGGCTGCGTCTTCCAGGACTTCCGGCTGCTGCCGAACCGCACCGCGTATGAGAACGTGGCGTTCGCCCTTGAGGTGATCGGCAAGACCAAGGCGGTTGCCCGTCGGGTCGTGCCGGAGGTGCTGGAGCTGGTCGGGCTCGGTGGCAAGGAGCACCGCTACCCGCACGAGCTCTCCGGTGGTGAGCAGCAGCGGGTCGCCGTGGCCCGGGCGTTCGTGAACCGTCCGCTGATCCTCCTGGCGGACGAGCCCACGGGAAACCTGGACCCGGACACCTCGATCGAGATCATGCGTCTGCTGGACCGGATCAACCGCACCGGCACGACCGTCGTGATGGTCACCCACGACTCCAACATCGTGAACCAGATGCGCCGCCGCGTCGTAGAGATTGAGAGCGGTCGCATCGTCCGTGACCAGGCTCGCGGCGTTTACGGGTGAGCCGGCGCTCCACCCCTGCGCAGCCTGACGACGAACACTTCATGCCGGAGACCCGGAGGAACCCCCGATGCGCGTGAAATACGTCCTGTCCGAGGTACTGGTCGGACTGTGGCGCAACGTGACCATGACCGTCGCGATGATCATCACGATGGCGGTCTCGTTGACCATGCTCGGCGCCAGCGGTCTCATGTACCGCCAGGTCGACGACATGAAGGACCTCTACTACAAGAACATCCAGGTCTCGATCTTCCTTCAGACTGACGTGACCGACGAGCAGCGCGAGCAGATGAACGCGAAGCTCGAGGCTGACCCGCTGGTCAGCGACGTCATCTACGTCGACAAGGCCGAGGCGTACAAGCGGTTCCAGGAGATGTTCCAGGACGCGCCGGATCTGATCAGCGCCGTCAAGGAGGACAGCCTTCCGCCGTCGTTCCGGATCAAGCTGAACAACCCGGAGCAGTACAAGAACATCTACGACCAGTACAAGGACACCGAGGGCGTCGACGAGATCGTCGACCAGAGCCGACTGCTGGACAAGATCTTCAACATCCTCACCGCGATCCAGAACATCGCATTGGCCGCCGCCATCGTGATGGCTGTCGCCGCGCTGCTGCTGGTCGCCAACACCATTCAGGTGGCCGCGTACAGCAAGCGGCGTGAGGTGGCGGTCATGAAACTCGTCGGCGCATCCAACTGGTTCATCCAGGCGCCGTTCGTGCTGGAGGCCGTCGTGGCCGGCCTGATCGGCTCGTTGCTCGGCCTGGCGGCACTGATAGCGGCGAAGTATCTGCTCTTCGACGGGTCGCTCAAGGCCCTGGAGGGCCTGCTCTCGCCGATCAGCTGGGGGGACATCCTGTTCATCTTCCCGCTGATGGCCGGCGTCGGTGGCCTGATCAGCGCCGTCACCGCCTGGACCACCCTCCGCTTCTACCTGCGGGTGTAGCGACCGTACGGGTCGTCCCGTCGTCTCCCGGGGACCCTCCCGCGCCGGAAATAAACGGCGCGGGAGGGTCCTTGTGATTCAGGTAGCATGATCGGTTGTCCGGCCGGGGTGACCCCGGCGGGCGATGATCAGGAGAGGGGGTGGCGCCGATGCCACGGGAAAAGGGGCGCAAGGTGGTCGCCTCCAACAAGAAGGCGCGCCACGACTACTCGATCCTCGACACGTACGAGGCGGGCATGGCGCTGACCGGCACCGAGGTCAAGTCGCTGCGGGCCGGGCGGGCGTCGCTCGTGGACGCGTTCGCCCAGGAGCGCAACGGCGAGTTGTTCCTGCACGCGATGCACATTCCGGAGTACACCCAGGGCACCTGGACCAACCACGAGCCCCGGCGTACCCGCAAGCTGTTGCTCAACCGTGGGGAGATCGACCGGCTGATCGGCAAGACCCGCGAGGGGGGCCTGACCATGGTCCCGTTGCAGGTCTACTTCTCCGACGGCTGGGCCAAGGTGGAGATCGCCCTGGCCAAGGGCAAGAAGGCGTACGACAAGCGGCAGGACCTCGCCAAGCGGGACGCGGACCGGGAGATCGCCCGGGTCAGCGGTCGACGCGGCAAGGGAATGGACGACTAGTTTGTCCCGTTTGTCCGGGTCGGCACGCCGACCCGGGGCTCGGGATGAAACCCGTTGCGGCAGGCGTTAGTCTTGTCAGTGCCGCCACATCGGCGGCCTGTCGAGGGGGTGACTGGTTTCGACTTCGTACGCAGCGACAGGGGAAGCGAGCCGAGGAAGCCGACGTCGTCTCGAGAATCGGTCGTCGGAAACTTATAAGCGCCAAGAACAATCGCGCTGACTTCGCTCTCGCCGCCTGAGGCGAGTAGCTAAGTCTGTCGGCCTGGGAACGCCTTCGTCCCAGTAGCCGGCATCAGCTAGGAGGCTGGCCAATCGGACCCGGTCGCGGGGTCCGTGCGGCGAGATTAATCAGCGACTGGGCCCGTCACACCAACTTGCTCGCGTGAGCGGTGGGGCCGAGTAGAGGCACAGCGAGCTGCGCTCGGAGAAGCCCTGACAAACCGGCGAAGGACCCGGGTTCGATTCCCGGCACCTCCACCACCTCGAAAGCGATGCGCCCCGGCCCACCGGCCGGGGCGCATCGTCGTATCCCGCCCGGGTTTCGCACCCGGCGGACGCCAGCACGCGGCCGACAGCCCGGCTCGCCTAGGCTGCCGGCTGTGCGGATCGAGGAACTGCGCCTGTCGGTCGGCGCGTCACCCGGCCAGCGCACCGTCTCGGTGCTGGCCGGCGTGTTCGTCGCCGCCGTCGGTGCCGCGTTCGTGTTGCTGCCCCTGGTCGCTGACGGGTTGCTGCGCCAGCTGACCGGCCCCGGCGACGGGTTCGCCTCCTATGAGGAAGCCCGCGACGTGCCACCGGGGATGTTGCCGCCCGCGCTGCGGGACTCCGGCGGCGGTGGCGGCTGGGACCAGTCCGGGTCCGGCCGGCTCGTCGGGCTGTGCGGGCTGCCGTTCGCCCTGCTCGGCGTCTACCTGGTGCTGCGGGTGCTGCGGACGGCCGCCTGGCTGGACGGCAGTCGGGTGCGGGTGCGCGGCGCGTTCGGCAGCCGCACCGTCGACCTCGCGACCGCCCGGATCGACGCCGGGATGATGCCGTACGGCGGGGCGGGGGACGACGACCCGCGGGCGCGGGGGCACCGCGCGCCCGTCATCGTCGCCACCGACCACGAGAGCGGACGGCGGCTCACCATCCCGCTGCACGGCATGGGGCTGCCCACCCTGCCCCCGTCCGAGCTGCGGGCGCTGGCCGACGCGATCACCACCGGGCGTCCCACCGACGGCCGTGACGGCGACGCGCACGCCGTCGCCGGCGCGCTGCGTCGCCTCGCGGAGCACCCCTTCGGCGGTTGAGCCGCATACGGGTGGGGCGCGCGGGACCACTGCGGCGGGTGGGGCAGAAGAGGCGGCCAGGGGCCCTGGACAGGGGCGGACGGGCGGGTTCACCATCGCGGTATGCGGTAGCAGCGCAAGCGCGGGAGGTGCCCATGGTCACCGGTCCGGTTCAGCAGCCGACAGTCGTCGCCCGGCCGCCCGCCGCGCAACCGCATCCGGCCAGCCTCCCCACCGAGCGGCTGCCCGGTGACCCGCGCCCGGCGGGGCTCACCGGTGACGTGCACGTGCTCGCCCGTGCTGTCGCCGCGGCGCCGACCGAGCCGCACTGGCGCGAACGCGTGCTGCTGCGGCTGCACCCGGTCAGGCAGGGCTTCACCGAGCACGTCCAGGTCACCGAGGGCCCCGGCGGGCTCTACCGGGAACTGCTCACCCACGCGCCCCGGCTCTGCCACGGTGTCCGGCTGCTGACCCGGGAGCACACCGCGATCGGCGCCGCGCTCCTGGCCGTGCAGCGGGTCGCCGAGCAGTCCGACGCCAGCCCGGACGAGCTGCGCCACCGGGCCGCGTACCTGCTGCGGACGCTGGCACGGCATCGGCGGCGCGGCGCGGACCTGCTGTGGCAGGCGTACCAGACGGACCTGGGTGGCGAGACCTGAGCGTGGGCCCGCCGACGGCGGGAACCAGGGCGTCGACGGGACCGTCGAAACCCGCATGCGTCGATCGCTTCTGCTCCTCGGTCTGCCCCTGCTGCTGCTCGCGGTCGGCTGCGCCCCGACGGGCGGCGGCCCGGCCGACGGACCCACCGCCCCGGCGCACCGGTCGGAAACCTTCGACCAGCGGGCCACCGAGGTCGCGGAGGCGTGGCGCCCCGGCCCCGAATGGCGCACCGGGTACGTCCCGTTGCAGGGGCCGACGGTGCTGACCGGCGACCCCCGCTTCACCCCCGACACCGAGGCCGCCTTCCGGGCCGGCTGGTACCGGGAGCAGGTGCCCATCCCGCCCACCCGGGTCGGCGGGGAGATCCGCTTCCCGGACGGCCGGCTGACCCTGCCGTTGGTGAGCGCGGCGGAGGCGTACCGGCAGCTCCACCAGGGTGACCCGCTGCCCTGCCCCGGGCGACCGAAGCGGCCCGGACTGCCGACCCCCGGCCCCACCATCGAACCCGGCCCGGACGGCTGGGTCAGCAGCGGCCCCGAGACCGCCTGCCTTCCGCTGACCGTCACCGGCGTCACGCTCGGCACCGTGCCGGTCCGCACCAGCCGGGGCGAGGCGCAGGTCCCGGCCTGGCTGTTCACCGTCGAGGAGTTGGCCGTTCCGGTGGCGCGGCTCGCCGTCGCGCCGACGGCGATCGTTCCAGTCCCCGACCCCACCGCCCCGGCGCGGCCGCTGCCGGACGGACTGCTGTCCGCTCAGGACCTGACGGCCGTCGACGGCGCGCGGCTGACCGTCCGGCTCGGTGTCGGCGCCTGCGACACCGGGATCACTCCGCTCGTGCAGGAACGGCCGGACGTGGTGGTGGTCGGCGGGGGCTTCACCGCCCGGTCCACCGGCCCCTGTCCCGACCTGCTCAAACTGGAGCCGGTCACCGTCACCCTGGCCGCGCCGCTGGGCGCACGGCCGGTGCTGGACGTCTCCACCGGCACCCCGCTGTCGATCGCCCCGCGCTGACCGGCTGAGGCAGGCCGGGAGTGCCGGTCAGAGGATGGTGGGCACGTCGGTGCTGATCGGCACCGGCAGCACGGTGGGGCGGTCGGCGCGCAGTCCGGCGGCGAGCGCCGAGCCGAACTGGTCGGGTGTTTCGACCACCTCGGTGGCACAGCCGTAGCCGGCCGCGATCGCCGTGATGTCCAGGCCCGGCAGGTCCAGTCCGGGCACCCCGGGCGTCTTTTTCAGTTCGGCGAACGCCTTGAGGATCGCGTACTGCTGGTTGACCGGCACGACCACCACCACCGGCAGGGACAGCCGGGCGGCGGTCCACAGCGCCTGCACGGAGTAGTGGAACGAGCCGTCGCCGACCACCGCCACCACCGGTCGGCCGCGCCCGGTGTCCCGCTCGGCCAGCGCCACCCCGACCGCGGCCGGCAGGCCGTAGCCGAGACCGCCGCTGGCCATCGTGAAGTACGACGCCGGGCGGGCGATCCGCAGCCGGCGGCGCAGTGCGGACAGGTTGGACGGTGACTCCTGGACCAGCACTCCGTCCGCCGGCCAGTGCGCGGCCAACGCGGCGAACAGCGCGTCCGCGCTCAGCGGCGCGGTGACCTCCGGCGGCGCCGGGGCGGCCCGAGGCGCCGGTGGTGGCCGGTCGGCCGGCGGCACCAGCTCGAGCAGCGCGGCCAGGGTCAGCCCGGGATCGCCGAGCAGGCTGTCCCCGACCGGGGCCCGGGCGGCCTCGTCCGGGTCGTCCGTCACGTGCAGCAGTCGGGTGCCGTCGGGCAGGTGATCGCCCGGCACGTACGGGTAGTAGCGGAACACCGGAGCGCCGACCACCAGGACGGTGTCGTGTCCACGCAGCGCCTCGGCCAAAGGTCCGATGGCGAACGGCAGCACCCCGCGAAACTGCGGGTGGTCCTCCGGGAACACGGCCCGTTCCGGGGCGGGGGCCGACCAGACCGGCGCGGCCAGCCGTTCGGCCAGCGCGATCGCGGTCGACCAACTCCCGGACCGGTCCACCCCGGGCCCGAACACCAGGACGGGGTCGCGGCTGCCGGCCAGGGCCCGGGCGAACTCGCCCAGCCGCTGCGGGTCCGGTGCGAACCGGGTGGCCACCGTGCGCGGCGCGGGTGGGGAGTCGGCCGGCTGGTCCCAGTCGTCCATCGGCAGGGACAGGAACACCGGCCCGGCCGGCGGCTGCACCGCGGTCGCGTACGCGCGCAGCAGCGCCGCGGGGATGTCCTGCGCCCGGACCGGCTCGTAGCCCCACTTCACGTACGGCTGGGGGAGCTCGGCGGCCCGGCGGCTGGTGAGCCGGGGTTCGAGCAGCAACATCTCGCGGGTCTGCTGGCCGGCGGTGACGATCAGCGGGGTCTTGTTGTGCCAGGCGGTGACCATGTTGCCCATGCCGTTGCCGGTGCCCGGGGAGGTGTGCAGGTTGACGTGGGCGGGTGCGCCGGTGGCCTGGGCGTAGCCGTCGGCCATCGCGACCGCCGTCGCCTCGTGCAGGGCGTGGACGTAGTGGAAGTCGGCCGGGAAGTCCCGCAGGAACGGCTCCTCGGTGGAGCCGGGGTTGCCGAAGATGGTGGTCATGCCGAGGGTGCGGAGCACGTCGTACGTCGCGTCCCGGACCGTTGCCATCGCCACCTGCCTCCGTGTCGCGCGCAGGGACGACCGCGCCGCCCTCTCGATCAGCCGAATCTATCGGGATGTGACGGACCTTTCGGGCGTTTCCCGGGCGTCGTGACCGGGCGCGCACCCTGGCGTATCCGGCCGTGCCCCGGACGGGAACGCGATCCGTCGATCACCGCGACGCCCGCCGTCGGTGCCGATCGGCCCTCCGTCTCAACTGTCCGATCACCCGCCGGTCAGACCTTAGCCAGCACCCGGGACGCAGGCTATGGTGCCAGGCATGGCGTTGACAGCACGGATGATCCCGGTGCACCGTGCGGATCCGGTGGGTTGCGGATCCCCGGCGCGGGCTCACGGTTGACGGGTGTGTGGGATGCAGGGAGAGGGCCAGGCGATCGGCGGACGGGCGATGGAGTCGATGACCGGGCGGCTGCTGGTCGCGACTCCGGCCCTCAAGGACCCGAACTTCGACCGTACGGTGGTGCTGCTGGTCGCCCACGAGCCGGGCGGCGCGCTCGGCGTGGTGCTGAACCGCGCCACCGAGGTGCCGGTCGCCGAGGTGCTCGGCGACTGGAACGACCTGGCCCGTCACCCGGCGGTGCTCTTCGAGGGTGGCCCGGTGCAGCCCGACTCGGCCATCTGCCTGGCGCGGATGCGCCACCCGCTGCGCCGGGTCAAGGGCTTTCACCAGGTCTCCGGGGCGGTCGGCACGATCGACCTCTCGGTCGACCCGGAGCGGCTGCGGGAGAGCATCGGCGGCATCCGGGTCTTCGCCGGCTACTCCGGCTGGGGGAGCGGCCAGTTGGAGCAGGAGATCGCCGACGGCTCCTGGTTCCTGCTGGACGCGCTGCCCGGTGACGCCTTCGTCGACCGGCCGGACGACCTGTGGCCGATGGTGCTGCGCCGGCAGGGCGGGATGATGGCCGCCGTCGCCCATTTCCCGCCGGACGTGGCGCTCAACTGACCCGGTTCGGCGGGAGCCCGGGGGTGGCGTCGGCGGGGACCCCGCGAGATGACCATGCCGAACGGGATGTGTATAGTTTCCCAGTGCCCGGGCGGCCGGGACACAGCAAGGGGCCGTGGCGCAGCTGGTAGCGCACCACACTGGCAGTGTGGGGGTCAGGGGTTCGAGTCCCCTCGGCTCCACCTTGCGAAACGCCCTGACCGGGAGTATCCGGTCAGGGCGTTTTCGGCTGTAGGTCAGGGGTCCGCGATTCCCGGCCGCCCCGACGTCGAACCTTTGTCGCCCCGCGCCCGTACCACTGCGCGGGAGGTCACACCATGACCGTGCGCCGAGTGCTCGCCGCCGTGCTGGTCGCCGTCGCGGCCGTGCCGTTCAGCGCCGCGCCCGCCGCCGCGCACGGCGCCCCGACCAGCCCGGTCAGCCGGGCCGCGGCGTGCGGACCCGAGGGCCGGTACGCGGCCACCAGCGCCTGCCGGGCGGCGGTCGAGGCGGGTGCGGCGGTACGCGAGTGGGACAACGTCCGGGTCGCCGCGATCAACGGCCGGGACCGGGAGAAGATCCCGGACGGTGAGCTGTGCAGCGGAGGGCTCTCCGCGTACCGGGGGCTGGACCTGCCCCGCACCGACTGGCCGAGCACCGAGCTGACCGCCGGCGCCCGGTTCACCTTCCGGTACCGGACCACCATCGAGCACCGAGGCAGCTTCCGGCTCTACGTCACCCGGCCCGGCTATGACCCGCGGGCACCGCTGACCTGGGCGGATCTGGAGTCGCGCCCGTTTCTGACGGTGACCGACCCGCCGGTGCGGGCCGGGGCGTACCAACTGCCGGGCCGGCTGCCGGCGGGCCGGAACGGCCGACACCTGATCTACACGATCTGGCAGAACTCCAACACCCCGGACACCTACTACTCCTGCTCCGACGTGGTGTTCCGCGCGGCGCGCGGCGGCACGGCGACGGGTACCCCGAAACCGGCCGCCGCGACGAAGGGCGCGCCGGCGGTGCCGCGTACCGCCGCGAGCCGGCCGGCCGCCACCGAGCCGGCGGTGGCGGCGGCGGCCGACCCGGGCGTGCCCGTGGCGTCGGTGACCGACCTCAGCAGCCGGTGGCCCATGCTGGCCGGTGCCGCCGCCGTGCTGGTGATCGCGCTGCTGGTCGGCGCGGCTCGGCTGCGTCGCGCCGGCGTCGCGCCGGTCGGCCGGCAGTGCGGGGTGCGCAACCACCGGGCCGGGCGGCGCCGGATCTGGTGACCCGGCCCGCCAGCGGCCCGGCGGCGCTCAGCCCAGGTGCCGGTCGATCTCGGCCAGCTCCTCGGCGCTGAAGTCGAGATTGTCCAGCGCGGCGATGTTCGTCTCCAGCTGCTCCACGCTGCTCGCCCCGATGATCAGGCTGGTCATCCGCGGGTCGCGCAGCGCCCAGGCCAGCGCGAGCTGGGCCAGTGACTGACCGCGCCGCTCGGCGACCGCCCCCAGCCCCCGGATGGTGGCCATCTTCTCCTCGCTGAGGTCGCTCTCGTTGAGGAAGACGCTGGTGCGCACCCGGGAGTCGGCCGGGATGCCAGCCAGGTAGCGGTCGGTCAGCAGACCCTGGGCCAGCGGGCTGTACGCGATGCAGCCGGCGCCGACCTGCTCCAGCGTGTCGAGCAGGCCGTCGGCCTCCGTCCACCGGTTGAGCATCGAGTACGACGGCTGGTTGATCAGCAGCGGCGTGCCCAGCTCGCCCAGGATCGCGGCGGCGCGAGCGGTCTGCTCGGAGTTGTAGTTCGAGATGCCCACGTAGAGGGCCTTGCCGGAGCGGACGATGGCGTCCAACGCGCCCATCGTCTCCTCCAGTGGGGTGTCCGGGTCGAACCGGTGCGAGTAGAAGACGTCGACGTAGTCCAGTCCCATCCGGCTCAGCGACTGGTCCAGCGAGGAGATCAGGTTTTTGCGCGAGCCCCACTCGCCGTACGGGCCGGGCCACATCAGGTAGCCGGCCTTGCTGGAGATCACCAGCTCGTCCCGGTACGGCTTCAGGTCGGTGGCGAGCATCCGGCCGAAGTTCTCCTCGGCGGCGCCGGGCGGCGGGCCGTAGTTGTTGGCCAGGTCGAAGTGGGTGACACCCAGGTCGAAGGCGCGCCGGACGATGTCGCGCTGGCGCTCGTACGGGCGGTCCGGGCCGAAGTTGTGCCACAGGCCGAGGGAGACGGCGGGCAGCCGCAGGCCACTGCGTCCGCTGCGCCGGTAGGTCATCGTGTCGTAGCGGTCATCCGCGGCGGCGAGGTAGGTCACGATCATGAGCCTAGCTCCGGCTCGGGGTACGCGGGATCGGGCGCGTGGAGCCGGACAAAGGGGTAGCTTCGAGGCCATGCGTCTCATTGCGCTCGACACTCCCAAACCGCTGTCGAAGATCGGGTTGGGCACCTGGCAGTTCGGCTCCCGGGAGTGGGGCTACGGCCCGGAATTCGAGCGCCAGGCGGCGCAGATCGTGCGGCGGGCCCTCGAGTTGGGCGTGACCGTCTTCGACACCGCTGAGGTCTACGGCTTCGGGCGCAGCGAGCGGATCCTCGGCGCGGCGCTCGGCGACGACCGGCCCAAGGTGGTGGTCGCGTCCAAGCTCTTCCCGGTCTGGCCGGTGGCCGCGGTGGTGCAGCAGCGGGCGGTCGCCTCGGCGGCCCGACTCGGCGTCACCTCCCTCGATCTCTACCAGGTGCACCAGCCCCACCCGCTGGTCGCCGACCACACCACCATGCGCGGCATGCGCGCGTTGCAGGACGTCGGGCTGGTCAGCGAGGTCGGGGTGAGCAACTACGGGCTGCGCCGCTGGCAGGTCGCCGAGGCGGCGCTCGGCCGGCGGGTGCTCAGCAACCAGGTCCGCTACAGCATGGTGGACCGCGCGCCCGAGCAGGACCTGCTGCCGTACGCCCGGGAGGCCGGCCGGGTGGTCATCGCGTACAGCCCGCTGGCCCAGGGCTTCCTCTCCGGCCGGTACGACGCGAAGAACCCGCCGACCGGCGCGGTCCGGCGGGCCAACCCGTACTTCCTGCCGGAGAACCTGGAGCGGGGCAGCGCCCTGATCGACACGTTGCGCCAGGTCGCCGACGCGCACGACGCCACCCCCAGCCAGATCGCGCTGGCCTACGTGCTGCGCCACCCGAACGTGCTGGCCATCCCCGGCGCGTCCGGAGTGGAGCAGATGGAACGCAACGCCGCCGCCGCAGACATCGACCTCGCCGACGACGAGTACGCCGCGCTGGCCGAGGCCGCCAAACGGTTCCGCCCGATCACCGGCCTCGCCGCGATGCCCCGAATGCTGCGCGCCCGGTTCACCAGTCCGACGGGAAAGTGAGCACAGTGGACGACATCACCGCACTGATCCTGGACGACCACGCCGCCTTCCGGCGCGGCTTCGCCCGCCTAGACGACGCCCGCGACGAGCAGGAGCTGTTGGCGATCTGGGACGCACTCGCCCTGCACCTGGACATCCACGCCGAGGCCGAGGAGGCGATCCTCTACCCGCACCTGGTCAAGCACGGCGACGACGGCGAGGACGAGACCGCCGACGCGATCGGCGACCACAACAAGATCAGGGACGCCATCGCCGAGTCCAAGCTGCACCCCGTCGGCTCGGAACGCTGGTGGGCGGCGGTCGGCACGGCCCGCCGGGAGAACAGCGAGCACCTGGCCGAGGAGGAGGACGAGGCCCTACCCGACTTCCGCCGGCATGCCAGCAGTGAGTTGCGCGCCGAGCTGGGCCACCGCTGGCTCACCTTCTACGGCGAGCACAAGAACGGGCGTGACCTGGCGTTCCGCGACAAGGACCCGCAGTCGTACGTGGCCGACCACCGCTGAACGCGGCTCGATCTCCCCGGCACGGGGGAGTCGCGGAGGCCGGTGACGGCAGCAGAATGGCGGGGTGACTCCCCGAGCGGCGCTGGCCCCGCTGGTCGCCGGCAGCACCTGGCGGCGTGGCGTGTTCCTGCTGCTGGGCGGCGTGCTGGCGCTCCCGTACGGGCTGCTCGCGGTGACCTTCGCCCAGCTGCTCACCGGCTCGGAGGTCCCCCGTCCGCTGGTGTTCGCCCTGCTGGTGATCGCGCTGGTGATCGCCGTGGTGCCGCTGCTGCTCGACGGCAGCCGGGCGCTGGAGATCGCCGCCGTACGGGCGCTGCTCGGCGTCGACCTGCCCGACCCCGCGCCGGGGCACCGCGGCGACCGGGACACCCGGCTGCGCAGCGCCCTGTGGATCGCCACCCACCTCACCATCGGCGCGCTGGTGATGGTCGCGCTGATCACGGCCGTGCCGATGGCGCTGGCCTTCATCGCCCAGCAGTTCGGCATCGGCGCCGACCTGGTCAGCCGGGAACGGTTCGGGCCACTGGACGGGCGGGACACCGGCTGGCTGACGCTGACCGGGGTGGTCCTGCTGGCCGGTCTCGGCTACGCCGTGGCCGGGCTCGGCGCGCTCGCCGGGTCGATGGCACCGGTGCTGCTCGGCCCGACCCCGGCGGAGCGGATCGCCGCACTGGAGGCGCGGGCCACCCGGCTCGCCGAACGCAACCGGCTGGCCCGGGAACTGCACGACTCGGTCGGCCACGCGCTGACGGTGGCCACTCTCCAGGCCGGGGCCGCCCGCGAGGTGCTCGACACCGACCCGGAATTCGTCCGGCGGGCGCTCACCGCCATCGAGGAGGCCGGGCGGACCGCGATGGACGAGCTGGACCATGTCCTCGGGCTGCTTCGGGAGACCGGCGGCGACCGGCCCGCGGTGGCGCCGCAGCGTACCCTCGCCGACCTGGACCGGCTGGTCACCGACACCCGCGCGACCGGGCTGGCGGTGCACGCGCAGCGCACCGGCGACCCGGCGCGGGTGCCGCCGGCGGTCTCCCGGGAGAGCTACCGGATCGTCCAGGAAGGGTTGACCAACGCGGCACGGTACGGCCACGGGCCGGTGACGCTGCGGCTGGACCTGCACCCGGACGCGCTGGAGCTGGAGCTGGCCAACGCGGTGGGCCGCGCTGGCCGCGCCGACCCGGGGCGGGGCGGCCGCGGCCTGGACGGGATGCGGGAACGCGTGCTGCTGCTCGGCGGCCTGCTCAGCGTGGGCCCGGACGGCGGCCGGTGGCTGATCCGGGCTCGCCTGCCGTACGAGGGGACGCGATGACCACCGGTGTGCTGATCGTCGACGACGACGAGCTGATCCGGGTCGGGCTGCGGGCCATCATCGACGCCCAACCCGACCTGCGGGTGCTCGCCGAGGCCGCCGACGGCGCCGAGGTGCCGCCGCTGGTCGCCCGGCACCGGCCGGACGTGGTGCTGATGGACGTGCGGATGCCCGGCATCGACGGCATCCAGGCCACGCGACACCTGCTGGCCACCTCCGCCGACCCGCCGCGGGTGCTGGTGGTCACCACCTTCGCCAACGACGAGTACGTCTACGAGGCGCTGCGCGCCGGCGCCGCCGGGTTCCTGCTCAAACGGGCCCGGCCGGCCGAGGTGGTCGAGGCGGTCCGGGTGGTCGCGGCGGGGGAGTCGCTGCTCTTCCCGGCCGCGATCCGCCGGCTGGCCGGCGCGTACGGGCCGACGGGCGGCGACCGGCTGACCGCCGCCCGGTTCACCGAGCGGGAGGCCGAGGTGCTGCGGCTCATGACCACCGGCCGGTCCAACCCGGAGATCGCCGCGCATCTGGTGGTCGGGGTGGAGACGGTCAAGACGCACGTCGGCAACGTGCTGGCCAAGCTGGGCGTACGCGATCGCACCCAGGCGGTGATCGCCGCCTACGAGTCCGGCTTCGTCACCCCGTCCGGCTGACCGGTCCCTCTCCCGGGGGAGCGGGTTCACCGCCGCCCGGGAGCCGCCCGGCCGGCCACCGGTCGAGGCTGGGAGCATGACGACGATCACTGCCTCCCGACCCCGTCCCGACTCCCGATGGCCCGACCGGCTGGCCCCGCTGGCCGCCGGCTGGCTCGGCCTGTGGGGCGTGCTCGCCCTGCTCGGCACGCTCACCGGCGCCGGCTACCCGTTCGGCGCGAACGACCCGCACGGCGGCGACGTCAACCTGCTGCGCCTGGTGCCGGTGCAGCTGGCCACCCCGCTCTTCGCCGGGGTGCTGCTGACCGCCGCAGTGGCGGCGCTGGCGATGAGCCGTCCGGCCGTACGCCCGCCCGGCGCGCTGCGGGCGCTGCTCGCCGGATACGGCTGGACGGTGGCGTTCGTGCTCGCCGTGGTCGTTCCGGACGCCCGGGTGCTGGTCATCCTCGGCTACCTGCCGATGCTGATCATCGGGGCGCCGTTCGGCTGGCCGCCCGTCGACTACGCCGAAATCCTCAACTGGGCGCTGTTCGCCCGGTTCGCCGCGCTCGTCGGCGGGCTGCTGCTGGCCGGGGCGGTGCTCGCCTGGCAGCGCCGCACCGCCGGGGCCTGCGTCGGCTGCGGCCGCCACGACACCGACCGGGGCTGGACCACCCCGGCCGCCGCTGCGCGCTGGGGTCGGTGGGCCGCCGGCATCGCCGCGGCCATCCCGTTCGCGTACGCGCTGACCCGGTTCGCCTGGGCAGCCGGCATCCCGCTGGGCATCTCGCGGGAGTTCCTGATCGAGATGCGCGAGACCGGACTTGTGTGGGCCGGGTTCGGGCTGGGCGCGTTCGCCACCGTCGGCGCGATCCTCACCCTCGGGCTGGTGCAGCGGTGGGGCGAGCGGTTCCCCCGCTGGATGCTCGGGCTGGCCGGCAGCCGGGTGCCGGTGAAGCTGGCCGTGGTGCCGGCCACCCTGGTCGCCGTCGCGGTGACCGCGGCCACCCTGGGGCTGCTCAGCAACCCCGAGTTCTGGCAGCTCACCCACGGGTTCAGCCTGGCCGGGGCGCCGATGCTGCTCTGGCCGTTCTGGGGGGTGACGCTCGGTGCCGCCACCTACGCGTACCACCTGCGCCGCCGCGGAGCCTGCCGGCGCTGCGGTCGGGGCTGATGGTGGGAGCGGGGGTGCCCCCCGATGCCGGGGCGCCCCCGCGAATGTGAGCTAGCGTGGGTCGGGTGACTGCGCCCTCCCCGGTAATCCCGGTTCCACCGGCCGACCTGCCCGGCACGCTCGGCGCGCTTCGGGCGGCCGGTCACCAGTACCGCACCGTCAAGCAGGAACTCCGCGGCAACCTTCTGGCCCGGATGCGTGCCGGCGAGGCCCGCTTCCCCGGCATCGTCGGCTACGACGACAGCGTGCTGCCCGAGGTCGAGCGGGCGCTGCTCGCCGGGCACGACATGGTGCTGCTCGGCGAGCGGGGCCAGGGCAAGACCCGGCTGATCCGCTCCCTCGGTGCGCTGCTCGACGAGTGGACCCCGGTCATCCCCGGCTCGGTGCTCAACGAACACCCGATGCACCCGCTCACCCCGGCGTCCCGCGCCCAGATGGCCGAGGCCGGCGACGACCAGCCGGTCGGCTGGCTGCACCGCTCGATGCGCTACGGCGAGAAGCTGGCCACCCCGGACACCAGCGTCGGTGACCTGATCGGTGACGTCGACCCGATCCGGATCGCACAGGGCCGCACCCTCGGCGACCCGGAGACCATCCACTTCGGGCTGGTGCCCCGTACCAACCGGGGCATCTTCGCCGTCAACGAGCTGCCCGACCTGGCCGAGCGGATCCAGGTGGCGCTGCTCAACGTCCTCGAGGAGCGGGACATCCAGGTCCGCGGCTACCAGCTGCGGCTGCCGCTGGACCTACTCCTGGTGGCCAGCGCCAACCCGGAGGACTACACCAACCGGGGCCGGATCATCACCCCGCTCAAGGACCGGTTCGGCGCGGAGATCCGTACCCACTACCCGCTCGACCTGGAGTTGGAGCTGGAGCTGATCCGGCAGGAGGCCGACCTGGTCGCCGAGGTGCCGGAGCACGTCCTGGAGGTCCTGGCCCGGTTCGCCCGCGCGGTGCGCGAGTCACCGTCGGTGGACCCGCGCTCCGGCGTCTCCGCCCGGTTCGCCATCGCCGCCGCCGAGACCGTGGCCGGTGCGGCGCTGCGCCGTGCCGGTCTGCTCGCCGCGACCGGCACCCCGGAAGGACGCCCCGAGGCCGCGGTGGCCCGGGTCGGCGACGCGGTGTCGACGACCAGCACCCTGCGCGGCAAGGTCGAGTTCGAGAGCGGCGAGGAGGGGCGGGAGATCGAGATCCTGGCCCACCTGCTGCGGACCGCGACCGCCGAGACGTTCCGCGCCCACCTGGCCGGGCTGGACCTGTCCGGCTTCACCGGCCTGGTCGAGGACGGCGCGGCGATCGAGACCGGCGAGCTGGTCGGCGCCGCCGAGCTGCTGCGCCAGGTGGGCACCGTGCCCGGGCTGGCGAAGGTGCTGGACCGGCTCGGCCTGGGCGACGCGCCCACCCCGGAGGAGGCCGCCGCCGGTGTCGAGTTCGTGCTGGAGGGGCTGCACCTGACCCGCCGGCTCGGCAAGGACGTCACCGACTCCGGGCGCACCGTCTACGGCGGCCGGGGCTGACCGTGGCCGGCAACCGGTTCCGGTACGGGCAGTGGCGCGGCGGCCCCGACCCGCTCGCGCCCCCGTACGACGTGCGCGAGGCGGTGGACGCGGTCGGCGCCGAGGTGCTGGCCGGCGGCAGCCTGCGGGAGGCACTGCGCGACCTGCTGCGCCGTGGTCCGCAGGGGCGTGGCGGGCTGGACGACCTGGCCGCCCGGGCCCGCCGGCTGCGCCGGGAGGCGCTGCGCCGGGGTGACCTGGACGGCGCGGTGACCCGGGCGCGGGCCCTGCTCGACCAGGCCCTCGCCGCCGAGCGGGACGAGCTGCGCGGCCGCGACGACGATGGCGCGCGGTTCGCCGAGTCGGTGCTGGACAACCTGCCCCGCTCCACGGCACGGGCGGTGGAGGAGCTGGCCGGCTACCAGTGGGCCAGCGCGGACGCCCGGCAGTCGTACCAGCAGATCCTCGACCAGCTTCGCGGCGACGTGCTCGGCCAGCGCTTCGCCGGCCTGCGCGACGCGGTGCGCGCCTCCGCCGACCCGGCCGTCCAGGCGCGGCTCGCCGAGATGATGAGCGACCTGAACGACCTGCTGGCCCGGCACGGCCGCGCGGAGGACACCACCGACGCGTTCGCCGAGTTCATGCGCCGGCACGGCGACTTCTTCCCGGAGCGGCCGGAGACCGTCGACGAGTTGATCGACGTGCTGGCCCGGCGCTCGGCGGCGGGCGAGCGGCTGATGAATTCGCTCTCCGACCGGCAGCGCGCCGAGCTGGCCGGGCTGATGCGGCAGTCGCTCGGCGACCAGCTTGCCGGGGAGCTGTCCGCGCTCGACGCCAACCTGCGGGCGCTGCGGCCGGACCTGCGGTGGGGGCGCGGCGAGCGGGTCCGGGGCGAGCAGCCGCTGGGCTACGCCGACGCGGCCGGCGCGTTGGGCGAGATCGGCGAGCTGGACGACCTGCTGGACCAGCTCGACCAGGAACACCCCGGCGCCACCCTGGACGACGTGGACGTCGACGCGGTGGCCCGGACGCTGGGCCGGAGCGCGGCCGACGATGTCCGCCGGCTGCGTGAGCTGGAGCGGGAACTACGCCGGCAGGGCTGGGTGAGCCGGGACGCGGACGGGCTCACGCTGAGCCCGAAGGCGCTGCGCCGGCTCGGCGGGACCGCGCTGCGGCGGGTCTTCGCCGACCTGACCGCTGGGCCGCGGGGCCAGCATGATCTGCGTTCGGCGGGTGCCGCCGGCGAGGTCAGCGGCGGGTCCCGACCCTGGCAGTACGGCGACGAGCAGCCGTTGGACGTGGTCCGCACGCTGACCCGGGCGGTGAGCCGGGCCGGGCCGAGCGTGCCGGTGCAGCTCGCGGTGGACGACTTCGAGGTGGTGGAGACCGAGAAGCGGGCCTCTGCGGCGGTGGTGCTCTGCGTCGACCTCTCGTACTCGATGATCTCCCAGGGGCGCTGGGGGCCGATGAAGCAGACCGCGCTGGCGCTGGCGCACCTGATGGAGACGCGCTTTCCGCAGGACGCCCTGCAGATCGTCGGCTTCGGCCGGGAGGCGATGACGCTCAGTCAGCAGGAGTTGGCCGCCGTGGAGCCGGACATGGAGCAGGGCACCAACCTCCAGCACGCGCTGCGGCTGGCCGGTCGGCACCTGCGTCGGCATCCGGACGCCGAGCCGGTGGTGCTGGTGGTCACCGATGGCGAGCCGACCGCCCACCTGGATCCGGACGACGGGGAAGCGCTGTTCCACTGGCCGCCGCTGCCGGAGACGATCGAGGCGACCGTCCGCGAGGTGGACCGGCTCAGCCGCTACGGCGCCACCCTCAACCTGTTCATGCTCGGCGACGACCCGGGCCTGCGCCGCTTCGTCGACGCGGTGGCCCGGCGCAGCCGAGGCCGGATGTTCACCCCGGACACCGACGACCTGGGCGAGTACGTGGTCAGCGACTACCTCCGCTCCCGCCAATCCCGCCGCTAACCCCCGCCCGGCGGGGTTGACTGGGGGTGTGGAGAGCGGGGGGCTGCGGCGGGCGTACGACGCGGTGTTCGCGGAGATCGACGGGGCCGGGTTCGGGCCGCCGCCGGAGGGGCAGCTCAGCGCCGAGCAGATCGTGGCGCACCTGGTGGCCAACGACGAGCTGATGATCCAGGCCACCGAGGCGTTGCTGGCCGGGTCGGCGTTCGCCTACTACGACCTGGACGACATGCACCGTCCGCAGCTCGACGCGCTGGTCGCCGAGCAGGGTGGCCTGCGTGGCCTGGCCGCGCTGCTGCACGGCACCAGTGACCGCCTGTGCGAGCTGGTCGACCAGCTCGGCCTGGCCGCGGAAACCCCGGTCGAGACCCACCTGCGGGAGGGCTTCGACCTCATCGTCGAGGACACGCTGCCCTGGTCGCGCACCCTCGACCTGCACACCCGCGTCCACCTCCCCAAACACCAGGCCCAACTCCACATGCTCCGCACCTGACCCCCGTGGGCGGGTGGTCGGGCGTCAGCTCCTGACGGGCTCGGCGCGGGGGTGGAAGGTGCGGCGGTAGGCGGAGGGGGCCACGCCGATGCGCTGGTGGAGTTGCTGGCGCAGGGCGGCGGTGGTGCCGAAGCCGCAGCGGTGGGCGATCTGGTCGACGGTGAGGTCGGTCGTCTCCAGCAGCAGTCGAGCGTGGTCGGTGCGCTGTTGGAGCAGCCACTGCGCGGGGCTCAGCCCGGTCTCCGAGCGGAAGCGCCGGGTGAAGGTGCGCACGCTCATCCGGGCCTGGTCGGCCAGGTCGCGCAGCGCGATCGGTTCGTGCAGCCGCTGCCGGGCCCACTCCCGGGCGCCGGCGGTGCTGGTGTCGGTGGCCTTCGGCACCGGCCGCTCGATGTACTGCGCCTGGCCGCCGTCGCGCCAGGGCGGCATCACGCAGCGGCGGGCCGCCCGGTTGGCCACCTCGCTGCCGTGGTCGAGGCGGATGACGTGCAGGCAGAGGTCGATGCCGGCGGCCACTCCGGCCGAGGTGAGCACCCGGTCGTCGGCGATGAACAGCACGCCCGGGTCCAGGTCCACCCGGTCGTGCAGCCGGCGGAACTGCTCCGCGTACGCCCAGTGGGTGGTGGCCCGACGCCCGTCGAGTAGCCCGGCGGCGGCCAGCACGAACGCCCCGGTGCAGATCGACATCACCCGAACGCCCCGCTCGTACGCCGAGCGCAGCGCCTCGGCCACCTCCGGCTCGACGGTGCCCGAGGTCAGCGCGCTGCCGTCGTGGATGCCCGCGACGATCACGGTGTCGGCGGTGTCGAGCAGTTCCAGCCCGTGGTCCGGGACCACCTGGAAGCCGGCGGTGCTGCGGACGGGCTGGCCGCCCGGAGTGCATATCCGCACGTCGTAGAAGGACGTCCCGTCGGCGGCCCGGGCAGTGCTGAACACCTGGGACGGGGTGCCGAGGTCCAGGCCGACGACCTGGTCGAGGGCGAGTACGGCGATCCGGTGCGGGCGTACGGTCATGGCCCGATTATTGCGCATGATGGCTTTCCGGCCACTCGTCGGTGCCGGCGGCGCCGCCCAGACTGGTCCGCGTGAGAAAGAACCGCCGCCTGCATCCCGCCTGGCTGGTCGCCGCCGTCGCCTTCGTGGCGCTGGTCGGCGCGGCCGGCTTCCGCGCCACTCCCTCGGTGCTGCTGCACCCGCTGCACGAGGAGTTCGGCTGGCCGCTGGCCACCATCTCCGCGGCCGTCTCGGTCAACCTGCTGCTCTACGGGCTCACCGCGCCGTTCGCCGCCGCGCTGATGGACCGGTTCGGCATCCGCCGGGTGGTCTCGGTGGCGCTGCTGCTGGTCGCCGCGGGCAGCGGGCTGACGGTCTTCATGACCGCCTCCTGGCAGCTGCTGCTCTGCTGGGGCGTGCTGGTCGGGCTGGGCACCGGCTCGATGGCGCTGGCCTTCGTGGCCACCGTCACCGGGCGCTGGTTCGTCCGCCGACGGGGCCTGGTCACCGGGGTGTTGACCGCGGGCGGGGCGGCCGGGCAGCTGGTCTTCCTGCCGCTGATCGCGGTTCTGGTGCGCGACCACGGCTGGCGTACGGCGGCACTCGTCGTGGCCGGAGCCGCGCTGGCGGTCGTACCCCTGGTGGTGTGGCTGCTGCGCGAGCACCCGGCGGATCTCGACCTGCCCGCCTACGGCGCGACCGAGGTCGTCGCGGCGCCACCCGCGACCGGCGGCGCGGCGACCCGGGCGCTGGGCGCGCTCGCCACCGCGGCCCGGACCCGGCCGTTCTGGCTGCTGGCCGGCGGGTTCGCGATCTGCGGCGCGACCACCAACGGCCTCGTCGGTACGCACTTCGTGCCGGCCGCGCACGACCACGGCATGCCCGAGACCACCGCCGCCGGGCTGCTCGCCCTGGTCGGGCTCTTCGACATCGTCGGCACGATCGCCTCCGGCTGGCTGACCGACCGGGTGGACAGCCGACTGCTGCTCGGCGCCTACTACGCGCTGCGCGGGGCGTCCCTGCTGCTGCTGCCGACCCTGTTCGCCGGCACCGCCAAGCCCAGCATGCTGGTGTTCATCATCTTCTACGGCCTGGACTGGGTGGCCACCGTGCCGCCGACCGTGGCGCTGTGCCGGGAGTACTTCGGCACCGCCGGGGCGGTCGTGTTCGGCTGGGTGTTCGCCGCCCACCAGCTCGGCGCGGCGGTCGCGGCGACCGGCGCGGGGCTGGTCCGGGACCAGCTCGGCGACTACGCCATGGCCTGGTACGTGGCCGGCGGACTGTCGATCGGCGCGGCCGGGCTGTCGCTGCTGCTGCGCCGGCGGCCGGGTAAGCCGGTGGCCGAAGCCGTGCTGGTCGCCGCGACCGCGCCCCGGGCCTGGAGCTTCCGGGGCTGAGGCGCCACCCACCTCGGCGGGCCGATGCCAGCCCGACGTCAGTCGACGACCCGGACGTCCTTCCAGAACGCCACCCGGTCACGCACCATCTCGGCGTCGGGCTTCGGCTCCGGGTAGTACCAGACCGCGTCCTCGCTGGTGCTGCCCTCGTGCTCGAGGGTGTAGTAGGAGGCGGTGCCCTTCCACGGGCAGACGGTGTGCGTCGCGGACTCGCGGATCAGGTCGTCGCGCAGGGCGGAGCGGGGGAAGTAGTGGTTGCCCTCCACCAGCACGGTGTCGTCGCTCTCGGCGACGACCAGGTCGTTCCACACAGCTTTCGGCATACGACCCAGACTAGGCCGTGGCACCGACGGCGGCAGCGGTCGCGGCGGCTCAGCGGGTCGGCTGTGGATCGGTGACGTCGGCCACGGTGGCCGCGAGCGCGGCGATCGCGGTGTCGGCGTCGACCGCGACGGCGAGGCCGCGCTCGCCGGCGCCGAGGGTGATCTCCCGGCCGTGCAGCCGCTCGTCCGCGATCACCGGCCAGGCGGTGCTCGCGCCGAACGGGGTGATGGTGCCGCGCTCGTAGCCGGTGGCGGCGAGCGCGCCCGCCGCGTCCGGCATGGAGAGCCGGTGCACCCCGAGCAGGGTGCGCAACTTGGGCCAGGAGATGACCCGGTCGCCGGGCGTGAGCACGAACAGGTGGTCGTCCGCGCCGCGGCGGACCACGATCGTCTTGACCACGTCCGGGACGGCCACGCCCTGGACGGCGGCGGCCTCCGCCAGGCTGCCGACCGCGCCGTGCGAGATCAGACGGTAGGGCAGGCCGGCGGAGTCCAGGGCGGTGATCGCGGGCGACGGCATGCCCGCCACGGTAACCGTCGGGCCTGGCACCGGACGGGAAATGGCCACCGTCGGCATCCCACGGTTTCCGGGGTACGGGCGTAAGGTGATCACATGCGCGCTGAGCGTGTGGATCACTCCTTTGACCATGATCAAGCGGTGGACACGCTGCGGCGGTCGTACGCCGCGGTGCCCACGGGCGAGCCTGTCCGGCTCGCCAAACGCACCTCCAACCTGTTCCGCCCCCGGTCCGCTCCCCGGACCCCGGGCCTCGACGTGAGCGGCCTCGGCCGGGTGCTGTCGGTCGACCCGACCGGGCGCACCGCCGACGTGCAGGGCATGTGCACGTACGAGGACCTGGTCGACGCGACGCTGCCGCACGGGCTGATGCCCCTGGTGGTGCCGCAGCTACGCACCATCACCCTGGGTGGGGCGGTCACCGGCCTCGGGATCGAGTCGACCTCCTTCCGCAACGGCCTGCCACACGAGTCGGTACGGGAGCTGGACGTGCTCACCGGCTCCGGCGAGATCATCACCGCCCGGCCGGAGGGCGAACACGCGGACCTGTTCACCGCGTTCCCCAACTCCCTGGGCAGCCTCGGCTACGCCACCCGGCTCCGCATCGAGCTGCAACCGATCGGCCGGTACGTGGCGTTGCGCAACATCCGGTTCACCCGGCTGGAGGCGCTCACCGACGCGATCGCCGAGGTGACCGCGACCCGGTCCTGGGCCGGCGAACCGGTCGACGCGATGGACGGGGTGATGTTCAGCCCCGGCGAGGCGTACCTGGTGCTGGCCACGTTCACCGACGCGGCCGAGCCGCCCAGCGACTACACCGGCCAGGCGATCTACTACCGGTCGCTGCGCCAACGCACCCGTGACGTGCTCACCGCGTACGACTATCTGTGGCGCTGGGACACCGACTGGTTCTGGTGCTCGGCGGCGTTCGGCGCCCAGCACCCGGTGATGCGGCGGCTCTGGCCGGCGCGCTACCGGCGCAGCGACGTCTACCACCGACTGGTCCGGCTCGAGCACCGGCACCAGGTGGCCGCCCGGATCGACCGGCTGCGCGGCCAGCCGGCCCGGGAGCGGGTGGTGCAGGACGTGGAGATCCCGCTCGAACGTACCGCCGACTTCCTGCGCTGGTTCGCCGGCGCGGTGGGGATGAACCCGGTGTGGCTCTGTCCGTTGCGGTTGCGCGAGCCGGCGGGTCCCGGTTCGGCGCGGTCGTGGCCGCTGTATCCCCTCCGGCCGGGGCAGGACTACGTCAACATTGGGTTCTGGGGGAGCGTGCCGATCGCGTCCGGCGCCGCCGACGGCGACGTCAACCGCACGATCGAACGCAGGGTGTCGGAGTCGGGCGGGCACAAGTCGCTCTACTCCGACGCGTACTACGACCGGGACGCCTTCGATCGCCTCTACGGCGGCGACACGTGGCGCGCGGTGAAGGACCGCTACGACCCGGACCACCGGCTGACGGGACTGTACGAAAAGGCGGTAGCACGAGCATGAGCCTGACCGACCGAGATCAGGGGGCGGCGAGCGTCCCCGCCACCCCGCCGGCGGGGGGCCGGCATACGGGTCCGACCGTGGCGGATGTCGTCCGCGCGGTCACCGCGGGGCCGCTGCCGGTGCGGATCACCGGGTACGACGGCAGCGCCGTCGGCCCGACCGATGCCGGCATCACCCTGTCGATCCGTACCGAGCGGGGGTTGTCGTACCTGCTCACGGCCCCCGGCGACCTGGGCATGGCCCGGGCCTACGTCAGTGGTGACCTGGCGTTGCAGGGGGTGCATCCGGGCGACCCGTACGAGGCGCTGCGGGTGCTCAAGGACGAGCTGCGGCTGCGCCCACCGTCGCTGGCCGATGGGCTGACGCTGGTCCGGGGGCTGGGCTGGGAGCGGCTGCTGCCGCCGCCGGCCCCGCCGCAGGAGGCGCAACCGCGCTGGAAGCGGGTGATGAACGGGCTGCGGCACTCGCGGGTGCGCGACAGCACGGCGATCTCGCACCACTACGACGTCTCCAACGCCTTCTACGAGAAGGTGCTCGGCCCGTCGATGACGTACACCTGCGCGGTGTTCCGGTCTCCGGAGGACACGCTGGAGCAGGCCCAGGCGGCGAAGTACGACCTGGTCGCCGGCAAGCTGGCGCTCAAGAAGGGGATGCGGCTTTTGGATGTGGGCTGCGGCTGGGGCGGCATGGTGCGGCACGCCGCGCGCGAGTACGGCGTCAAGGCGCTCGGGGTGACCCTGTCGAAGGCGCAGGCCCAGTGGGCGCAGGCCGCGATCGAGCGGGAGGGGTTGACCGAGCTGGCCGAGGTGCGGCACCTGGACTACCGGGACGCGCCCGCGGAGCAGTTCGACGCCATCTCCTCGATCGGGTTGACCGAGCACATCGGGGTGCGCAACTACCCGGCCTATTTCGGGGCTCTGCGCGACCGGCTGCGGCAGGGCGGCCGGCTGCTCAACCACTGCATCACGCGGGCGGACAATCGCGCGCCGCACCGCTCCGGCGCGTTCATCGACCGGTACGTCTTCCCCGACGGGGAGCTGGCCGGCCCGGGTCGGCTGATCAGCGAGGTGCACGACGCCGGACTGGAGGTGCACCACGACGAGAACCTGCGCCAGCACTACGCGCTGACGCTGGCCGCCTGGTGCCGCAACCTGGTCGAGCACTGGGACTTCTGCGTCTCGGAGGTGGGTGCGGGCACCGCCCGGGTGTGGGGGCTGTACATGGCCGGGTCGCGGATGGCGTTCGAGCGCAACGGCATCCAGCTGCACCAGGTGCTGGCCACCCACAACGGCCCGGAGGGCCGGAGCAGCTATCCGCTGCGGCCCGACTGGCTGCCCTGACCGTCGCCGCCTGAAGCCGCGCCGAAAAGTCGGCGCGGCTTCTCGCGAAGCGATTGACAAACAAGTTTTGTACGTACAAACTGATTTTGCCATGAGAGACGTCCTGTACCTGGAGCAGATCGAGCAGGCCGAGGTCCTGCTCAAGCCGCAGCGCGTCGAGGTGCTGCGGCAACTGGCCGAACCGCGCACCTGCACCGAGGTCGCGGCCCGACTCGACCAGACGCCGCAGCGCGTCTACTACCACGTCAAGCAGCTCGTCGCGGCCGGCCTGGTCGAGCTGGTCAACGAGCGCAAGGTCCGCGGCATCACCGAGGGCATCTACCAGGCCGTCGCCCGCTCCTACTGGCTCTCGCCCCGGCTGGTCGGCCGGATCGGGCTGCGCCGGGCCCGTGACGAGCTGAGCCTGGGCTACCTGCTGGACCTGATGGAAGAGGTCCAGGCCGACGTCGCCGCCCTGGACCGGGCGGCGCCCGAGCTGCCCTCGATCGGGGTCTCCGGCGAGATCCGGGTGCCGGCCGAGCAACGCCAGCAGTTCCTGCACGACCTGCAAACCGCACTTCAGGACCTGTTCACCCGCTACGGCGGCAGCGAAGGGGATGCCTTCAAGCTCGCCGTGGCCTGCTATCCGAAAGGGAACGACCATGAGTGAACCATTGAAGGTGCAGGCCCGCCTCTCGGCGCCCGTCGGACGCGTCCGCCAGGCCCTGACCGACCCGGCCGAGCTGCGCCTCTGGCTGGCCGAGCACGCCGAGGTCGAGCTGCCCGAGCGGTACGAGTTCTGGGGCCGGTACACCCCCGAGGGTGACGCCCCGCACCAGCGGCTGCTGCACGCCGACGACCACACGCTGCGCTTCACCTGGCTGCTGGACGGGGTGGAGACCACCACCGAGTTCCAGCTGACCGCCGAGGGCGCGGACAGCACCGTGCTGACGCTGACGCAGAGCCACTTCGACTTCGCTGAGGCGATGAGCGGCTCCAGCATCCGCGGTGTGTTCCAGACCTACTGGGCGCTGGCCGTCGCCAACCTGGCCGCCCACCTGGAGGGCCGGCCGCTGCTGCCGCGCACCGACTTCACGTCCGCCGACCTGCGCGGCGAGCTGGTCATCGCTGCCCCCGCCGACAAGGTGTGGCAGTCGCTGACCGACTCCGAGCAGGCCAGCGCCTGGTTCGGCTACCCGATCGGCATCGAGCCCTGGGTCGGCGGCCGGTACGCCATGGGCGGCTTCGACGCCGGGTACGCGGCCAAGGTGGTCGACCTGGAGCCGGGCCGGAAGATGTCCGTCGACTGGGGACCCACCGGCGTCACGACCTGGGAGCTGGCCGAGTCCGGTGGCCGGACCACGCTGACCTTCGTGCAGAGCGGCTTCGACGAGGGCAACCCCCCGTACGCGGCCTGGAGCGGGTCGGTGTCCGGCCTGGCGGAGCTGCGCCGCTTCCACGAGGTGCCGGACTGGCAGCCGATCTGGCTCGCCGCCGACGTGCCCGGCCTGGAGCCCCAGCCCACCGCAGCGGCCAGCTGACGCGGTAACCGCTCCCGCGAGCGCCGGCCCACCGCACCACGGGCCGGCGCTCGCCGCGCTTCCGGTGGCCGCACGGGTGATTTACCGGGCCGGATTGGGTACTGACGTGCGATGTTCTTCATCTTTGGTCTCCGTACCAAGGCCGACCGTTTGGGTGTCGCACAGCAGGTCTGCCGCAACTGCGGCAACCACGCCGCGCAGGTGATCACCCGCCGGTCGACCAGGTTCACCCTCTTCTTCATCCCCCTCATCCCGATCCGCACCCGGTACGCACAGCAGTGCACGTTCTGCGGGGCGCAGTACGAGATCTCCAGGTCCGACGCCGAGCGCCTACCGGTGGGCTGAACCGCCGATGGCCCGTTTCCTGTGTTGGCTGATCGGCCGTCAACCTCCGCCTGCCGGCGCTCCGGTCCACACCGTCCCGCGCGCGCCCTGCACGCCCGGGCGGCGGAAACGCCGCCGTGCCCGCCGCCCGCTGGCCGGCACCGCGCTGCCCCGCTCGCCCTGGAACCGCTCCGCCGGCCGCTGACCACCTCCGTCGCACACCCACCTCCACCGCCCATACCGGTGGCTGGCGGCTGATCGGCCGCCTGGATCGCGGCAACGACCTGTCTCAGTTGCTGGTAGTCGCCGCCGGCCGACCCGGGGCCCGGTCGGCCGGGAGGTCTCGAACCTCGCGGCGCACCACCGCAACGAAGCGCCTGACCGCTGGAATCAGCGGTCAGGCGCTTCGTCGTTGCCTTCCCTCGAATCACCCGTGCGGCCGAAGAGCGGACCATTCGGAGCAATCCCGATGAATCTCGCTGACAGTCGGATCAGGGAAGACAGCCTGAATTAGGGAAGACAGCTCCTGTATCGGGCAAACATGGAACAATTTCACCATAGGGCGCCAACCGCCCTCGCGTGCCTGCGCCCTTGACGGGTGGTCAAGTGCCCCTGCCGATACCGGGCCCAGGCCTCGTCTAGGAGGGAACAGCAGTGATGGTGGGACGTACTCGACTCTGGGCTTTGGCGGTAACGGCCAGCGCGGCGGTGGCCGCGACCACCGTGGGAACCGCGGCCATGGGCGACGGGCGAGCCGATTCGGGCGACAAGCGCGAATCGCACGACTCGTGGGACTGGAGTGGCTCGCGGGATGAGAAGGGGCGGGACAAGAAGGAGACCGTGCGGGCGAGACTCAGCGGCTACGAGGAGGACCCGCTCACGATCTCGACGCCCGGGAACGGGCGGTTCGAGGCGAAGATCGACGAGCGGAACAAAGAGATCACGTACCGGCTGAGCTACGACGACCTGAAGGACGTCCAGCAGGCGCACATCCACTTCGGTGGGCGGCACCAGAGCGGCGGCATCGCGGTCTTCCTGTGCTCGAACATCAAGGACGGGAAGGGTGGCCCGTCGAAGGGCGTCCAGGCCTGCCCCGAGGCTCCGGCCACGATCAAGGGGACGATCAAGCCGGATGACGTGGTCGGCCCGGCCGACCAGGGCATCGAACCCGGTGAGTTCGACGAAGTCGTCGACGCGATCGAGGCCGGTGTCACGTACGTCAACGTGCACACCAAGAAGTATCCGAACGGCGAGATCCGGGGCCAAATCAAGACCGACGAGGACCGGGAGAAGAAGGACGAGGACCGAAACTGGGACGCCAGCGACAGCCGGGCCTGGGACGAGAGCGGCTCTGACAAGGGCGACGAGTGGGGCTCTGACAAGGGTGACGAGTGGGGCTCCGACAAGAGCGACGAGTGGGGCTCCGACAAGGACGACGAGTGGGGCTCCGACAAGGACGACGACTGGAACTCGGACAAGGGTGAGGACCGGGAGTCGGACAAGGGCCACGACAAGGGCGACGACAAGGCCGACGACAAGGCCGACGACAAGGCCGACGACAAGGCCGACGACAAGGCCGACGACAAGGCCGACGACAAGGCCGACGAGAAGAGCGACGAGAAGAGCGACGAGAAGTGATCCATCGGCACTCGACCGACTGAACGCCCGACCCGCATGACGGGGGTCGGGCGTTCGGCCGTGCCGGGTCCCACTGCGGTGCCGTGCCCGCCGGGACCGGGAAGGCCGGGCTGCCGGGGCCGCAGTGTCGGGGACGCGACCGCCAGGGGTGCCCGGAACTCGCCGCTCGGCCCTGGCGAGGGCACGCGGGCGCTGGCTAGGCTCTCCAGGTTTGCCGGGGACCGGACCGTCCGTCGAGGTGCCCGCATGAGAGGGAGCCGGAGCGATCGTGCCGCCGCAGGACGTGAAGCAGGCCGACTCAGCGCGCGCCGCCCCGCCCCCCAGCGGCCCCGTGTCGGCCGGGGCACCGCCGGTCGGCCCTCTGTCGGACGGACCCAAACCGACGACCGTCGTACCAACCCCGGCCGGTCGCGCCGGCCTGCTCGCCGCGGCCGGTGTCGTGGTGCTGGAGGCGCTCTGGCTGGTTGCCGCGCTACCCGGCGCCGCGCTGGTCAGCGACCTGGGCGCGCTGCTGGTCGCCGGTTGGGCCACCGGCGCCTGCGCCGGGGCGGCTCGCCGGCACCCGGCTCCACTGCGCCGGTTCTGGACGCTGCTCGCGGCCACCATGGCGCTCGCCGCGCTCGGCCGGGCGATCTGGACGGCGCAACGGGTCGGCGGCGGGGACCTGCCGCACACCCCGCTGGTCGGGGCGGTCTTCACCGCCGGCATCCTCACCGGCACCGCCGCGCTGCTCTGCTCACCCTCCGCGCCCCGGACCGCCGTCGGGCGAGCCCGGGCGCTGCTGGACGGGGTGATCGTCGCGCTGGCCCTGGTGCCGATCGCCTGGGTGCTGGTGTTCCGTGACGTCGCCGCCGCCGAGCTGGCCGACCCGGCCCGCACGCTGGGACTGCTCTACCCGATGTTCGACCTGATGCAGCTCACCATCCTGGTCGCGGTCGCCGGCCCGGCCCGAACGCTGTGGCGGCCGATGAGCGTGCTCGCGGCCAGCCTCACCATGCGGGTGGTCGCCGATGCCGGGTACGTCTCGCTCGTCGCGCGCGGCGACTACGCCGCCGGTCATCTGATCGACCTGTGCTGGCCGCTGAGTTACCTGCTGATCGGCCTGGCCGCCGGGTACCCGCCGCCGCCGGACTGCGACGGCACCGACGAGACGGCCGAGTCGCCGCCGCCGTGGTGGCGGGTGGCGTTGCCGTACCTGCCGGTGGGTGGGGCGATCATCGCGGTGGCCCTGGCCCGCCGGCCCACCGGGCAGGCCCCGCAGCTGCTCTTCGTGACGATGATGGCGCTGGTCGCGGCCCTCGCGGTACGCCAGGGGCTGGCCGCCAACGAGAACCTGCGGCTGGTGGCCCGGCTGCGCCGGCTCGCGTACGGCGACCAGCTCACCGGTCTGCCCAACCGGCTGTTGTTCAACCGGCGGCTGCGCACAGCCCTGCGCGACGGCCGCCCGGTGGCCGTGCTGCTGCTTGACCTGGACGGGTTCAAGCAGGTCAACGACAGGTTCGGGCACGCCACCGGAGACACCCTGCTCACCGGGCTGGCGGCCCGGATGCGGACCGCGGTCAACGGTGACGGCACCATCGCCCGGCTCGGCGGCGACGAGTTCGCAGTGCTGGTCCACGGCGACCCACCGGTGCCGCCGGAGCAACTCGCCGAACGGCTGCTGGACGCCCTGCGACCCTCTGACGGAGACGAGGACGTCGGCGTGCATCCGTCGGCGAGCATCGGCATCGCCGAGTACGGCCCGCAGCACGCCTCCCACACCGACCTGCTGCGCGACGCCGACATCGCCATGTACGCGGCCAAGGCGGCCGGGAAGTCCGCGTACCGGACGTGCACCCCGGCGCTGCGCGAGTCGGCCGTGTCCCGGGCCGAGCTGATCGCCGACCTGCGCCGGGCCGTCGACGAGGAGCAGTTGCACCTGGAGTTCCAACCCATCGTCGACCTGGCCACCGGCGCGGTGCGCAGCGCCGAGGCCCTGGTGCGCTGGCGGCACCCCCGGCTCGGGACGCTGCCGCCGGCCCGTTTCCTGCCGCTGGCGGAGGAGACCGGGCTGATCCTGCCGATCGACCGCTGGGTCATCTACGAGGCGTGCCGGGCCGCGGCGACCTGGCGGGACCGGGCACCGGAGGCGACCATCGCGGTGAACATCTCCGCGGCGCACCTGCGTCGGCCGGACCTGATCGCCACGGTCACCGAGGCCACCGCCGACGCCGGTCTGGCGCCGCGCGCCCTGACCCTGGAGCTGACCGAGTCGGCGCTGATCGAGGGGACCGAGGCGGTGCTGGAGCGGCTGCGCCAGCTCCGGGAACTGGGCATCGGCATCGCCATCGACGACTTCGGCACCGGCTACTCGTCGCTGAGCTACCTGCACCGCATCTCGGCCACCGAGCTGAAGATCGACCGTTCGTTCGTGGCCCGGCTGGGGGCGGACGAGCGGGCGTACGCCACGGTGGAGATGGTCACCCGGCTGGCCGGCGCGTTCGACCTGGCGGTGGTCGCCGAGGGGGTGGAGACCGAGCGCCAGCACGCGGCGGTCACCGCGATCGGTTGCCCACGCGGTCAGGGCTATCTGTACGGGCGGCCGGGCGGCCCGGGCACGGTGGGTCAGAATCGGCCTTGACCCTGACGTAGCGGCAGGCGGGAGCCTGGTTCCCGGAAGGGAGGGGAACCATGGCGTACACGGTGGGTCAGGTCGCGAAGGTCGCCGGCGTGACGGTACGAGCGCTGCACCACTACGACGAGATCGGGCTGCTCTCGCCGAGCGGGCGAACCGCGGCCGGCTACCGCCGCTACGACGACGCGGACCTGGAACGGTTGCAGCTCGTCCTGTACTACCGGGAGCTGGGTTTCCCGCTTGAGGAGATCGCCGCCATCATCGACGACCCGGCGGCCGACCCGGCCGCGCACCTGCGCCGCCAGCACGAGCTGCTGACGGTACGGATCAAGCGGTTGCAGGAGATGGTCACGGCGATCGAGTTCGCGATGGAGGCGAGCAAGTTGAACATCCAACTCACTCCGGAGGAGCGGTTCGAGGTCTTCGGTGACTTCAACCCCGAGGAGCACGAGGCCGAGACCGAGCAGCGCTGGGGCGACACCGACGCGTACCGGGAGTCGAACCGGCGGGCGTCGCGCTACACCAAGGACGACTGGCTGCGGATCAAGGCGGAGAACGAGGACTGGGGCCGGCGGATCGTCGCGGTGCTGGCCTCGGGCGCCCCGGCGGACGGCCCCGAGGCGATGGAACTGGCCGAGGAGCACCGGCAGATCATCGGCCGCTGGTTCTACGAGTGCTCGTACGAGGTGCACACCGGGTTGGCCGACATGTACCTGGCCGACGAGCGGTTCACCCGGCACTACGAGGACATCGCCCCGGGGCTGGCGGCGTACCTGAACGAGGCGATCCACGCCAACGCGATCAGCCGCGCCTGATCGGGAGGCCGACCGGAAACAGGGGTCGGTGCGGTCCGGCTAGTCTGGCCGGACCGCACCGCGGTCAGCGTCGATCGGCCACCGGCCGGCGGGCGCGCCGCTCGGGGGAGATGACCGTGAACAAGCCGAAGCTGGTCGCCGCGGGCGCCGTTCTGGTCGTGGCGATCGCCGCCGGGGTGTGGGCCCTGGTCGCCGGGGGCGACGAGCCCGACGCGGGTCGCCCGGCGGCCGGCGCGTCACCCGCCCCGGCCGCGACCGACCCGGTCAGCGTGCTGGTCGCCGCGGCGACGAAGATCGACCAGCAGACCTACAAGCTGACCCTGGGCGCCGGCGGGGAGGCGGGCGGGGACGGCACGGTGGTGCTCTGGGACCCGAAGGCGCGGCGCGGCCTGGAGACCACCTCCCTCAAGGTGCCGACCGGCGAGGTGAAGATCGAGCGGCTGACCACCGGGCCGGACGTCTACGTGCGGGTTTCCGCCCCGGACCGCCGGGTCCCCGTCTGGGACGGCCGCACCTGGTGGCACGTCGGCGCCCCCGGCGCGCCCGCCGCCAAGCAGGGCCTGGACAACACCCGACTGGCCGGCACGTTGACCGCGCCGGCCCAGGTCCGGCAGACCGGAGTCCGGGAATACGCCGGCACGCTGGACCTGCGCGAGAGCGGCGCGGTGCTGGGCAGCGGGGTCGGGGCCGTGCTCGGCGACCGGGCCGCGGCAGTGCCGTTCACCGCCACCGTCGACGAGCAGGGGCGGCTGGTCCGCTACCGGATCGAGTTGGCCAGCGAGCAGTCGCAGACCGCGCAGCTGGACCTGACGTACTCGGACTTCGGTCTCCCGGTGACGGCGGAGCCGCCGGCGGCCGACCTGGTCGGCGAGGACCCGCCGGCGAACATCCCCGGCGCCTGAGCCCGGCTCACTCCTCATAGGCCCCGTCCGTCGGGGTGACCAGGTAGTCGTAGACGGTGCGGGCCATCCGGCGGACCGTCTCGTCGCCGGTGTCCATCGGCCCGGCGGTGAGGAACGCGACGGCGGTCTCCGAGCCGGGGATCAGGTAGTAGCCGACGTCGTGCGAGGCGTCCGGCAGGTCACCGGTCTTGTGCGCCACCGGCACCCCGGGCGGCAGCGCCGCCGGGATCTTGGTGTTGAGGGTCTGTTCCCGCATGAAGCCGATCATCAGGTCGCGGGAGGCGGGGGTGAGGATCTCGCCGTCCCAGACCGCGCCGAGCAACGACACCACGTCGTCGGGGCTGGTGTAGTTCTCCTCGCCGCGCTGGGCCGCCGCGCTGTCGAGCATTCGGCGGGCCAGGATGGTGGACCGCTGGTTCATCGAGTCGATCAGCGCGTTGACCGGGGCGAACCCGCCCAGGTAGGTGATCAGCACGTTCGCGGCGATGTTGTCGCTGTACTTGATCAGGTACTGGGCGAGCCGGTGCAGGGTGACCACCTGCGGGAACGTCTCGAACTGCAGCTGACCGGTGCCGCCGACCACGTCGGCCGGGGTGACCAGTACGCCGTCGTCGAGGGAGACCTGTCCACAGTCGACGCGGCGGAGCAGTTCGACCAGGATCCACAGTTTGATCACGCTGGCCGCCTTGGGGCGGAGCGAGCCGTTGACCGCGATCTGCTGATCGCCGTACTGGCCGGACAGGTCCCGGACGGTGACCCCGGCAGGGTTGAGGCTCGCGTCGGCGACCACCCGGGCGAGCTGCCCGCTGAGCGGGAACAGCCGGGCTCCCGCGACCGGATCGGTGGGCGGCTGTGGGCTGGTGACCACCACGCCGGTCAGCTCGGTCGGCGGGTGGTGGTGCCGGGTCACCGCAAGCGTGCCCTGACTCCGCCCGATCAGCGGCACCCGGTACCGGTAGCTCCTGCCCTCGACGGTGACCTCGCCACTGGCGACCCCGGCGTCGACGCGCATGTCCGGGTCGGCGACCCGGCCGGTGTCGCCGTCGCAGGCCCGGTACCGCACGGTGTGCCCGAGCGAGTCCACCGCGAACACCCCGCCGGGGAACGACAGCCAGGACACCTCGCTGGTCGGCGTCCGCTCCGGCGTCGGCTCCGCCCCGGGCTCGTCCCCCGGGTCGGCTCCGTCCGCTTGCCCGACCCCGTCCGCTTGCTCGGCCCCGTACCCCGGCTCGCCCTGGTGTTCCGGCCCCGCGCCGGGACCGTTCGCGGTGGCCGGCCCGGTCGTCGCGACCATGATCAGCGCGACCGCCGCGATCAGCCACTTCCGGGGTACGCGGGTGGGGGTGACCAGCTGAGAAGATGAGTGCTTCTTGTCGCTTTTTCTCACGTTTGCACGATATGGAGCGTGAGCGGCGGGTGGGGTCGTCGGGATCGGCGTCACCCGTCCGGGCGGTTGTCAGGTCGGTGGCGCCGTGGGGAAGCGCTCCGTGGGCAGGCTGGGCGCGAGCCGGCGCATGGAGAAGAACGTGGGCGCCAGCGCGTCGTACAGTTCGGCGAAGAGCGGCAGCAGCGCCGCGTACGTGGCGGCGGCGGCCGGGTCCGGGCGGACGGTCTCCTCGATCCGCGCCAGGTCGGTGGCCACGTCGATGCTGGGGATCAGGCCCAGCGCCTGCATGCCGAGCAGGGCCGCGCCGAAGCCCGACCCCTCGGGCCCGGCCGGGAAGCTCACCGGCAGGCCGAGCACGTCGGCGAGCATCTGCCGCCACAGGCCGCTGCGGGCGAAGCCACCGCCGGCCCGGATCTCGCGGACCTCGTTGCCGGCCGCGCGCACGGAGCTGAGCACCAGCGCGAGCTGCTGGCAGACCCCCTCGAGCGCGGCCCGTATCAGGTGCTCCCGGCGGTGCGCGTGGGTCAGCCCCACGTACGCGCCGCGCGGCAGCGCGCTCCAGTGCGGCGCCCGCTCGCTGTGCAGGTAGGGCAGCATGATGAGCCCGCCCGAGCCGACCGGCGCCCGGGCGGCCAGCGCCACAAGCTCCTTCTCGGAGCGCTCGCCCAGGTCCGGGGCGAGCGCCTCACCGGCCCAGCGGAGCACGATGCCGCCGTTGTTGATCGCGCCGCCGACGACCCAGCGGTCCTCGGTCAGCGCGTAGCAGAACACCCCGCCGAGCGGGTCCACGCCAGGCCGTTCGACCGTCGCCCGCATGGCGCCGCTGGTGCCGATCGTGCAGGCCACCATGCCGGGGCGCACCGCGCCGAGGCCCAGGTTCGCCAGCGGCCCGTCGCCGGCGCCGACCACCACCGGGGTGCGCTGCGGCAGGCCGGTCGCCGCCGCGGCCTGCGGGGTGAGCCCGGGCAGCACGGTGGTGGTGGAGACCAGTTGGGGCAGCTGGTCCTCGGTGATGCCGGCGATGGCCAGCGCCTCGCTGTCCCACTCCAGCCTGTGGATGTCCATCAGGCCGGTGGCTGAGGCGACGGAGTGGTCGGTGACCAGCGCGTCGCAGAGCCGCAGGAGCACCCAGTCCTTGATGCCGACCCAGTGGGCGACCCGTTCGAAGAGCTTCGGCTCCTGCTCGGCGAACCAGAGCAGCTTGGGCAGCGGCGACATCGGGTGCATCGGTGTCCCGGTCCGCCGGTGCAGGGCCAGGCCGGACGGCACCGCCCGCAGGCGCTCGGCCTGCCGGGTGGCTCGCGCGTCGGCCCAGGTCAACGACGGGGTGAGCGGGTTGCCGGCCGGGTCGAGCCCGATCAGGCTGTGCATCGCGGAGCCGAACGACAGCCCGACCGCCGGTTCGTCCAGCTCAGCCACCACCACGCGGATCGACTCCAGCACCGCGTCGAGGATGAGGTGCGGGTCCTGCTCGGCGTACCCGGGCTGCGGACCGTCGAGCGGGTAGCCGACCGACTGGCTGGCGAGCTGTCGCCCGCCGGTGTCGTACGCGACGGTCTTGGTGCTGGTGGTGCCGACGTCGACGCCGATCACCACCCCGGGCCGGATGCTCTGCGGCACGATCGTCACCCCCTCCGCACGGCGGTGTCGCGGCGTCGCCACCCGGCTGCGGCTGACGTTACCGAGACAGCGACCGGCGGCACGCCGGACCGCATGAACGTCGGTAGCACTATCGCCCTATCGTGCTGTTCGATCCGCCGATCGGCTACTTCGCCCCTTTCTGGCGTGTCCGGGTGGCGCGCCGCCGCTGTTAACACGTGTGACACCCCGGTTGGTGGCCTGCGCGGCGAAGGAGTCGGCGTGGCAAAGACTGATTCGACGGGTTCCACATGGCGGTACCGGTGGGCGCACCGGCAGAACGTTCGGCGGGTCAGCACGTTCCGCGGCGCGGAGGCGGCGTGGCGGCGACGCGACGACGAGTTGCGCCGGCTGCGCGCCCTGGCCGCTGACTTCCAGGGCTCCGCGGCGGCCGGCGCGGGCCTGCCGCTGGAGCTGGCGGGCGACGAGGTGGTGCTCTGGGCGCTGCCGGCCGTGCAACTGGTCGAGGTGCGGCACACCACGGTGCTGCCCGCGCCGGATCTCACGGTCGCCTCGCCGTCCGGGCCGCTGCGCCCGCGCCGCCCGGACGGCGTCCGGGTCACCGACGCCGGCATGGCGGTGATCACCAGCCGTCGGCTGGTGCTGCTCGGCGGTCGCGGCCGGCGCGACTGGGCGTACGGCAGGATGACCGGCCTGGCGCACGACCCGGCGGCGCCGGTCACCCTGATCCAGGTGCTGGACCGGCGGCGTACCTCCGGGCTGATGCTGCCCACCGACGCGGCGGCGGACTTCCGGTTCAAGCTCACGCTGGCGTTCGCCGACGCGATCGAGCAGCGCCCCACGGTGCTCGCCCAGCTCGACGAGTTGATCGCCGAGCACGCCCAGCTCAAGCCGTTCCGGCCGGCCGCGGCCACGCCCGCGCAGGCCCGGCTCTCCGCGCTGGTGCCCGGTGGGCGGCGGACCGTCGCGGTGGCCGCGGCCGTCGCGCTCCTGGTGCCGGCGGCGCTGATCGAGTCGGACCCGTCGGACCCGACCGGTGGTGCCGAGGTCGCGGTCGCTGCCACCCCCGCGCCCACCCCCAGCGTGGTCCCCGCGCTGGTCCGCCCGGCGGCCACGCCGCTGGCGCCCCGCGCATCGCCGAAGCCGGTGAAGGCGCCGCGCCCGTCGCCAACCGCGACGCGCGACCCGCGCTGCGGGGCGCCGGTGAACCCCCTGGGGTATGACTTCTGCGGCGGCACCCGCATCCGCCGGCCGGCCGCCGAGGTGTGTGACTGGTTCGACTGTGTGCCGCAGTTCTGGGCCGGCCGGGGCTACCTGGTGCAGTGCCGTGACGGCTCGGTCAGCCTGACCGGCGGCCGGTCGAACGCGTGTGCCGAGCACCGAGGCGTGCGGCGAACTGTGACGAAGTGACCGTTTAATACCGGTTTCGATACTACCGTCGTCTTCGGTCGGCCAGAATCATCGGGTGGAGATCCGGTCCGACGACGGCGCCCGGGTGCGGATCCGCCCGGTCGGCTACCAGCCCGGCATCGACCCGCCCGACGACACCGACCGGGCCGCGCCCGGTTGGCACGACTGGCTGCTCATCGAGGTCGACGCCCGCACCGCCGACGGTCAGACCTGGTCGCACCACTACCCGAGTCTGATGGTCGAGGAGGCCCGCGCGCTGAGCGGCTGGCTGCGCGGGCAGGCGAAGGCGGCCGCCGGGTCGAGCCCGGCACCGGCGATGGTCCGTTTCACCGAACCCAACCTGGCCCTGCGGAGCCGGGTGATCCGCCGCCGCCGGCTGGAGCTGATCGTGGAGTTCTCCGCCGAGTCACTGCCGCCGTGGATGCGCCGGCCGTCCACCGCGATCTACCCGTTGATCCTCACCGTCTCCGCCGACGTGCTGGCCGTCGCCGCCGAGCAGTGGACCGAGCACTGCGAGGCGTACCCGCCGCGCGCGCCGTCCCGATTCCCGGCCCGAAATCCGATGCCCGGCCCGCTCGGCTAGAGTGATCTTCGTCAGCCACGAGAGGAGGTGAGCCCGGTGATCACCAACCGTCATTCCTGGGCGCTCTTCTCGGCCATCCCCCTCAGCTGACCTTTCGCGTCGGGGAGCGCCCTCCTTATCGGAGGACCAATGACCTTCTCCCCGTTCCGTATCGACGTATCCGATGCGGTCCTCGACGACCTGCGGGCCCGGCTGGCCCGTACCCGCTTCACCGACCGCAGCGGCCACCAGCCGTGGCAGGGCGGCGCCGACCCCGACTACCTGCGGGACCTGGTGTCCTACTGGCGCGACGGGTTCGACTGGCGGGCCCGCGAAGCGGAGCTCAACGCGTACCCGCACCACCTGGCCGTCGTCGGCGGCCGGAACCTGCACTTCCTGCACGTCCGCGCGGCCCGTCCGGCCGGCGCGCCCGCGACACTGCCGCTGATCCTCAGCCACGGCTGGCCCAGCAGCTTCGTCGAGATGCTGCCGCTGGTCGACCGGCTCACCGACCCTGCCGGGCATGGTGGCGCCTTCGACGTGGTGGTGCCGTCGCTGCCCGGCTTCGGCTTCTCGGAAGTACCCGACGAGCCGGTGACCCGCGCGATGCTCGCTCGGACGCTGCACGAGTTGATGACCGACGTGCTCGGCTACGAGCGTTACGGCGCCTTCGGCGGCGACGTCGGCGGGGTCGTCACCGGCTGGCTCGGTGCCCTGTACCCGGAGCAGGTGGCCGGCATCCACATGATCCATCCACCGTTCCCGGCCAGCTTCGACGCCCGACCGCTGTCCGCGGCCGAGCAGGCCTACCTGGACGCCGAAGCCGCGTACGACGAGACCGACGGCGGCTACAGCGCCATCATGGGCACCCGGCCGGACACCCTCGCGGCGGCGCTGGTCGACTCCCCGGTCGGGCTGGCCGCCTGGCTCGTCGACAAGTACCGGGACTGGAGCGACAACCACGGTGACCTGGCGAACAGCTTCGACCGGGACACCCTGCTCACCATCATCACGCTCTACTGGGCCACCGGCACGATCGGCTCGTCGTTCCGGCAGTACGTCGACTTCGACCACAACACCCCGCGGCCCGACATCACCGTGCCCGCCGCGTTCACGGTGAGCACCGAACCCTCGCAGGCCAACATGCCCCGCTCCATCGCCGAGCGGGCCTGCACCGACATCCGGCACTGGAGCGAACCCGGACGGGGCGGGCACTTCATGCCGCTGGAGGAGCCGGACCTGCTCGCCGGTGAGCTGAGGCAGTTCTTCACCTCACTGCGTCCGTAGTGACAGGTGGCGGAGCCGGGTCGGTCGTCGGCCCGGCTCCGCTCTTGGTCTGTCACGCCCGCAAGCGTCGCCCCGTCAGGTCTGTATGAGAACAATCGTGCGGTCCGCCGCCGCCCTGCTGGGCCTGGCCAGCGCGGTCGTCGGGGTGTGGGCGCTGCTCGCGCCGGCCTCGTTCAGCGCCTGGGCCGACTTCCCGCCACACCGGCACTTCGTGCACGACATCGGCGCCTTCCAACTCGGCATCGGCGTGACCCTGCTGCTCGCCACCATCTGGGCCGACGCGCTCACCGTGGCGCTGGCCGGCTACGCGGTCGGCGGAACGGCCCACACGGTGGTGCACGTCGCCGACCGCAATCTCGGCGGCACCACCGGTCAGACCGTCGCGATCGCCGGCGCCGTGGTGGTGGCCGCGGTGGCGTTCGCGTACCGATGGCGGGAGCGGGGCTGGGTGCTCGGCACGGTCTCGCAGTCCAGCGCGCCGGAGCTGACCCCGTTCGGCGGGCAGAAGACGGTCCTGCTGACGACGTACCGCCGCGACGGCCGCCCGGTCGGGACGCCGGTGAGCATCGCCGTGGCCGGCGACCGGGCGTACGTGCGCAGCTTCGAACGAGCCTGGAAGACCCGGCGCATCGGCAACAACCCGACGGTCACGGTGGCCGCCTCGACCGCCCGCGGCGTGCCGACCGGACCGGCGGTCCAGGCCACCGCCCGCCGGCTGACCGGCCCGGAGTACGACGCCGCCGCCCGCACGCTGCGCCGCAAGTACCCGCTGCTGCATGGGGTGCTCGTGCCACTGATGCACCGCCTCGGACGGCGTAGGACCGGCCGGACCGTCCACTTCGCGATCGTCCCCGCTGACGCCACGGCACGGCTTGGGGTGCTCTAGCTCGTCAATTTTCTCCTTTCGGGAACAAAGGGAAGCATCGATCCCGTCCGCGTTGCCTGTCCCGTGGATGAGCGGTTGTACCGCGTGTGACCGTGACTTCACTGGCATGTTCCCCTTGGCGGATTGCCTGGGCCGAGCGCGAGAACCAGCGGCGACGGCGCGAGTACCGCAGCGAGACCGACGCCTGGCTGCGACGCAACGACCACCTGACCCGGCTGCGGGTCGAGGCCGCCGGGTTCCTCGGGTGCACCCAGCCGCGTACCGGCCTGCCGGTGGACCTCGACGACGACGAGCTCGTCTTCCGCGTACTTCCCATCGCGGAGCTGGTCGAAGCCGAGGCCCGGCACGTCGCCGGCCTGCCGACGCCGGGTCCCGCCACCTTCGCCGACACACCCGCCGGCCCCCTGCCGAACGGCCTGCGGGTCGTCGACGCCGGCATGGCCGTCGTGACCAGCCACCGGGTGGCGTTCGCCGGGGGCGAGCGCTGGCGCGAATGGCGGTACGCGGACCAAGCCGCCGCCGCCCACCACCCCGACGTCCCGCTCACTCTGCTGCACACCACCGACCGCAGCCCGCTCGCCGGGCTGCTGGTGCCGGCCACCGCAGCGGTAAACGCCCGCTTCTACCTCACCCTCGCCATCGCCGTTGCCGCCGGAGAACGCGCCGCCGTCACCGCGCAGCTCGACGCCCTGCTGGACGCCCACCAGCGCACCCGGCCAACGCCGCTGCCGTTTGCTGTGCCGGAGGAGGCGCCGTTGACGGCGCTGCGCCCCGGTCGCCGGGTGGTCGCCGTCGCCACCGTCGCGATGGTGGTGTTCGCGACACTGGGCCCCGGCGCACTCGGGCCCGGGCAGGCAGGCACCGTGCAGCGGGCAGAAGAGACCGCTGTCACCACCCCAGACGCTCCGACGGCTGTCGACGTCCTCGTCCCGGCCCTTCCCGTCGGCCCGGTGGCGCCGGAGCGGGGGAGGGCCGAGTCGGTCGGCCGTACGGTGCCGGCCCGAACCATCGGCGGCGCGCCGTACGCCCCACCGAGCACGACTTCCACGCGGCCGGCGGCCCCGGTTGCGCCGGCACCGTCCACCGCTGTGGGCCCGCCGACCGCTCCGGGCCCGACCGCCAGTACGGCGCCGACGCCCGGGCCGGCTCCGACCACGGACCCGCCCCCGGTGAACCGCTCGATCATGCCCACCGCGTCGCCCACACCGACCGCTCCGGCCTCGCCCAGTCCATCGCCGTCGCCGGACGCCGCCCTGCTCACGCTCTGCCTGGATCCCCTGCAGCTGCCGCTGCTGGACCGGCTGCTCTGCCCGCCGACCGAACCCTGACGCGTCGATTTGCCGGCCTTATACGTGGCTCAGCCGGTGGCGTCTTCGTGCGTGGCTCGGCCGGTGGTGCCCTTGTGAGTGGCTCGGCCGGTAGCGCCTTTGCGTGGGGCTCAGCCGGTGGTGCCGAAGTCGGGGACGGTGATGGTGCCGTCCTCGCCAAGGGGGAAGCCGGGGTTCCAAGCGATTTCCCACACGTGACCGTCCGGGTCGGTGAAGTAGCCGGCGTAGCCGCCATAGAAGGTTTCCCGGGCGGGCTTGGTCGCCTCCGCGCCAGCGGCCACCGCCGCGGCGATCACCTCGTCAACCTCTGCTTGTGAGCGGACGTTCTGCGCCAGGGTCACCCCGCCGAAGCCGCCGGTGCCCTGATCGTCGATGCCCGCGTCGGCGGCCAACTTGTCCCGGCCCCACAGCCCCACCGCCAGGCCGCCGGCCTGGAAGAACACCGTCTCCTCGACCTCCTGGCCGCGCCAGCCGAGGTGTTCGTAGAACGCTCGTGCCCGTGCCACGTCGGTGACGCCGAGGGTGACCAGGCTGATCCGTTGTTCCATGTCGGTAGGTCCAATCACTCCGGGGTGTGGCAGACGGCTTCGACGTTGTTGCCGTCCGGGTCGCGGACGAACGCGGCGAAGTAGGTCGGGTGGTACTCCGGCCAGATCCGGGGCGCGTGCAGCACCTCCGCGCCGGCTTTCACAGCGGCGTCGTGGAACGCCTGGACGGCGGCTCGGTCGTCGGCCGTGAAGGCGAGGTGTAGTTCGCGGGCCTCGTCGGGGGTTTCGGTCGGGCCCAGCCAGAAGTCGGGACGGTCCCGGCCGTAGCCGATGACGTTCGGGAACTCCAGGAGGCGGCGGCCGGCGAGCGGGGCGAGCACGGCGTCGTAGAAAGCGGCGCTGGTCGGCACGTCGCGGACCTGGATGGACATGTGGTCGATCATCGCGGGCTCCTCCAAGCGTCTCCGAGTGGGCTGACGCCACGCTAGCGGCGGGGTACGACGTGTGGTCCGTGTTCGCCGTGGGTCGCCACCACGCACCACCCCGCTCGTCGCACGGGTGCTCGGACCGGCCTATCCAGGGCTGCCGACTCCCGGGGGATTCCTACGACGCCGCCGTTGCCTGCTCGGTCGGCGGCGCCGCGACCGGCCGGATCCTTGGCCGCGCCAGGGCGCTCGGCCACCAGGTGCGGGGACCGATGTGCAGCGCCAGCGCCGGGACGAGCAGGCTGCGGACCAGGAACGTGTCGAGCAGCACCCCGACGCCGATGATGACCGCCGTCTGCACGGACGGCACCAGCGGCAGCACGCTGAGCGCGCCGAACGTGGCGGCCAGCACCACGCCCGCGCTGGTGATCACCCCGCCGGTCACGGTCAGCGCATGCAGCACGCCCTGCCGGTGCCCGAGCCGCGCCGTCTCCTCCCGAGCCCGGGTGGCGAGGAAGATCGTGTAGTCCACGCCGAGGGCGACGAGGAACAGGAACGTCTGCAGCGGAATCCCGACGAAGAGTTTCGGGTAGCCCATCGCGTCGAGGATCAGCCCGGCCGCGCCGATCGCCGCGGCGTAGGACAGGACCACGCTCGCGAGCAACAGCAGCGGCGCGACCAGCGCGCGCAACAGCAGCACCAGGATGACGAAGACGACCGCCAGTACCAGCGGCACCACGACCCGGTTGTCCCGGCCGACCGTCCGCTCCTCGTCGAGCAGGTACGCGGTGTCCCCGCCGACCAGCGCCTGCGCACCCGGCACGGCGTGCACCGCGGCGCGGAGCCGGTCGACCGTGTCCAGCGACGCGTCGCTGTCCGGCGTGTCGGCCAGGACCGCCGCGATGCGCACCCAACGCCCGTCCGGCGAGCGCTCCGGCTCGCCCACCTCGGCAACCCCCGGCACGGTACGGGCGGCGGCCACCACCTGGTCGGTCGGGCCGGCGGCGGCCAGGATCTCGGCGGGTGCGACGGCTCCCCTCGGGTAGTGCGCCTCGATCATCCGCTGTCCGGTGACCGAGCCGACCTCCTTGGTGAAGGACTCGTCATGCGGCATGCCGATGCTGAGGTTGCCGATACCGAAGCTCAGGGCGACCAGCGCCGCCGCCGTGCCCAGCCACACCGCGCGGGGCCGCCGACCGACGAAACCGGCGATCCGGCGCCACACTCCGTGCTCGGTCGCCACGTCGAGCCCGACCGCGTCCGGTGCGAAGCGCGGCACGAACGGCCAGAACAGCCACCGCCCGAAGATGACCAGCACGGCCGGCAGCAGGGTGGTCATGGCGAGCAGCGCCGCCGCGATCCCGACCGCGCCGACCGGTCCGAGCCCCCGGGTGGACGGCAGTTGCGCGGCGAGCAGGCACAGCAGGCCGATCGCGACGGTCGCCGCCGAGGCGGCGATCGCGCCGATCGACCGCCGCAGCGCGACGGCCATCGCCGCGTGCCGGTCGGCGTGCCGGCGCAGTTCCTCGCGGTAGCGGGCGATGAGCAGCAGGGCGTAGTCCACGCCGACACCGAAGACCAGCACGGTCAGGATGCTCTGGCTCTGGAAGTCCACGGCCAGCCCGGCGTGCCGGGCCAGCAGGTACACCACGGCACTGGCGAGCTGGTTGGCCACCGCGACCGTGATGAGCGGGATCAACCACAGGACCGGGCTGCGGTACGTGATGAGCAGCAGCAACGCGACGGCGGCCGCGGTCGCCAGCAGCAGCGTGCTGTCCATGCCGGCGAACGCGTCGAAGACGTCGTCCTCGCCGCCGGCCGGGCCGGTGAGCGCGGTCCGCAGGCCGGCCGGCGCGTCCCTGCTCAGCTGCTCCTTGACCTCAGCCACCGCGTCGGCCCGCTGGTCGGCGTCCCCAGCGATCGGGAAGGAGAGCAGCAGCGCCTGGCCGTCCTCGCTGACCACCGGCGGGGGCACCTGGCCGCCGTCGGCGTACCGGTCGAACGCCGTGCGGTCGGCGTCGACCTTGGCGCGGTCGGCGTCGGTGAGCCCGCTCTCGCGGACGTAGACGGCGACGGCCAGGGGCTTCTGGGAGTCGGGGAACGCCTCCTCGGCCCGCTGCGCCGCCCGGCTGGCTTCGGCGGTGGCGGGCAACGCGCCGAGGGTGTCGTTGTCCTGCACCTCGGTCAGCTTGATCGCCAGCGGCCCGGCTGCCGCGACGAGGACGAGCCAGAAGACGAGCATCACGTACTTGCTGCGTCGGCCGGACGGCATTGCGGCCAGTCGGTGCCGCGCGGTTTCCTTTTGCCTGGTCATGCCTTCGATCCTTCGGCCGCCACAGGTGGAAGGCAGGGGTGGCAGGTCCCGAAGGCAGGTGGTGGTAGCACCACCGATTCCGGTGGCGCATCGGGCGGAGAATGACGCCGTGGACCGCTCCGTACGCTCGACCGTCTGGCAGCAGATCCGGCCTGGCGCGCTCGCCGCCGTGCAGGGCCTGGCTGTGGCCCTGCTCAGCCTGACCACCAACGTGCTGCTGTTCGCGCTGTCGGTGGTCTCCCTCGCGCTCATCCCCGCCCTCGGCATCGGGTTCGCCCTCTTCCCCGCGGTGACCGTGCTCGTACGGCTGTCGCTGACGTTGCAACGGCGCCTGAGCCGGTCCGCCGGCGTGCCGATCGCCTCGCCGTACGCGCCGGTGCCCGCCGGCGCGCGGCTCGGCACCTGGCAGCGGTTCCGGTGGGTGGTCTCGGACCCGGCGACCTGGCGGGACCTCGCCTGGTTGATCCCCGGCGCGGTCACCGGCGGCGCCTGCCTGCTCGCGTTCGCGCTGGCCGCGTACGGGCTGGAGGGCGCCCTCTTCGTGCCGCTGGTGCTCTACCTGAGCATCGACTGGTACGGCTACGGTGTGTTCTGGCCGATGGACAACCTCGCGAAGGCGTGGCTGGCCGCGCCGCAGGGCTGGCTGATCCTCACCGGCGGGCTGGCCGTCGCACCGGGGCTGCTGTGGCTGCACTTCCGCTTCGCCGGTTTCTTCCTCGCCCCCACCCGGGCGCAGGAGCTGGCCCTGCGGGTCCGGCACCTCGCCGCCACCCGCGCCGACACCATCGACACGCAGGCCGCCGAGCTGCGCCGCATCGAACGCGACCTGCACGACGGTGCGCAGGCCCGGCTGGTCGCACTGCGGATGAGCATCGGCCTGGCCGAGCAGCTCATGGCCAACGACCCGGCACGGGCGGCGCGACTGCTCAGCGAGGCGCAGGAGACCAGCGGCCACGCCCTCGCCGAACTCCGCCACCTCGTCCGCGGCATCTACCCGCCCGTACTCGCCGAACGCGGCCTCAACGGGGCGGTGCAGGCACTCGCCCTCACCGTCGCGCCGCCCATGGACGTGGACGTCGACCTGGACCTGCCCGGCAGCCCGCCCGCGGCGGTCGAGTCCGCGGCGTACTTCGCGGTGGCCGAGCTGCTCACCAACGTGGCCAAGCACAGTGGCGCCCGGCGCGCCTGGGTCTCTCTGGTGCACCGGGACGGTGTGCTGCGCACGGAGGTCGGCGACGACGGGCGCGGCGGCGCCACGCCGGACGCAGGGACCGGCCTGGCGGGCGTACGACGCCGTCTGGCAGCCTTCGATGGCACGATGACCGTGACCAGTCCGCCCGGCGGACCCACCGTCGTGACCATGGAGCTGCCGTGCGAGTTGTCATCGCGGAGGACCTTGCCCTCCTCCGGGACGGGCTGACGCACATCCTCCACGCGAACGGACACCAGGTCGTCGAGGCCGTCGCCGACGGACCGTCCGTGCTGCCGGCGCTCACCCGGCACCGCCCCGACATCGCCGTCGTCGACGTGCGCCTCCCACCCACCTTCACCGACGAAGGCCTGCAAGCCGCCCTCGCGGCCCGGATGCAGCTGCCCGGGCTACCGATCCTCGTGCTGTCCCAACACGTCGAGCAGCTGTACGCCCGGGAACTCCTCGCCGACCGCAACGGGGGAGTCGGCTACCTACTCAAGGACCGGGTGTCCAACGTCGGCCAATTCATCGACGCGCTACGCCGAGTGGCCGGCGGCGGGATGGTGATGGACCCGGAGGTGGTCACCCAACTGCTGGCCCGTACCTCCGGCATGCAGCCACTGCGCGACCTCACCGCCCGGGAGCGGGAGGTGCTGGGTCTGATGGCCGAGGGACGGTCGAACGCGGCGATCGCGGGACGGCTCTTCGTCACCGAGAAGGCCGTCAGCAAGCACATCAACAACATCTTCAGCAAGCTCGGGATGCCACCGTCGGACGACGACAACCGGCGGGTGCTGGCGGTGCTCGCGTACCTCAACGGCTGACGCAGCTACACCTCTTTCGCGGCCGGACCGGTCGACGCCCGGGCGCGGGCGTTGCTCGCCCACCTCGCCGCGCGCAGGTCGGCTGACCAGGGAACGCGGAGGGCCGGCCGCTCTCGACCGGCCCTCACAGAAATCGCATGAGGATTGGCGGTGCTGTTTGTCCCCGGCAGTAGCCCTTGCGAAGGCCCGCTACTTGAGATGGAACCGTTCATCGACGGCGAGGGCCGCCAGCTGCGGCACGGAGAACGGCAGCGTGGTCAGCGCCGGCGGGTCGTCGCCGAGCTTCGCGCGCTGTGCAACGTAGACCACTACACCGTCCGGGTGCCGGTACGCCGCCCACTGGTCGAACCGGTCGTCGCGGCCTGGCCGGATCACCACCCCGACCTGTGCCGCACCGACGCCACCAGCTGGCAGTCGCCCTGCATGCCCCAGAACTGCTGGGCCAGCGCGCACGGCTCGGCCGGTAGCCGGTTGCCCACGGTGTGCACCTCGACCAGCAGGCGCCCCATCCGTTCGCCTCTAGCCAGGGCGGCCGAGGCCATGTAACTCCACCCGTCCACGCCGTTCACCTTGGCGTCGAACTGCGCCTGGTGGGCCCGCAACAGCATCTCGTCAGCGGGCTGGTTCGCCGGGTTTTCCGGCGCGGTGTAGCCGCGGGCGGGTAGTTGACCAAGCTGGGTATGCCGCCGTCCGATGACAACAATCGACGGGTGTTCCCCGTGCTCGCGTACCTGAACAGCTGAAACTCGCCGAGCCCCCGGAGCCCAAGCATCCGAAAAGGAGTGCCACGCGACGGTAGGCTGCACAGTGGGTAGCGAAGCCTGCCCGGCAGAGTGACGGGCGGGTGCCCTGGGCGCTCCAGGCCCCCGACGTCGGTGGTGCCGAACACTCGGGGGAAACCATGTTCGAGCGGCTGGGCAGATTCGTTGTGGGCAGAGCGTGGTGGGTGATCGCCGGGTGGGTGCTCGCGGCAGCCGCCATCATCGCCACCACACCGTCGCTGAGCGATATCACCTCCGCCGATCAGGAAAGCTTTCTGCCCCGCTCGTACGAGTCCGTGCAGGCCACCGAGCTTGGGCAGAAGGCGTTTCCGCAGCAGGCCACCGCGACGGCGATCATCGTGGTCAAGCGCGCCGACGGGCAGAAGCTCAGGCCGGCGGACGAGGCGAGGGTGGGCCAGCTCGCTCAGTCGCTCAAGGTCAAGAACATCCCGCACACGTCCGGCTACCTGACAGGTCCGCTCGCGGTCGCGCCGGACAAGTCGCTGCAGATCATCAATGTCGGGCTCGATGCCCCCACCCCCGACGATCCGGCGCTGCTCGACGCCGTACGCGATCTGCGGTCGGACATCGGCCCGGAGCTGGCGAACAGTGGGCTGACCGCGGGCGTGGCCGGCGACGTGGCGAGCTTCGTCGACAACGAGGACACCTTCAACAGTGCCTTCGCCGTGGTCGGTGTCGCGACGATCATCCTGATCATCGGACTGATCCTGATCATCTTCCGCAGCCCCATCGCCGCGCTGCTGCCCGTGGTGGTCGTCGGCGTCGTCCTGAGCATCACGACGGGTCTCGTCGCCGCCGCGGGCAAGGCATTCGATCTCAGTGTCAGTCAGGATTTGCAGACGATCCTGCTGATCGTGCTGTTCGGCATCGGCACCGACTACATCCTGTTCCTGCTCTTCCGCTACCGGGAGCGGCTGCGCGCCGGTGACGACAAGCGCACCGCGATGATCGTCTCCGTCCAGCGGGTCGGCGAGGTCATCACGTCGGCCGCCGGGGCGGTCATCGTCGCGTTCCTCGTGCTGCTCCTGGCCTCCCTGGGCTTCTTCGGCTCGCTCGGCCCGGCGCTCGCGATCGCGGTCGGCGTCATGCTGGTCACCTCGCTCACTCTCGTCCCGGCGGTCGTCTCGCTGCTCGGTCGTTACGTCTTCTGGCCGTCGAAGGCGTGGCAGCGTGCGCCCAAGGCCACCTTGTCGCACCGGCTCGGCACCGTCGTCGGGCGCCGGCCGGCGCTCGTCGCGGCGGCGTCCGGCGTCCTCCTGGTCGCGCTCGCCGCGGGCGTGCTGGGCTACAAGGCCGACTACGACTTCAGCGCCGGCTTCCCGCAGGACACCGAGTCGGCGAAGGCCGCGCAGGACCTGCAGCGCGGGTTCGCCGCCGGTGCGCTCGCCCCTACCGAGGTCTACCTGACCACCAGTAACGGGTCGCAGCTGACCGAGCAGCAGGTCAACGACTTCGCGGCGGCTGTGGCGAAAGCCCCGGGTGTGGGCCAGGCGCAGCCCCCGGAGCGCAGCACCGACCCGAGTGTGGCCCGGGTCAACCTGCTGCTCGACGAGAACCCGGTCTCCAACGAGGCGATCACCCTCGTCCGCGAGGACCTGCGCGGTGCCGTGCACGCGGCGGCCCCGACCGGCACCCGGGCGCTGGTCGGCGGGACCACCGCGATCTTCGCGGACATCAACTCGGCGAACAACCGCGACCTGTCGGTGATCCTGCCGGTCGCGGCCGGCCTGATCGCGCTCATCCTCGCGCTGCTGCTGCGCAGCCTGGTCGCGCCGATCTACCTCGTGATAGCGGTGCTGCTCAACTTCGCCGCCACGCTGGGCGCCACGGTCTACCTCTTCCAAGGGCTGCAGGGCGAGCCCGGTGTCACCTTCCAGCTGCCGATCATCCTCTACCTCTTCGTGGTGGCGATCGGGACGGACTACAACATCCTGATGATCGCCCGACTACGCGAGGAGGCGCGGGAAGGCAACGAGCCGCACGAGGCCGCCGCCATCGGAGTGGAACACGCTGGCCCGACCGTCGCGGCAGCCGGACTGATCCTGGCCGGGACGTTCGCGGTGCTGCTGCTCGCGCCGATCTCGTTCCTGCAGCAGATGGGCTTCGCGGTGGCGATCGGCATCGTGCTGTCGGCGTTCGTCATGTCGATGTTCTTCGTTCCGGCGTTGACCGCGCTGATCGGGCACAAGGCGTGGTGGCCGGGGCACGGCGACGAGCGGCGGGTCAGCGGGCCGCGCACGCCGCCGGAGCCGGCGACCGTTGCGAAGGAGTAGCGCGAGTCGTCAACGCTCAGGGTCTCGACGCGGTGCGCGCCGAGTGGCGGGCGGCGGCATGCGGACCCCGGCGAGGCGGTGTGGCCGGTGTGTTCACCGCCGTCAGGTGTACCGGTGACCGGGAGGGGTATCCGCGCCCAACTGCTGCCTCGCGGCGTGCTGGCTCGGAAGCCGGGGGCCGGACGCCCCAGCCTGCGTCCGCCCCGGACCCGACGGGTTGGCATCACCACGATGCCGGCCCGTTGACCGTGCCCAGTGCCGATGGAGGAATCGTGACCGGGCTGCGTACCGACCTGTACGAGCTGCGGATGGCGGCCAGCTACCTGCGCCGGGACATGGTGGAGCGTGCGACGTTCAGCCTGTTCGTCCGCCGCCTACCGCCGCAGCGTGGCTTTCTGGTGGCCGCCGGGCTGGCCGAGGCGCTGGCGTTCCTGGAGGGCTTCGCGTTCGACGAGGGTGAACTCGGCTACCTGCGCGACACCGTCGGGCTCGACGAAGCGACGCTGGCAGCGCTCGCGGGGCTGCGGTTCACCGGTGATGTCTGGGCCGTGCCGGAGGGCCGCGTGGTGTTCGCCGACGAACCGCTGCTGGAGGTCACTGCGCCGATCGCCGAGGCGCAGCTGGTGGAGACCGGCGTGCTGAACCTCATCACCTTCCACACCACGGTCGCCAGCAAGGCCGCCCGATGCCGCCTCGCGGCCGGCGACGCGCAGCTGGTCGACTTCGCGTTCCGCCGCACCCACGGCATCGAGGCCGGCGCCGCCGTGGCCCGGGCGTCCGCGATCGCCGGCTTCGCCGCGACCAGCGACGTCGAGGCCGCTCGACGGTACGGACTGCCGCCGTCCGGGACCATGGCCCACTCGTACGTCGAGGCGTTCCCCGACGAGCGCGCCGCGTTCCGCGCGTTCGCGACCGACTTCCCGACGAACCCGGTGTTCCTCGTCGACACCTACGACACGCCCGCCGGAGTGCGAGCCGCCGTCGAGGTCATCGCGGAGTTGGGACTGACCGGCCCGGTGGGCGTGCGGCTCGACTCCGGAGATCTCGCCGCGCTCGCCGTGCAGACCCGCGCGATTCTCGACGACGCCGGGCTGACTCAGGCCCAGATCCTGGCCAGCGGCAGCCTCGACGAGGATGTCATCGCGGCGCTCGTCGCCGCGGGCGCACCGATCGACGCGTACGGCGTCGGCACCCGCATGGGCGTCTCGTTCGACGCGCCGTCCCTGGACAGCGCCTACAAGCTGGTGGCCGTCGGCGACCGGCCGGTGCTCAAGCTGTCGCCCGGCAAGGCCACCCTGCCCGGCCCCAAGCAGGTCTTCCGCGATCCCACCGGTGCCAACGGCGACGTGGTGGGGCTGCGCGACGAACCGCCACCGGGCGACCGCGAGCCGCTGCTCGTGCCGGTCATGCGCGGCGGCCGTCGCCTGGCCGTCGCCGACCCGGCCGGTGAGGTACGCGCCGCGCGCGGCCGGTTCGACGCGGACCTCGCCTGGCTACCGGACCCGGCGCGTCGGCTGGCGGACCCGGCGCCGCTCACCGCCGCCGTCAGCCCGGCCCTCGCCGCGCTGCACGAACGGGTGGCCCCGCAGGTGGCGCGCGGCGGGACCTACTGACAGCCAGGCCGGGCGGACGCGTCGGGGCGGTCATCGCGGCGGGCCCGTGGCAGCCCCGGGCTGGCGCGTCGGCGCCAGCCCGGAGCAGCGTTCGCGCTACCGCAAGGCCAGCACGGCCAGGTAGCCGAGGTGGTCCGATGCCCACCGGCCGTCGGGGGTCTGCCGCTCGGTGCCGAAGATGAGGCTCGAGACGGGAACGACCGCCCCCCGGAACAGGACCATGTCGATGCGGTGTTCGACGGCGTCGGCGGGTTGGTTCAGGTCGTCGCCCAGACCCGCGGTGTAGCCGGGTTCACCCGGATGCAGGATCTGCCACGTGTCCCGCATTCCGCCGGCCACCAGCGCCGCGTAGGCGAGCCGGTTCTCGGCGACCGGCAGGTCGGGGCCCGTGTTGAGATCCCCGCCAAGGATGACGTCACCCGGTGCCGTGGCGAGGGGACCGCCCAGCAGCTCGCGCGCCTGCAGCACCCGGACACCAGGGTGGAAGGCCTCCAGGTGGGTGTTCACGAACCGGAACGGGCGTTGCCCGTGCACCACGTCCACCGCGGTCCAACCGCGGGTGCTGGTCACGGTCCCGTTCGTTGCCGCGAGCGTGAAGGTGAGGTTGTTGGTGAAGGTGCCGGACGAGGAGTCGGTCACCTTCACCCGGCCGCCGTGGCGCACCAGGATCACGTCGCGCATCGTGAGCCGGACGTCGAGGAAGTGCGGCGCGCCCGCCGGCGCCTCCAGATCGGCCTCGGCCTGTACGACCGCGACGTCGTACGCGTGACCGGAGCGGCTCAGCTCGCCCATGAGCAATGCCAGGTAGTCGTACCGGATTTCGGTGGCTGGTGCGGGGTCAGCGAACGTGCCGGTGCGCCACAGGGCGACCTCCTGCAGTCCGACCAGGTCCGGCTTGTTCTTGGTGATCTCCCGGGCGAGCAGCTTCGCCCGGGCGGGAAAGTCGACCAGGTCGACGTGGCTCAACAGCGCGGAGTTCGCGGCCAGGAACGCCCCTGGTGTCGGCGCGCCGATGGATGGCGTCAGATCGCCGCCCAGATAGAGGTTCCGGGTCATCACGGTGACCTTGGATTTTCCTTCGGCTTGGACGGGTGCGCTGAAAACGCCGAGGCTGACCAGGGCGATGGCGGCTGCGAGGGTGATTCTCGCCGTTCGCCAGGAGGTGGTGGGTGTCGGGAGCATCCTGTTCGATCCTCTCTCCCGGCGACTACGCCGGCGTCGGACGTGAGATCGATCCGGTGGTGCGGATGGGGACGCGTGAGGCGGCGTCGCGACCTGTCGGCGGGGCGCGGCCCGAGGCGGTGCGTGCACCGTATCGCCGCGAGGCGGTCGGAGACAGCCGTGGATATCGGCGGTTCGGCCCCACCCGCCAACCGGTACGGGCATTTGACGGTATCCACGGAACCAGCCGATCCGGTCGACGGCGACGACGTGTCCTGCGCCGCCGCGCGCGGTTGTACCGGGTGGACGCGGAACCCCTTCGCGATGAGAGGCGACCCGGTGGCGACGGACGGGACGGCGGTGGGCTGGCGGGCCCGGTGGGTCAACCGAGAGAACGAGCGGCGGCGCATGGCGTACGAGACCGCCGTCGAGGCGTGGCGGCGACGCGACATGCAGCTACGGGAGTTCTGGGCGCGGGCGGAGGAGCCGGAGCCGTGGGCGGAGACGCCGGTGGGTCTGCCGGTGGCCCTCGACCAGAATGAGGTCGTGGCCACCGTGCAGTCCGGCGCGGAACTGCTCGAGGTGGCGGCTCGGCACACCGCCGGCCTGCCTGCACCGGAGCTGGCCGTCGTTCCCCTCGGGGACCCGGTCCGGTCACGCGGGTTGACGAAGGGCGTCGCGGTGGTCGACGCCGGCATGGCGGTGGTCACCGACCGGCGGCTGATCCTCATCGGACGCCTCGGGGTCCGGGAGTGGCCGTACCGGCAGCTGACCGGGGTGGCACACCATCCGGCGGAGCCGTTGACCCTGCTGCACGAGCACGGGCCGGGCAGGATCCGGGGAGTACGGGTACCGCCGACGGCGGCGTCCGACTTCCGGCTGCGACTCACCGTCGCGTACGCCGAGGCCGTCGGGGAGCGGGACGCGCTCCTGGACCGGCTCGACGAGGCGGTGGTGGCGCACTGGCGTACCCGGCCGGCGGCACCGACACCGGCCACGCCCGTCGAGGCCCCGGCCGCCGCCCGCCTCGCCCGTCCGGCGCTGGTCGCCGCCGTCGCGGTCCTGGTCGCCCTGGCGGGGGTCGTGGGCGCGGTCCGCTGGTCCGCGACGGACCGCCCGGTGGTCGGAATGGACTTCGACGGCCGCACCGGCGCGGCCTCGACCGACCCGGATGACCCCTCGCCGACCACCGCCGTCGGCGCGCCGCTAAGCTCCACCGCTCCCACCGCTCCCACCGCTCCCACCGCTCCCACCGCTCCCACCGCTGGTCCGCAGCGGGACGCCACCACCGCGCCCGGCACGTCCGGTCCCGTTACGGCGCCGGGGCCCGGTTCCGGGCCGGTCACCTCTCCTGGACCGGGCCCGACCGATGGTGCCTCACCGACCAGACCCTCCGGGTGGCCGTCGGCCAGCAGCACCGGTGTCGGTAGCCCGAGTCCGTCCACCGGCTCGCCGAGCCCGACCCCGGTGGACCTCTGCGGCGCACCGCAGAACCCGTACGGCTACAACTACTGCGGCGGCTCCTACATCAACGACCCGGCCGCGGACGTCTGCGACTGGTTCGACTGCGTGCCCACCTTCTGGAACGGCAAGGGCTACGTGGTGCAGTGCGACGACGGCCTGGTCAGCATGACCGGCGTACGAGGCGGGCCGTGCGCTGACCACGGTGGCACCCGACACCCCGTGTACGCCTGACCCGTCCATGCCCTCACCCTGTCCCGGCGTCCCAGTAGACGTGCCGCAGCCCCGTTCGGCGTACTTCCACGCGGTTCGCCAAGGTAGGCCGGTGACGACGAGGGCGAGCGGGGTGGCCCGACGTCCGGGTCGGTGGTGGCGTCGGCCAGCGCCGGGCGGTGGTCCCCGGCCGCGAGTGCCTCCAGGCCGAACACTTCCGTCGCGAAGTGGTATAGCCCGGCGTCGAGCCCGGCGACCTCGCTGGCCACCGCGTACATCTCGAGGGGGTGGAGATTGCCGGCCGAGGGGGCGGCGCGGAACCAGAGGTTGTCTCCGGCGGTTCGGGTGACGCCGGCCGAGTAGAACAGCAGGCGGGCGAGGAGTTCGCCGTCTATGGTCGGGACGCTCGGCGGTACCCGTCCGGACAGGGTCACCGCGGCCGGCGCCCCGGTCGGCGGCAGGTCGCGGGGCAGGGGGTGCACCGGCGTCCCGAGGTGGCGTTTGAACGGCTGGGGACGGTTGCTCGGGTCCATTGGGACGAACCGCGGGACACCCGGCGGCCGGCCGCCGCGACACTGGTTCGTCTGGTGGTGGTAGAGCCGGGTCACCTCGCCGGCGCGCATCCGCCGCGCATACCCGCCGGCGCATGGCGTATGCCCGAACGAGCGCGGTGCCGGGCGCGGCAGCCGTCAGCAGTCCGCACCCGCAGCGCAGCCGCCTAAGTTTGGTGGCAGTGGATCACTTGGCCGTTGTGCCGCCGCATAGCGATCCGAACAACGACGGCGGCTGAGGCTGAGCGAGGACTGAGACCCACCACCCACGCCCGCGATGGCGACAGATCCACTCGTCCCCGACTCACGCTCGTCCATTCGATGAGATCCCCGTCCTGCCAGGTGGCCAGATCTAGGTTTTTCGCCCATGACTGGGCGGACCAGGCGGACTGCGAGCAATAGGAACGGACTGGCAAACACTCCACCGGACTGACGTCAAGGCTCCGTGGCCGATCCGCGTGAAATTGGGGGTTGACTCGACGGTGTTCCCGGGGCGTACTGGATACACGTTCCCGCACTGCCGGCTGGCGCGGTCGGCCAGAAAGAGGCGGGCAGGCACTCCCAGAGTCGGGTTGCCTGCTCTTGTTCGCGCCGACGGTGCTGGGACCGTCGAGAGAGGGAGGCCCACATGAAGGATCGTTCGTCGGCGAGTTGAGCCGCCGCACCACCATGGCGCTTGTCGAGCGCTGCCGGTGGCGAGAGTCCTGACCCCTTGTGGCTCGGCTTGGCCGTCCGCCCCCCGTGTCCGCCTGTTGACCGCAGCCTGCTGTGCCGGTTGTGGCGACGCCTGCTGCCCTGGTGCCTGCCCCTGCGTATGACAGGAGGGGTTCCGCCCGGACGGGCGTCAGTCGGCAGGTCGCGCCGGCCCAAGCCCTGATCCGAGCGGGCCTGGACTGCACCCCACATCGCCCGCACCTTGAACATCAGTCAACTGGAGCACGAACATGACATCAATCCACATCAATCACACGAAGCCGACTGCCAGGTCGGTCCGCCCCTGTACGACGACGGTAGTCAAGATTGCGCACGTGCTACCTCACCATGGGAGGTGGGCCGTTGGCGACAACTGAACAGCGATCCCACGACGTCCCCACCGATCAGCGGTCGGGGCGGGAGCGGCTGGAAAACCGCATCCAGGTGCTGATCATGTTGTTGATCGGCGGCGCGGCCGGCGCGGCCTCCTTCCGGCACGTGCATGACGTCGCGGCGGCACACGGCCAGCCGGGCTGGCTCGCCTGGGCCGACGCGGTCGTGCTGGAGTTGACCTCGATCGCCGCCGGTCTGGAACTGCGCCGCAACCGGCGCCTGGGCACCAGCGTCGCCTTCCCGGCGACCGTCCTGACAGTGGCGGTGTTCCTGTCCCTCGCCGCCCAGGTGGTGGAGGCGGAAGCGTCGGCGATCGGCTGGATCGCCGCCGCGCTGCCGGCGCTCGGCTTCCTGACGATGGTGAAGATCGCCCTCGGCCGCGCCGACCCCGCCCCACCCGAGCGCACCGCCCGCCCCACGCGGGACGCCCCAGGACCGCCGCTGATCGCGGACGCCGCGGTCCCGGACACCCGCGAGCCGGTCCCCGCACCGCCACTGCCGGTCCCCACGAACACTGGCCCGGTCCGGGACTGCACCGCCGCGGTCCCCGCCCCGGCGGACCAGGACCCGGCGGTCCCGGACCGACGGGCCGAGGACACGCCGGTCCGGGACCGAGGCCCGGGGATCACCGCGCTGGTCCCAGCCGCCCGGACCGCCGCCCGCACCCTCGACGCCCACGGAACACCCCTGTCCCGCAAGGCCCTCGCCGGACAGCTGCGCGCGGACGGGCACCAACTGTCCAACGCCACCGCCTCAGCACTCGTGCGCGTCCTGCGCGGCGAGAGCACCGCACCCGCGCCGGACCTGTCACACCGGGAGGCCGCGTGACAGAACCACAATCTGCGACCTCTGTCAGCCATAGCCGTCGCCGTGAGACCAGCACACGGGTCTGTCAGGAAGCCCGTCTCCTGACAAAACCTGACCCGACCTGGCAGAGCGAACACCGGCCCGCCCGTCACGGTAGGGCGACCAGTGCACATCTTGCTCTCCATCGCCCTGTTCGGATCCTCGAAGGAGCAACAAGCATGCTGACCCAGCTCAGCGACCCTCACCCGCGCCACCAGAGTCGTCACCGACCTGCGGCGTACTCGCTTTCAAGCCACTGTCAAGGCGGAACCGGTGTGGCCGGCCGTGTCGACGTCGGTGTCGGTCTCCGTTGCACCGTCCGCCTTGATCCTGACCCCCAAACCGACCCGCCGATCCCGCCTACAGTCCAGGTCAGGCCCCCTTTCAGGAGTGTGGGCCGGCTCCAGACACACCCTCATGTGTGGGGTGTCCCCCCAGGGACAGCCCATGCGTAAACCGCTACCGGTTCCGGACCCGCTGCTGCGTCTACAGGCCAGCATCACCGCCCGCGACGACCGCCTCCTCGGCTGGCTCCACGACCACGGAGTCCTCACCACCGATCAGATCGGCGCCGCACTGTTCCCGTCCCTGGACTTCGCCCAACGCCGGCTACGCCGCCTCACCGTCCTGCGGGCGACAGACCGGTTCCGACCCAACCGGGCCTACGGCGGCTCCTACCCGTACCACTACGTCCTGGACCAGCTCGGCTACGACCACGTCCACGCCCAACGCGGACTCGGACGACCACGCCGGGACCAGGCCCGCCGCCGAAAGCAGTCCCTGACCGCCCGGCCGGACCTGCCGCACCTGCTCGGCGGCAACCAGTTCTTCATCGACCTCGCCGCCCATGCCCGCACCCACCCCGACACGGCCCTGGACCGGTGGCAGCCCGCGTCCGCCTTCCACGAGCCCGGCGTGTTCTACCGCCGAGGCGCCAACCCGCAGATGATGGTCCACGGTCCGAGCGGACTGCCCCGCCCGGACGGCGCCGGGGTGTGGACCGAGCACGGACGGTCCGTGCCGTTCTTTCTCGAGTACGACACCGGCCGCGAACGCCTCGACATCCTCACCGAGAAAATCGCCAAGTACGAACGGCTGGTCTGCCTCAGCAACTGGGCGTGGCCGGTGCTGTTCCACCTCCCCTCGGCCCGCCGCGAGGCGAACCTGCACCACCGCGTCGCCGGCATCAGCCTGAAGACGGTCATCGCCACCACCACCGCCGAGCTGCGTGCCGCACTCGATGCCAGCCCCGCTGACCAGGTCTGGCAACGGGCCGACAGCAGCGGCCGTCACCGCCTCATCGACCTGCCCTACACCGACACCGACCACGACGACGAGTTCCCCACCCACGCCGTGTCCGATCAAGAAGGTAGGACCGCCTGATCAGCGGGCGGATCAGGCGGCGCGTGCGGTGGCCTGGTGGCCCCACACGCCGCCGAACCCGCCCACACCCGCGCAACCCCCGGGGCGACGGCCCCCGCCCGCCGTGCGGCCCGCACCGAGGCGACGGTCCGGACCGCGCGGCGGAGGCGAGGCAGACGCCTCGCCGCCGGTCCAGGTCTGCCGGCGGCGGTCGCCAACGACAGACAGACCCCGAGACCGACCGCGCACTCACATCTAGTGTCCTGAGTCGGTGATTAGCTGCTGAATTCGGGTAGGCTTCGTGGTATGCCGCGAACAGGGCGCCCGAAGGCCGAGCTGGTTTTGTCCGA